>JBOHCG010000472.1:0-6315 GCA_050698735.1 Streptosporangiaceae bacterium | reverse complement strand
GGCTGTTCGCCGTAGCGGCTTGGTGATGTCGGAGCTTTGCTCCTGGCTGTTCGCCGTAGCGGCTTGGTGATGTCGGAGCTTTGCTCCTGGCTGTTCGCCGTATCCGGGCTCGCCGCTAGTCGCGGTCGCGGATCTTTCGCAGGTAATCGACGATCGGCTCGAATGCGGTCCTTATCTCCTCGAGCTGGCGGGGCTCTAGCCGGTCGATGAAATGGCGGCGGACGTTTTCCACATGATCAGGCGCGACGCGCTCGATTGCGGCCATGCCGCCGGGCGTCAGCACGGCAAACGTGCCCCGCTTGTCGCCCTCGCAGTCGTCACGCCGGATCAGGCCGCGGCTTTCCATCCGGGTGACCTGGTGCGAGAGCCGGCTCCGCGACTGGCTGGTCGCGTCGGCTAGCTCGGTCATCCGCAGGCGATGATCTGGTGCCTCGGAGAGCTCGACGAGGATCTCGTAATCGTGACCGCTCAGCCCGTGCACATTCAGGTCACGGTCTAGCTGCCTGATGAGCAGCTGGGCCAGGCCGACGGTCGCCCGCCATGCCTGCTGTTCGTCGTCGGTCAGCCAGCGCGGTCGTCCGTCAGTGCCGGGCATACCACGAATCTACCCTGGCCCGGCGGCGCGGGCGAAAGTGCGCCAAATGGCCGGGCGCTGCAGCCGCGATTCCCGGCCGCCGACGGCCTGGCCGCCCTCCCCGAGGTGCCCGCGTGGCGGCCGCGCTCTGCGAGGCACTCCCTGAGCCGAGCCCCGTGCCTGCAATTAGTTCTTCCGCGCATGCCGATCTCGCCTCATCATCGAGATCAGTCGTACCATAGCTGACGAATGTCGCTATTAGTTCTCAGCTAGTGAGGAGACCGTGGCTGAGGTGACGCCGGGAGCGTCTGCGCTGCCGACTGGCTCGCAGGCTGCCGCGGCATACCTGCGGGAGCTTTTGCTGCGGCCGGGCCGGTACCGGCGCAAGTGGGAACAGTACGCGGAGCGCAGCAGAAAAGGGCAGGTCAACCAGCTCGCGGTCGCCGAGGTGCTGGCCCATTATCTGTGGGAGCATCCGCGCGCGAAAGGCGACGCGGACGTGCTGCCCCGCCAGCTGAAGGACACCGCATCGCGCGCCCTGCAAGGCAGGCTGCTCAGCAAGGCGACCCTGGTCCTGTTCATGGAGGCATTCGGGCTCGGCGCGTGGGAGCGCAAGCAGCTGCTGAAGCTGTGGGAGGGGACCGCCGGAGCGCGCGTCCTGTCCGGCCCGCGCGCGATCCGCGACGATACGGCCAGCGCCCTGGGCAGCCCCAGGCTCAAGACGCTGTCCATGCACGATCATCATTACCTGGACGCCGAGGGCATGCCGTCGCGGCACCGCACCATCCAGGTCATCGAGGCACTGGTCGACGACGTCGACCGGGTCCCCTACCGCGCCGACACGAACGCCGTGACCATCGAGGTCGGCCAGGGCTGCAACGGGCTCGCTGGCCCCTTCTACCAGCCCGTCGCCGAGCTGTTCGTGGTGGACATGCTGCTGGCCAATCCGCTGGCCGCGGGGGAGACCGCCACGCTCGAGTACACGACGAGCTTCCATTACCCCGAGGCGCCGCCGCCGGAGTTCCGCCGCATCGTCCAGTACCACGTCGAGAGCCTCGATATCCGCGTCGAGTTCCATCCGCACAGGCTTCCCCGCGACGTCGTGTGGGCGGTATGGGACGGAATGGACGGCCCAATCGTGGAGCGCGAATCCGTCTCCCTGGACAGCCAGTTCGCCGTCCACCGTTACCTGCGGCTCGCGGAGAAGACGGTCGTCGGCTTCCACTGGGACTGGTAGTGGCGGGGCAAGCGGCGCCGCAGCCGAACCGGGCGTGGCACGATCGGAGTGTGCGTAAGAACGAGGGCGCGGCGACTACCAGTGCCGAGTTGCGCGCGCACAATCTCGCGCGGCTGCTGCGCGCCATCCACGACGGCGGCGGCCAGCGCACCCGCGCCGAGCTGACCAGGGAGCTGAGCCTGGCCAGGGGAACCGCCACCGTCCTGGTCAGGGACCTGGCCGAGCGCCAGCTGATCGAGGAGCTGAGCAGCCCGGTCGATGCCGCCGTCCAGCGCGCCAGGGGGCGCCCGACCGGTATCCCTTCCGCGCATCCGCATGGTCCCGTGGTGCTCGCCGTCGACCTGCGGGACGACTCGTTCATGCTGGCCGCCTTCGAGCTGACCGGGCGGTGCACGGTGCTAGACCGCCAGGAGCGGGACGCCTCCTCCGGCATCGGCGTGCTCGCGGACGTCGCGGCCAGGCTGAGGATCCGCGTCCGGCAGTTCGGCGGCCGCGTGGTCGGCATCGGCGTCGCGGTGCCCTCCCCGGTCAGCGGCGGGAAGATGGTACAGCCGACGCTGGCCGACTGGCGCGATGTCGATGTCGCCGGTGCCCTCGTGCCCGAGGCGGCGCCAGAGGCCGCCGGGCCTAACGCGGCCGGCCCGGTCCTCGTCGGCAACGATGCGACGCTGGCCGGGCTCGCGGAGGCCCGCAGGGGCGTGCTGCGGCGCGTCTCTGTTGCCCTGCACCTGCACGTCGCGACCGGCATCGGCGGGGTGCTGCTCACCGGCGGCCTGCCTGTGACCGGAGCGCACGGTTCGTCGGGGGAGTTCGGGCACATGCCGCTGGCCGGCGGCGACGAGCCGTGCCGGTGCGGCTCGTCGGGCTGCTGGGAACTGGAGGCCGGCGCCCGCGGGCTGCTCCGCGCGGCAGGCCGGCCAGAACACGGGGACCGGATGGCGCTGGCCGAGGAGGTCATCTCCGCCGCCGCCGCGGATCCGGCCGCTGGCCGCGCCCTGGACCAGGTCGCCAGGGCGCTCGGCCGCGGCATCGGCGCGCTGGTAAACGCGCACGACCCGGAGGCAGTCGGCCTGTCCGGCCTGGCGGCCAGCGTGCATCAGGCCGCGCCCGCCGCGGTCAGGGACGGCTACCTGTCCGGCCTGATGCGGTTCCGCAGGCCGGACCCGCCCGCCCTGCTGCCCTCGACGCTCGGCCGGCTCGGCGCGCTGACCGGGGCGTCCGAACTCGTCTTTGACGCCTTCCTCACCCCGTACGGGCTGGGCAGCTGGCGGCCCGCGGCGCGGAAAACCGCGTGACTTCCAGGTGACTAGCTGGTAAGTTCCCGTCCTCGTGGCCGCGTCACAAGCAAAAAAATCAGAATTCACCGAACGGACCGTGGTTGATCCCGTCCTTACCGCCGAACGCGCCGAGTTGCGGCGCGACCGTGAGTTCCTCCGCCTGATGCGCGAGGACGTGCTTTCCCTCAAGGCCATGGGCGGAGACCCGGTCTCCGAGGAGTACCTCAAGGCCGACCTGTACCACCGCGCCGAGGCGCTGAAGGACATCCCGGACGCCCCGCTGTTCTTCGGCCGCCTCGACTACGACGGCGACCCGGAGGACGACGGCATAGCGGGACAGAGCTTTCACATCGGCCGCAGGCATGTGCACGCCCCGGACGGCGTGCCCGCGGTCATCGACTGGCGGGCGCCGGTGTCCAGGCCGTTCTACCGGGCCAGCGGCGCGGACCCGATGAACCTGGCGCTGCGGCGGCGGTTCGGCTTCTCCGGCGGAGAGCTGACCGCCTACGAGGACGAGCTCTTCGGCTCGGGTCCGCCCGGTTCCGGTCCGCCCGGTTCCGGTCCGCTGGCCGGCGCCGCGGCGCACAAGCCGAGCCAGATCCTCATCGACGAGATCGAGCGCCCGCGGTCCGGCCCGATGCGGGACATCGTCGCCACCATCCAGCCGGACCAGGACGACATCGTGCGGGCCGGCGCCGACCAGACGGTGTGCGTCCAGGGCGCTCCGGGCACCGGGAAGACCGCGGTCGGGCTGCACCGGGTGGCGTACCTGCTGTACGCGTACCGGGAGCAGGTCCGGCGGCGCGGGGTAGTCATGGTCGGGCCGAACCGGGCCTTCCTGTCCTACATCCGCAACGTGCTGCCCGCGCTCGGCGAGATCGACGTCACCCAGACAACGGTTGGCGAGCTGGTAGCCGGGTCCGTATCCGTTCGCGGCTCCGACTCCGAAGCCGCCGGGGTCGTCAAGGGCGATGCGCGGATGGCGGAGGTGCTGCGCCGGGCGCTGTGGTCGTCGGTACGGCCGCCGCCTTCGGCCCTGATGCTGCCCCGCGGGTCGCGCCGGTGGCGGGTACCCGGGCACGAGCTCGCGGAACTCGCCGCCGAGCTCGCTGCGCGCGGGGTGCGCTACGGCGCGGCGCGCGAACTGCTCGAGCACAGGATCGCGCACGTCATCCTGACCCGGATGGAGGCCGCGGGGGAGGCCTGCGACGACCGCACGCACGAGTCGGTGCGCCGGTCCCGGCCGGTGCGCGCCGTGGTGGAGGCGATGTGGCCGAAGGTGGATCCGGTACGGCTGGTGTTCGGGCTGCTGTCGTCGCAGTCCGCGCTTGCCGCGCCGGCCCGCGGCGTGCTCACCGACGAAGAGCAGGCCCTGATCCTGTGGGCGCCGGCCCCGCGAGGGCCCGGTTCCGCCCGGTGGTCCGCGGCGGACCTCGTGCTCATCGACGAGGCGCGTGACCTGGTCAACCGGACGCCGAGCCTGGCCCACGTGGTGGTCGATGAGGCGCAGGACCTCTCGCCGATGGAGTGCCGCGCGCTCGGCCGCCGGTGCTCCACCGGTTCGGCAACCGTGCTCGGGGACCTCGCCCAGGGCACCACGCCGTGGGCGGCGGACTCCTGGGCGGCGCAGCTGTCCCACCTGGGCAAGCCGGATACCGACGTGCGCGAGCTGTCAATCGGCTACCGCGTGCCGAGGCAGATCCTGGACTACGCGTCGTCGCTTCTCGATGCCATCGCCCCCGGGCTGCGGCCGGCCTCCTCGCTGCGCGCGGACCCCGGGGCGCTGGACGTCGTCCGCGTGCCGGCCTCCTCGGTCGCCGCGACCATGGCGGCGGCCTGTGCGCAGGCCCTGACCCGGCCAGGATCCGTCGCCGTCATCGCCGCCGATCCGCAGGTTCCCGAGCTGGCCCGCGCGCTCGACAGCGCCGGGGTGCAGTACGGTGCGCCCGGTGAAGACGCCCGCCTGACGCTGGTGCCTGTCACGGTGGCCAAGGGCCTGGAGTTCGATCACGTCATCGTCGTCGAGCCCGCCCTGATCGCGCGCGCCGAGGCCAGGGGCCTGCAGCGGCTGTACGTCGCGCTCACCCGCGCCGTCTCCCGGCTCACCGTCCTGCACTCCGAGCCCCTGCCGGCGCCGCTCCCCTCCTGAGTTCATGATCGACTTTTACGCGACATTCGTGAACCGATGTCCGGCCTGATGCGTCAGCATGAGTAGGGTAAAAACGGCGAGACGGGGGGTTATCTCCCGCTGATTTCCCTGAGCTGCGAATTTCCCGATGTGCGTTGCGCCGATGCCGTTGCGGCTGCATCCTGGAAGAGCGGCAACATTCAGTCCCCGACCGACTCCTGATAGTTACTGTGGTGATAACGGTGGAAGCCAAGACCCGCGAATCGGGCCAGATGCAGGCTGTTTATCTGGAGAAGCTAGCCGATGAATTGACCCATCGCGGGCTTGAGGCATGGCTGATGGCGCCGCCGGGGCGTGTCCCCAGCCTGTACGTGGTCAACCCGGCCGCCAGGGCGCTTGAAGAGAGCGTGTACGCGGGCTGCGGTAAGGACGGCATCTGGTGGTTCTGGTGGTCGTGGGCGGAACGGATCGCCGTGGCCGATGACATTGACCTCGCTGCCGCCACGATCGTTCGGGTTCTTGCCTCCCTTCGTCGCAACGACTGAGCTAGCCGGCTAGGCCGGGGAAGGGCTGGGTGCGCCCGCGCCAGTAGGCGGCGCGCCGGGCCGGCGCCTGCATGGCCAGCGCGCCGAAGGCCCGCAGCCGCTGGTCGTCGAGCGCGACCACCCCGAGGTAGGCACGGGTCACGCCGTCCTCCAGGTAGGCCGCAAGCGCCCTTGCCGTGCTTGAGTTGTGCACCGGGAGGGGGAGCGTGTAAAAGGCGGCCGCGGCGGCCGGCGTGGCGCCGAGCCGCGTGATCATCGCGCTGAGCGTGTCGCGGGCCTCGCTGTGGACGGTCCAGTCCTGGCTGGCGGCGGCCTGCTCGCTCCCGGCCAGGTAGGCTCCGGCCACCCCGTAGCCGTAGATGGCCGCGTTCTCCGCCGCGAGCGCGGCCTGCAGCGCGGAGGTCGCGGTGATAGCCGTCATGCGGCTACGCCAGGGCGGCGAGCGCCGCGACGTGGGTCGCATCGCAGGCCGCGATGCTCGCGAACAACTGGGCGAGGGCAGGCTCGACGGTGGCGAGCCGCCGCAACCCGGCGGCGGCCGAGGCGCGCTCCGC
>JBOHCG010000471.1:0-6319 GCA_050698735.1 Streptosporangiaceae bacterium | reverse complement strand
CCGGGTGCGGCGGGTCCGGGTGCGGCGGGTCCGGGTGCGGCGGGTCCGGGTGCGGCGGGTCCGGGTGCGGCGGGTCCGGGTGCGGCGGGTCCGGGTGCGGCGGGTCCGGGCTTGACGGCGAGGATCTGGTCTACGCCCATCCGGCCTTCCTCGAAGGCAAGGGCGCCGCCGGCCAGGTAGAGGCGCCAGACGCGGACCTGCTCCTCGGTCAGGATCTTGGTTGCGGCGGGGAGGTTCTGCTCGAAGTTGGCCAGCCAGGCGCGGATGGTGCGCGCGTAGTGCTCGCGCATCGCCTCCACGCCGATGACCTCGAATCCGGCCTCCTCGATCATGCGCACCGTCTCCCCTACCGGGCGCATGTGCATGTCCGGTGCGATGTAGGACTCGATGAACGGACCACCGCCCGGGGCGCGGCGGCCGCGGGACATCTGCTGGATGAGCAGGCGTCCCCCGGGCCGCAGCAGACGATGCAGCGCCGCGCCAGAAGGCCGGGTATCCGGCGGCGCCCACGTGCTCGCCCATCTCGACCGACGCGATCGCGTCGTAGGGGCCGCCGGATGCGTCGCGGTAGTCCTGGATAAGGACCTGCGCCGTAGGCGCGGGCCAGGCCGAGCTCGCCCGGGCGCCACAGGATGCGGCGCAGGGCCTGCGGGGAGCTGACGACCAGGACCGGGCGGTTCTGCGGCCCGGCTTCGCTGCCGTCCCACAGCCGCAGGCGCACCGGCAGGTCCGCGCCCGCGTGGGCCTTGACCAGGGCAGCGATGGTCCCGGCGACGCCGGGGGTTTCGTCCTCGGGCGGCGGCGTCATATCCGGGCCAGGGTGAGCTGGGTGACGTCGAGGTAACCGGAGCGGAAGCCGGCCTCGGAGTAGCACAGGTAGAAGGTCCACATGCGCTTGAACACCTCGTCGAAGCCGAGGGCGGCGACCTCGGCCGTGCGGGCATGGAACCGTTCCCGCCAGATCCTGAGCGTCTGCGCGTAGTGCGGGCCGAAGTCGTCGCGGTCGATCACCCGGAGCCGGGTGGAGGTGGCCAGGCTGCTGCGGATCGCGGTGATCGATGGGAGCTGGCCGCCGGGGAAGATGTACTTGTGGATCCAGGTGTAGGTGTGCCTGGTGGCCAGCATCCGGTCGTGCGGCATGGTGATCGCCTGCAGGCCGATGCGGCCGCCGGGCGCCAGGTGCCGGTCGAGCGCGGCGAGGTAGCCGTCCCAGTAGCGCTCGCCGACCGCCTCGATCATCTCGCAGGAGACGATGGCATCGAAGGTGCCCTCGATATCGCGGTAGTCGCGTAGTTGGACGCTCACCTGGCGGTCCAGCCCTTCCTCGGCGACCCGCTGGGTGGCGAGCGCTTGCTGTTCTCGCGAGATCGTCACGGTGACCACGGTGGCGCCGCGTTTGGCGGCTCGCAGCGCCAACTCGCCCAGCCGGTGCCGACCTCGAGGAGCCGGGTGTGCGGTCCGACACAGGCCCGGTCGAGCAGGCGGTCGATCTTGCGCCGCTGGGCCTGCGCCAGCAGGTGCTCGCCGGCCTCCGGCGTTCCGTCGTCGCCCATGGTGGCGAACAGGGCCGAGGAGTAGGTCATGGTCTCGTCGAGGAAGAGCGCGAACAACTCGTTGGACAGGTCATAGTGGTGACCGACGTTGCGGCGGGCGCCTTGCCTTGTCTGCCGGTCGGCCGGAGGCGGGCGGCGCACGGCCATCGTGCGCAGCGAGCATCGTCACCTTGCCGCCGTCCAGGCTGACGCCGCGGGCCCGCAGGAACCGGTCGAGGTTGTCCCTGATCGGGTTCTGCGGGTCACCGAGATGATCCCGGGCCTTGAAGCCCGCTAGCGGTCCTAGGCCCGGCCCGAGCCGGGGCAGGTGGTCGAGGTAGGTACCCGGCGGGATAATCGAGGGCGGTCCCGGCCGGGCACGACCACACCGCCCCGACCAGCGGCAGCGCGAAATGGGCCTGGAAGTAGCCGGAATAGCCGCCGCGGCGGAGAAAGCCGCCGAAGGTCAGGTCCTCGGGCGCGCCGTCGGCCAGCAGCCGCCTGGCGGCACGGTGGAACCGCGGGATCTCGGTGAGCATCCGCAGGAACGCCCCGCGGCCCCGGCTCAGGCCGGGAACCAGGCCGCCCAGGCCCCGCTTGCCCGCGTAGTGCAGGCCGCAGCCGCGGCAGCGGACCGACATGCTCATCTCGGCCGGCCTCGTGATCACCCCCAGCTCGGTGAACAGCCGGGTGAGCAGCGGATAGGTGCGCTCGTTATAGACGATGAACCCGGTATCGACGGGGACCTGCCCGACCAGGTGGGTGCGAGGAACCCCTCACCCCCCGGGCTGTCCTCGGTCAGTACCTCGTCCTTCCGCTCCGGGCCATAGATCCCGATCGCCGATGCGGTCACGAACGCACGCAGGTTCCTGGCGCCTCCGGAGGCCGCGGCGAGCTCGGCCAGGCGGCGGGTTGGGGTGATCCGGCTGCCGCGGATTTCCCGCTTGTGGGTGGGGCTGAAACGCCCGGCGAGGGAGGCGCCGGCCAGGTGGATCACCGCGTCAATCCCGCTCAGCAGCTCAGGATCCGGATCCTCCGGCTGCCAGCGGCGCTCCCCGGGTCCCGCGGCGCCCGTCGTACCAGCCGTATCACCCGGTGCCCGCCGGTGGTCAGCAGCGCGCGCGGCGTGCGCCTCGAGGTCGTCGGCGGACATGTCGATCGATCCCCAGCGGGTGTACTCAAGTCGGTGGCGGCCGCGACGAAGCTCAGGCACTCGAGCGGATCGGCGATCGTCAGGCCGGGCGGGAACGTGACCGTGCCCACCGAGGCGCCGGGATACAGCACGATGTGCTCGGGCAGGTAGAAGGACTCAAATCCGCGATCCTCCGCGTGCCGCGCGACCGCGACCATGGCGTCCGGGTCCACCCCGGAGTACGCCGTGCTGTACAGAACCCTGAACTTCACCGGACCTCCCCGCTGCGGATTCCACGAGCGTGACAACGTTACTGGGACGACCGGTATGCGCTGCAGTCGCCGGTGCCCGCGCCGTCCGGGGTTGCCGGTCCTTCTTGGCTGGGATCGAAACGGAATTCGGCGAAGGTCCCGGCCGCGTCATCCGGTGTAGTGTTCAGCGTGAGAACTGGCGCCTAGCTGCCGGGCCTGGACCTTGCCTTGCTGCTTCAGCAGGAAGGCAGGCCCATGTCGAGTACTGGTTTGAGCACCCGTGAGGGCGACGGTCATGTCGTCGTCATGCTGCACGGGGAGTTCGACGTGGCAAATGCCGCGGATGTCGCGGCTGCGCTCGGCGCGGTCGCTGCCCGCGTACCAGACGTGATCGTAGACCTGGCGGGCCTGGAGTTTATGGACGCCAGCGGAGTGGCGGCGCTAGCGCATGGCCGCAGGCAGGCCCGCCGTGCCGGGGGTGACGTGTTGCTCGCCGCGGCGCGGCCGCGGGTGCTGAGGATCATTACCAGTATCCGGCTGGCCGATGGCTTCCGCGTCTATGCGGGCGTGGAAGAGGCAGTGAGCAGCGTTGGGTATTACCGGCCGATGGCCATGCCGGTACCGCGGCGGAGCGGCAGGACGTACCGGCTGCGCACCGGGATCTGGTCGCGGACGCGACCCGTCGGGCGCTGGGCACGGTGACCCGCGGCGGCAGGCCGGAAGGCGGCGGGAGCGTGGATCATCCCCCACGGCCGGATGGCCGGGCCGGTGACCGGCTGGGCCGGGTCTGGAGCCTGGTCGCGCGGCAGGCGGCCGACCGCGGTGGCCAGGTGTCGGCCGGAGATGCGTGCGCAGCGGTGGTGCCCGCGGTAGGGGTCACCGGCGCCTGGCTCAGCGCGGCGAGGGATGGGACGGCGGGGCACCTGATGCGGGTCACTGACGGGGTCGGCGAGGAGCTGGCCGGGCTGCAGCTGACCCTGGGGGAAGGACCGTCACTGGATGCCGCCGCCTCCGGCGGCCCGGTGCTGGCCCCGGATCTGGCCGGCAGCGAATCGGGGCGCCGCTGGCCGACCTTCGCCCCGGCGGCGGTGACGGCCGGGGCGCCGGCGGTCTTCGCGTTCCCGCTGCGGGTCGGGGCGATCCGCGTCGGGGTGCTGGGCCTGTACAGGGATAAGCCCGGCCCGCTGAACACCATTCAGCTAGGCGACGCGCTGATCTTCGCCGATACCGCGACCCTGCTGCTGCTCGACGCCCAAGACCAGGGCACGGGAGACCCCGGGCCGCGGGCCGGCCCTGGCGGGCAGCCCCCCGACCTGGCCTTGCACCGGGCCGAGATCGACCAGGCCACCGGCATGCTCACCGAGCAGCTCGGCGTCAGCATCACCGCCGCGTTCGTGCGGTTGCGGGCCTATGCTTATGTCAATGACCTGCGGCTGGCCGACGTTGCCCGCGACATCGTGGCCCGCCGCCTGTGGCTACGTCCCGAGCCCCGGCCGTCCGGGGATAGTGACGGGTGAGGCACCTGCCGGGTGCGATCGCCGTGCACGCCGCCCGCCCAGCGATGGGTCGTGCCGTGTTTGCTGAGCGGAGAGGGTGAGCGGGATGGACGGGCAGCTGCTGTCTGAGACGTTCGTCGAGTTGACCGACACCATGGTCGCCGATTTCGACGTCATCGACTTCCTGCACATGTTGACCGACCGCAGCGTCCGGCTGCTGGAAGTGTCCGCGGCCGGGCTGCTGCTGGCCGACCCGCGGGGGGAGCTGCGGGTGCTGGCCGCCTCCAGTGAGGCCGCCCGGCTGCTCGAGCTGTTCCAGCTGCAGAACGACGAGGGTCCCTGCCTGGACTGCTACCGGTCCGGCCAGCCCGTCGAGACCCCGGATATCGCCGCCGAGGCCGGGCGCTGGCCCCGGTTCGCGGCCGCTGCCAGCGAGGGCGGTTTTGCTGCCGTGCAGGCGCTGCCTATGCGGCTGCGCGAGCAGGTGATCGGCGCGCTGAACCTGTTCCGCGCCACGCCGGGCGCCCTCGACCCGGCCAGCGTCCGCGTCGGCCAGGCGCTGGCCGACGTGGCCACGATCGGCCTGCTACACGAACGCAGCATGCGTAACAGCGAGGCCCTCAACGAGCAGCTGCAGGCCGCGCTGAACAGCCGGGTCCTCATCGAGCAGGCCAAGGGCAAGCTCGCCGAGCGGCTCGGCCTGGACATGGACCAGGCGTTCGGCCTCCTGCGCGACCAGGCCAGGAGCCGCAACCTGCGCTTGTCCGACCTGGCGCAGGCCTTCATCGACGGGACGGTAATCCTCACCGGCCCGACCGCGGCCAGGCCACAGCGGCGTCCCGGTACCGGACTGCCCTTCCCTGGACCAGTGCCCCGGCGGTAGAGCTCAGCCGGCCATCCGTGCCGTGATGAGCGTTATCGAGAGGTACTGGCAGGTTGCCGCGGCGCAGACAAAGGCGTGGAAGACTTCGTGGTAGCCGAACACCGACGGGGACGGGTCGGGCCTGCGCCGGTGATAGGACAGGGCTCCTGTTATGTAGATCAGGCCGCCCGCGAGCATCA
The DNA here is from genome assembly GCA_050698735.1 of Streptosporangiaceae bacterium. Classification (GTDB taxonomy): domain Bacteria; phylum Actinomycetota; class Actinomycetes; order Streptosporangiales; family Streptosporangiaceae; genus Palsa-504. The sequence goes on along the minus strand of JBOHCG010000471.1, from coordinate 846 downwards.
GCGTTCCCGGTACGACGCCGACATGGATCCACACCTCCGGCAGCACGAGGACGGCTAGCAGGCCCAGCCCGATGAACGTCCCGCCGACCAGGGTCTCTGGCGCGTTCATCCAGACCAGGTGAATGCCGGCGGCGGTGAGCGTCAGGGCCCACATGACGATCAGGCAGGTCAGTCCGTATGCACCGGGCAGAGCGATGAGAAACGCCGGAGTCGCCGTGCCCGCGATGAGGAAGAAGATCATCATGTGGTCCATGCGCTGAAGGCGCGCGGACCACGCGCTGCTCCAGGTGCCGCGATGATAGAGCGCGCTGATCCCGAACAGCCCGGTCACGCTGATGGCGTAGACGGCCAGTGCGGTGATCCGCCAGGCTCCGTGCCCGCGGGCCACCAGCAGCGGCCCGGCCGCCAGCGACGCCCCGAACCAGGCCAGGTGCAGCCAGCCGCGCAGGACCGGCTTGGCATAGTAGACGCGGCGCCGGGCGTCATAGAGCGCACCATCCGGCCCCGGCGACGCCGCCTGCGGGTCAACGGCAGCCAATACGTCCGCCTCCGGTCGCGTCAAAGGGCTGCCACCGGGGTCTGGAGTGGCTCGGGAACGCAAGCACGGGTCCTGGACCGGCCGGTCCGGAGCGGTCCCGCGCTGGCAGCAAGCCTAACGACCGCTACTGCCCGCGGCAACGGCCGACCCAGCGGTTGCCTGGAACTAATGCGGATCCTGACTAGTGCCCTGCGTCTTTAGACAGCTGGATAAGTGAGTTAGGTCACACTGCGTTATCGCGTGTCATAACTGAATGTAGTCGAACGTGTTCCTATAGTTATCTACATGGCGAGGACAGGGCGGCCAAA
>JBOHCG010000470.1:0-6322 GCA_050698735.1 Streptosporangiaceae bacterium | reverse complement strand
CGGAAAGTCGGCCCGGAAAGTCGGCCCGGAAAGTCGGCCCGGAAAGTCGGCCCGGAAAGTCGGCCCGGAAAGTCGGCAGAGTCAGATTTCATTGCAAAACTGATCGGGGGCCAGATTCATTGAACCTGGCCCCCTTATCGTGTGCTGGCCGCGCTAGCAATCGCCGTGGTTGTAGATGTTGTCGACCACGTTGAGGAAAACGGTGGTACCGGTCAGCGTCGCCTGGACGCAACTGCCGTTGTAGATGCCGCCGCCCAGGCGGGCGGCGGTGTTGCTCATGATGAGGCTGCCGTTGTCGTCCAGCGTGGCATCCTGCTCGTAGATGCCGCCGCCCTCGTAGGCGAAGTTCCCGTCAAGGGTGTTAGCGGCCGTGGTGAGGTCGCCGCCGTTCTCGATGCCGCCGCCGTACCTGGCGGTGTTCCCCAGGAACAGGCTGGCGGTGACGTTAGCGCTGCCGTCGTTCTCGATGGCGCCGCCGTAGTGGCCGCCGAGGGCGCTATTCCGGCTGAAGGTGGAGTTGGAGATGGTCGCGGTGGAAGAGTCGCCGTTCTCGATGGCGCCGCCATATTCGGCGGTGTTGCCGGTGAAGTAGGCGTTGCTCACCGTGATGGAGGATCCACTGGAGTCGGTGTAGATGGCGCCGCCGTACTCATCGCTGTGGTTATCGCTGAAGGTCCCGCCGTTGACCGTGAGGATCGCGCCCTGGTTGTAGATCGCGCCGCCGTTGGCCGCCGCACTGCTGCGGCCGCCGCCGTTTACGAAGTTCACGCTATTGAGCGTGAGGGTATCCCCGGGGTCCACGGTGAGGATGGTGAAGTCCGGGGCGCCCGCCGTCCGCCGCAGTGTGCTGTCGAGCCCCGTGATCGTGAGATCCAGCTTGTTATCGGTCAGGCCGCTGTTCAGCCAGTACGTGCAGCCTGCCGCCAGGTTGATGGTGGCGCCTGAGTTCACGTTGGACAGGGCGCTGCGCAGGGCATCCGCGCTGCACTCCAGGCGACCGGAGGCTGGCTTGGCCATCGCCGCCTGGGCAGATCCGAGGCCGAGCGCCACGACCGCGCCTAGGGCGACGGTCCTTGCCGCGCTTCTTGCTGTTTTGCGATGCATTGTGTCGTCCCCCGTAAATCGGTTCTAATCTGACCGGGTTTCCCGTGATCTGCCGCAGTAATTCCCCCGAAGTCTGCGGGCGGGAAACGGGGGCAGTCTACCATGGAATGGTTTAGGTGACAGATTCGCTCCAGGCGATGGCGGATTGCCTGCTTGGAGCGAATCTGACCCCTTTACCCGCTGCCCGGATCAGCCGAAGCAGCCCGTGACGTCGACGCAGTCGTTGGGTCGGTTGCCGTAGATCTGGCTTCTTGACGCCGTCGTCGTGCCGGCGTCATTGTAGATGCCGCCGTCATCATCGGTGGCAATGTTGAATTCGATCATGCTGTTGTTGACGGTTGTCGTATAGCCGTCGTTGTAGAGGCCGCCACCGTAGACCCCGACGTTCCCGGTGATGTCATCCCGGTTCAGTACCAGGCTGCCGCTGGGGCTGGGCTCGTTGTAGATGGCGCCGTAGTAGGACGAGTTCCCGGTAAATGTGCTGGCGTTTATCTGCATGACGCCCTCGTTGTAGATGGCGCCGCCGTCCTCGTCGGGCGAGGTGTTGCCCTTGAATGTGCTGCCGTTTACGGTCGTGGTGCCATAGTTGTAGATGGCGCCGCCGTAGTAGGAAGCGTCGTTGTCGATGAAGTAGGCGCCGTTTACCGTCAGGGAGCCCTCCTTGCTGTTGTAGTTGGCGATAGCGCCGCCGTAGCCGGCGGTAGATGTCCACGATCACGCGGCGGGGGCAGGGCGGGGCGCCGGAGGGCGGGGCGCCGGAGGGCGGGGCGCCGGAGGGCGGGGCGCCGGAGGGCGGGGCGCCGGGTGGTTGACCTGTTCAGGGCAGTATGTAATCATAATTACATGAGTACACAGCAAGAGGATCCCGGATCGGCGGACGACGCTGCCGGGACGGGCGAGGACGAGGGCGCGGGTAGCGACTCAGGATCGGGCGGCGGCGCGGAATCTGGGAGCGGCGCTGGCAGCAAGGAGAAGCTACGCGGCTGGTTCACCGGGAGGCTGCCCGCCGACTGGTTCACGGCCGCGCCGGACATCAAGATCGACCGCGAGGAGATCACGGTCGTGGGGACGCTGGCCGAGCCTGCCGAGGCCGGGGTCTCGGCGGCCGAGCGGGCCGCCGCCGCAGAGGGGTGGATCCGTCGGTTCCGCGAGGAAACCAGGGGCCGCAGGATCGAGATCGCCAGGGAGGCCGAGCACCGGTTCCGGCGCAAGGTGTCCTGGGGCGTCACCTGCGCGGACGTGACCGAGATGTTCACGACGCTGTCGGTTCCCGTTATGACCAGGCTGCGCCAGCCCGAGCGCCGGGTGCTCGACACGCTGGTCGAGGCCGGCGTGGCGCGCAGCCGCAGTGACGCCCTGGCCTGGTGCGTCCGGCTGACCGGCGAGAACGCCGACGCCTGGCTGGCCAGGCTGCGAGCGGCGCTGCGCCAGGTGGAGGAGGTACGGGACCAGGGGCCATCCAGCGCCTGAACGGTACCAAGGGTGTTCCGGATAGGTAACGATTTCCAGCTCCGGTGCGGTCGTGCCGGGCGTCGCGGTGGCCTCGTCAAATAGGCGGAGGATCCCTATTCCGCCCAACGGGCGGGGCCGCCGCGGCGTCAGGGCCGATAATCGAGCTGCGGCTCGGAACCTCAGTCGCTAGCCGAAGCGTTCCATCGGTTGGATACGGTTCTGCTACAGAGATGGTGCCGAGGAAGGCCGCAGCATGGGACTTCGTGACCTGGTCTACCGGCTGTACGAGCGGCGGATTGAAGCTTCCCTGTCGCCCGAGGCGATCCCGCGACACGTCGGGGTGATGTGCGACGGCAACCGGCGATGGGCCAGATCGGCCGGCTTCCGCGACGTCAGCAACGGGCACCGCAAGGGCGCGGACAAGATCTTCGAGCTGCTCGACTGGTGCCGCGAGACCGGCGTCGAGGTGGTCACCCTCTGGCTGCTGTCCACCGAGAACCTCGCCAGGCCGGCCAGCGAGCTCGTGCCGTTGCTGAAGATCATTGAGGATACGGTGCAGGGCCTGGTCGCCGAGCGCTGGCACGTCCACCCGGTGGGCGCGCTCGACCTGCTGCCCGCCGATACCGTCCAGGTGCTGAAGGACGCGGCCGAGGCGACCGCCGACTACCCGGGGCTGCTGGTCAACGTGGCCGTCGGCTACGGCGGCAAGCGCGAGATCGCCGACGCCGTGCGTTCGCTGCTTCAGGAGCACGCGACCAGGGGCACCACGATCGAGGAGCTCGCCGGGGTCCTCGACGCCGAGCACATCGCCGAGCACCTCTACACCGCGGGTCAGCCAGACCCCGACCTGGTAATCCGCACCTCGGGCGAGCAGCGCCTAGGCGGCTTCCTCCTCTGGCAGAGCACCCACTCAGAGTTCTACTTCTGCGACGCCTACTGGCCTGCCTTCCGCAAAGTCGATTTCCTGAGAGCCCTCCGCTCCTACGCCGCCAGAAACCGCAGGTACGGCACCTAACCTCCTGCGTGGAAATCGGCGCTAACACGCAATACGCAGAAGGCCTTGGTCCGCGAAGGGTTCCGTCCACTACGGCGAACAGCGCGGGGCGAGGCCCCGCCATCGTGCGGCCCGCGAGGGGCCAACGGCCCCTCCGGCCGCGCGATACTACGGCGAGCAGCGCAGCGCGGCGCGAAGCGCAGCGGGGGGTTCCGGGGGGTCGTCCCCCCGGGCTAGCACGGCAGCGCAGCGGGGCGCGAAGGGCAGCGGGGGGTTCCGGGGGGTCGTCCCCCCGGGCTAGCACCGTCATCCCCCCGGGCCAGCACCTTCTCCCCGGGCCAGCACCTTCTATCCGGGAAACGCCGGTTCGTTAACCTGGCGGTACTTTTGCCAGCTCACGATCGCGGGTACCTTCGTTAGTGGTGGACGGCGCGGCGCCGTCTACCGGGAGGGCCCTCGAATCTCTGTGCTTCGCGCATGGCGTGCAGGCGAGATGAAGGAAGGGCCGGCACGGCCCTTCTGGGGGCCGGGCCCGGTCCGTCCGACACGTCTGTGTCCTGTCGCGGTGCCGGCCCAGGCCGGCATCCAAGGGAGTCTGCGTGGCCAATTCTCAGGGTCGCCGTACATACGTACTCGACACCAGCGTCCTGCTCGCTGACCCGGCCGCCATTGCTCGTTTCGACGAGCACCAGGTGGTACTGCCGGTGGTGGTCATCACCGAACTGGAAGCCAAGCGGAACCATCCCGAACTCGGCTACTTCGCCCGTCAGGCCCTGCGCCTGCTCGACGACCTGCGCGTCGAGTACGGCAGGCTTGACGCGGAGCTGCCGGTCGGCACGCTTGGCGGCACGCTGCGGGTGGAGCTCAACCACTCCGACGCGTCGGTGCTGCCCGCCGGCTTCCGGCTCGGGGACAACGACTCGCGGATCTTGTCGGTGGCGTGCAGCCTTGCCGCCGAGGGTCACGACGTCGTTCTGGTCAGCAAGGACCTGCCGCTCCGGGTCAAGGCCGCCTCGGTTGGGCTGGCCGCGCAGGAGTACCGGGCCGAGCTGCCCGTAGACTCCGGCTGGACCGGGATGACCGAGCTGATGGTCTCAAGCGGCGACATCGAGCAGCTGTATGAGTCAGGCACCCTGGACCACGAGGCGGCCCGCGACCTTCCCTGTCACACCGGCCTGGTGCTGACCTCGCCCAACGGCAGCGCGCTCGGGCGGGTCAGGCCGGACAAGTCTGTCCAGCACGTCCGGGGCGACCGGGAGGCGTTCGGGCTGCACGGCCGGAGCGCCGAGCAGCGCGTCGGGCTCGACCTGCTGCTCGACCAGGAGATCGGCATCGTCTCGCTCGGCGGCCGGGCCGGCACGGGCAAGTCCGCGCTCGCGCTGTGCACGGGCCTGGAGGCCGTGATGGAGCGGCGGCAGCACCGCAAGGTCATCGTGTTCCGGCCGCTGTACGCGGTCGGCGGCCAGGACCTCGGCTACCTGCCCGGGTCCGAGGCCGACAAGATGGGCCCGTGGGCGCAGGCCGTCTACGACACGCTCGGCGCGGTCACCACCCAGGACGTCATTGACGAGGTGCTGGCCAGGGACATGTTCGAGGTCCTGCCGCTGACCCACATCAGGGGCCGGTCGCTGCACGACGCGTTCGTGATCGTGGACGAGGCGCAGTCACTCGAGCGCGGCGTCCTGCTCACCGTGCTGTCCAGGATCGGCTCCGGGTCGCGGGTGGTGCTCACCCACGACATCGCGCAGCGCGACAACCTGCGGGTAGGCAGGCACGACGGCGTGATCGCGGTGATCGAGAAGCTCAAGGGTCACCCGCTGTTCGCGCACGTCACCCTGATGCGCTCCGAGCGCTCCCAGATCGCGGCCCTGGTCACCGAGATGCTGGAGGACTCCGGCCTGTAACAGTGCTCGATTAACTGGGGTCGTCGCGGGCGCCGGCTGCGGTACCGTGACCAGCGTCATGGACTATCCACCCGTTTCCGTCGTGATGCCGGTCAGGAACGAGGAACGGCACCTCGCCGAGGCGGTCAGGCACGTGCTCGGGCAGGACTACCCAGGCCGGCTCGAGCTCGTGCTCGCCGTCGGGCCCTCGGCCGACCGGACCGAGCAGATCGCGCGGGATCTCGCCGCCCGCGACCCGAGGATCACGGTCATCGCCAATTCCGGCGGGACGATCCCGGCCGGCCTGAACGCCGCCCGCGGCGCGGCCGCCCACGCGGTGATCGCCCGGGTGGACGGGCACGCGCTGCTGCCGCCCGGGTACCTGAGCACGGCGGTCGCGACCCTGACGCAGACCGGCGCCGCCGACGTAGGCGGGATGATGGCGGCCGAGGGCGTGACACCGTTCCAGCAGGCGGTGGCCTGGGCGATGACGTCCAAGGCGGGGGTTGGCTCGGCCGCGTTCCACACCGGCGGCGGGGCGGGCCCGGCGCTCAGCGTCTACCTCGGCGTCTACCGCCGCGACGCGATCGAGCAGGCGGGCGGGTACGACGAGGGCATGCTGCGCGCCGAGGACTGGGAGCTGAACTACCGCATCCGCGACCGCGGCGGCGTGATCTGGTTCACCCCCGAGCTGCGGGTCACCTACCGGCCGAGGGCCAGCGCGCGGGCGCTGGCGGCCCAGTACTTCCACTACGGCAGGTGGCGGCGGGTGCTGGTCCGCGAGCACCCTGAAACGGCCAGCTTCCGCTACCTCGCGCCGCCGGTGGCCGCCGGCCTCGTCGCAGTCGGCCTGGCCGCCGGCCTGGCGGGCCTTGGCGGTATCGCGGCC
>JBOHCG010000469.1:0-6324 GCA_050698735.1 Streptosporangiaceae bacterium | reverse complement strand
ATGCAGGACCAGGGCCTCGGTCAGCGTGGACTTGCACGCGTCCGGGTGGCTGATGACCGCGAACGCCCGCCGCTTGCCGGCCTCCGCGAGTAGCCTAGAGATCCTTGAGCTGGGCGCCCGCACATCGGCGGCATGCGAAAACGCCCCCGTATCCGCCATTGTCACTTACGTTAGGATACTGGGTCTGTGGAGGACCGCGTCCTCACCATCCCTAACGGCATCAGCGCGGCCAGGTTGGCCGGGGTGCCGATCTTCTTGTGGCTGGTGCTCGGTCTGCGTACCGCCGTCGCCGACGACTGGGCGGTGGGCCTGCTCATCGCCGCGGGCCTGTCGGACTGGCTGGACGGGAAGATCGCCCGCGCGCTGAACCAGGGCAGCCGGCTCGGCCAGGTGCTCGACCCCGCCGCGGACCGGCTGTACATCGCGGCCACCATCGTCGCTCTCGCCGTCCGGGGGATCATCCCGTGGTGGCTGGTGGCCGTCCTGGCGGTGCGCGAGCTGACGGTCGGCGGGGCGCTCGCCGCGCTGCGGCACCGGGCCGGCTTCGGCACCCTCCAGGTCAGCCTGGTCGGCAAGGCGGCGACCCTTTGCCTGCTTTACGCCTTCCCGCTGCTGTTCCTGGGCGATCACCCCGGTCCGGGGGGAACAGTGGCCAGGGTAATAGGCTGGGCTTTCGCGGTCTGGGGAACTGTCCTGTACTGGTGGGCCGCCGCGCTGTACCTATCGCAGGTGAAAAGCCTGGTCAGCGGCGGTGCTGCCGCGGACGGGGCGAGTCCCTGATGCAGCGCCCGCCGGTGAACCTGCGGTGAAGGGGTACACCTAAGGGCGGAAACCGGGAAGGAGCCGCGAAACCATTGAAGGCCGTCGTCATGGCGGGGGGCGAGGGGACACGGCTGCGGCCGATGACCGCCAACCAGCCCAAGCCCATGCTTCCCGTCGCAAACAGGCCGATCATGGAGCACGTGCTGCGACTGCTCAAGCGGCATGGCTTCGATGAAACCGTCGTAACCGTCCAGTTCCTCGCCGTGCTCGTCCGCAACTACTTCGGCGACGGCGACGAGTTCGAGATGAGCCTGCAGTACGCCACCGAGGAGATGCCGCTGGGCACGGCGGGCAGCGTGCGGAACGCCGAGGACGCGCTGCGGGACGATACCTTCCTCGTCATCTCCGGCGACGCGCTCACCGACATGGACCTGACCGAGCTCGTGCGCTACCACAAGGAGCACGGCGCGCTGGTCACCGTGGGCCTGGCCAAGGTACCCAACCCGCTCGAGTTCGGCATCGTGATCACCCAGGAGGACGGGCGGATCCAGCGGTTCCTCGAGAAGCCGACGTGGGGTCAGGTGTTCTCGGACACGGTGAACACCGGGCTTTACGTGATGGAGCCCGAGGTGCTCGCCGAGGTCCCGCCCGGCGAGCTCGTCGACTGGTCCGGCGACGTGTTCCCCAGGCTGCTCAAGCGCGGCGCGCCGATGTACGGCTACATCTCCGACCGGTACTGGGAGGACATCGGCACCCTCGAGAGTTACCTCAAGGCCCAGGCCGACGTGCTGGCCGGCCGGGTGGAGACCGACATCGCGGGCTTCGAGGTCTCGCCGGGGATCTGGGTCGCCGAGGGCGCCGAGGTCGACGCGGAGGCGGTGCTCACCGGCCCGCTGTGCATCGGCGACTACGCCAAGATCGAGGCTGGCGCGCACCTGCGCGAGTACACCGTGATCGGCAGCAACGTGGTGGTCAAGGAGGGCGCCTTCCTGCACCGCGCCGTGGTGCACAACAACGTCTACGTCGGCCAGGGCGTGACCCTGCGCGGCTGCGTGATCGGCAAGAACACCGACGTCATGCGGCTGGCCAGGATCGAGGAGGGCGCGGTCGTCGGGGACGAGTGCGTGATCGAGCCCGAGGCATACCTGTCCGCCGACGTGAAGGTCTACCCGTTCAAGACCATCGAGGCCGGCGCCGTGGTGAACACCAGCGTGATCTGGGAATCACGGGGGCAGCGCACGCTGTTCGGGCCGCGCGGCGTGTCCGGGCTTGTCAACGTGGAGGTCACCCCCGAGCTCGCGGTGCGGCTGGCCAGCGCCTACGCCACCACGCTGCGCAAGGGCTCCACGGTCACCACTTCGCGGGACGTGTCCAGGGCGGCCCGCACGCTGAAGCGGGCCGTGCAGGGGGCGCTCACCGCGAGCGCGGTCAACGTGGTGGACCTTGAGGCCCAGCCGCTGCCCGTGGCCAGGTTCGCGACCGCCCGCGGCAACTTCAGCGGCGGCATCGCGGTGCGCACCACGCCGGGCGATCCGCAGTCCGTCGACATCATCTTCCTCGACGAGCGCGGCGCCGAGCTGTCCCAGGCCGAGCAGCGCAAGATGGAGCGCGTCTTCTCCAGGCAGGAGTTCCGGCGCGCGTTCCCCGGCGAGATCGCCGAGCTGAGCTACCCGCCCAGGGTGGTCGAGTCCTACACCCACGAGCTGCTGCGCTGCATCGACATGACCGGCATCCGCGAGGCCGACCTGAGGGTGGTCGCGGACTGCGCGGGCGGCACCGCCTCGCTGGTGCTGCCCAGCCTGCTCGGCCTCATCGGGGTGGACGTGCTCACCCTGAACAACCGCCTCGACGAGACGTCGCCGACCGAGACCTTCGCCCAGCAGCGCGCGGGCCTGCAGCGGCTTGCCGAGGTCGTCTCGTCGTTCCGTGCCGCGTTCGGCGTCAGGTTCGACCCGGTAGGGGAGCGGATCCAGGTGGTGGACGAGAAGGGCGAGCTGGTCAGCGAGGACAGGGCGCTGCTGGCCGTGCTCGACCTGGTCGCAGCCGAGCTCAGGACCGGGCGCGTCGCGCTGCCCGTCACCACGACCAGGGTCGCCGAGCAGGTGTGCCGGTTCCACGGCGTCCAGGTCACCTGGACGCCGACCTCGATGGACGCGCTGACCCTTGCCGCGGCGGAGGCGGAGGTGATCTTCGCGGCCGACGGCCACGGCGGCTTCGTGGTGCCCGAGTGCACCAGGACCCTCGACGGCATCGCCGCCTTCGTCCGGCTGCTCGGCCTGGTCGCGCGCACCCGGCTGACGCTGAGCCAGATCGACGCGAGGATCCCGGTCGCGCACCTGCTCCGGCGGTCAATGCCGACGCCGTGGGCGGTCAAGGGCAGCGTCATGCGCGCGGTGGTCGAGGCGGCGGGCGACAGCGAGATCGACACGACCGACGGGGTGCGCGTGGTTGATCCGGACCGCGGCTGGGTCCTCGTGCTGCCCGACCCGGCGGACGCGGTCACGCACCTGTGGGCCGAGGGGAACGACGCCGACACGGCCCAGCTGCTTCTGGATGAGTGGGCGGCGGTGGTGGAGCGGGCCGGCCGCTGAGTGCGGGTATAGGTAAGCTGTGTCCTCTGCGGTCGGCGAGTACACGGCGGAGGTGAGGCAGCGTGTGGCGGAGGCGTCGCGATGACGGCACCGGGCGCGGCCGGCGCGGCCTGTTCGCGTGGCGCATAGACCGCCGCGCCTCCTCGCGGGTACCTTGGGCAGCATCGCAGGAAATCGAGGAGCTCCCCGAGGGGCTCACCGAGGGGAGGTCGGGCGGAGCTATGCCACGCGTTTACTGCGCCCGGTGCGGCCGGCCGAACCTTGAGGACGCCCGGTTCTGCTCGAACTGCGGAACCCAGCTGGTGGGCCCCGCGGGTACCGGGGGGATCGCCACCTCGACCCCGTCCGGCGTGACGGGGGCGGCCCGCCCCGGCGAGACCACCTCGACCTGGCTGAACCGGGAAGACCCGGACTTCGGCGACGACCTGTTCCCGGATTCCGAGTCGTTCGGCGCCCTGCCCGAGGGCAGCGCGCTGCTGCTCGTCATGCGCGGCCCCAACGCGGGCAGCAGGTTCCGGCTCGAGGCCGACCTGACCACGGCGGGCCGGCACCCCGACAGCGACATCTTCCTCGACGACGTAACCGTCTCCAGGCGGCACGCCGAGTTCTACCGCCAGGGCAACCGGTTCACCGTCCGCGACGTGGGCAGCCTCAACGGCACCTACGTTAACCGCGAGCGGATCGAGGAGGCGGAGCTGACCGGCGGCGACGAGGTCCAGATCGGCAAGTTCCGGCTGCTCTTCCTCACCAGCTCAGATCTCGGGCCCGCCTCCTCAGCCGACCGTCGCGGCAGGGGCGCCCAGGACTACGCATGAGCGAGCAGTCAGCCCACGGCCAGTTCGGCATCGGGGAGGTGCTGGCACAGCTGCGCCCCGAATTCCCCGACATCAGCGCGTCCAAGATCCGTTTCTTCGAGGCCGAGGGGCTGATCGAGCCTGCCCGGTCGCGGTCGGGGTACCGCAGGTTCTCCGACCCGGACATCGAGCGGCTGCGCTACATCCTCACCATGCAGCGTGACTCCTACCTGCCGCTGCGGGTGATCAAGGAACGCCTGGCCGGCACCGGAGAAGGCGGTCCCGGTGCCGGAGGTCCGGCAGGCAACGGCCACGACGGCCGGGCTCCGGCTGGCCACGCTGGCGCGATGACCCGCCGCGAGCTGCTTGAGGCGGCCGAGATCGAGGACGCGGAGCTGACCGAGCTCGAGGACAGCGGCCTGATCCGCCGGATGGGCAGGCTGTACAGCCCGGACGCGCTCGCGGTGGCGCGCTGGGTGGCGGCGCTGCGCCAGTACGGCGTGCAGGCCAGGCACCTGCGCGCGGTCAAGGCGGCGGCGGACAAGCAGGCCAACCTGGTCGAGCAGGTGGTCGCGCCGCAACTGCGCCAGCACAGCCCGGGCGCCCGCGACGCGGCGTCGCGGACCGCGTGGCAGATCGCCGACCTGACGCTGCGCCTGCACGCGACCCTGGTGGAATCCGCGCTGGCCGAGGCGGGCCTCGCCGCGGCGCCCATGCGCAGGGCTACGTACGCATCGGGGCCCGCGGTGAGCGACCCCGCCGAGGATAGCTCCGGGCCCGCAGCCGGGGGCCTGCGCTCGGCTTCCGGGCGTTAGCGGGTGTACCTTGGCAAAGAGAGTGGTGGCTAGTTTAGGGTTCCCCAGCACGTGAGGACGGAGCTGTAGTGCGCCAGATGGAGGTTATCGGCGTCCGGGTCGAGATGCCATCGAACAGCCCCATCGTCTTGCTCAAGGAGGCGCAGGGCGACAGGTACCTGCCCATCTGGATCGGGGCGGTGGAGGCTACGGCGATTGCCTTCGCCCAGCAGGGCATGGTCTCGCTCCGGCCGCTGACACACGATCTGTTCAAGGACGTGCTTGAGGTCCTCAACGTCCAGCTGCGCACGGTGAACATCACCACGCTCCGGGACGGGATCTTCTACGCGGACCTCGTCTTCTCCAACGGCGCCGAGGTGAGCGCGCGGCCCTCGGACTCGATCGCGCTCGCGCTGCGTACCGGCGCGCAGATCTTCGCGAGCGAGGAGATCCTGGACGAGGTGGGCGTGCCCATCCCGGACGAGCAAGAGGACGAGGTGGAGAAGTTCCGTGAATTCCTCGACACCATCTCGCCTGAGGATTTCGGCCGGGCGACCTGAGCTGGCCGCGCTCGGCGTTATGCCCCGACCGGGCTTGAATGTCGCGACGCGCCGTGCGCGGTCGTTGACGCCACCGCCCGGGCCGGCTTACGGTGCGAGTGCGGTGGGTAGTCGGCTCCCGTGGAGGTGGGCGTGGCGGTGACCAGGGGTGATAGCGGGTCCGCTGGTGGACCCCAGGACCCGCAGGATGCCCTGTTCGAGCTCAGCGATATCCCCGGCGCTGCGCAGACCCCCGCCGATTCGCGGGACGATCCCGAGGCTGACCCCGGATCCGGCGACATCGGCTACCGCGGGCCTACCGCGTGCTCCGCGGCCGGCATCACCTACCGCCAGCTTGACTACTGGGCCCGCACCGGGCTGGTCGAGCCGAGCGTGCGCCCCGCGCACGGTTCCGGCTCCCAGCGGCTCTACGGCTTCCGCGACATCCTGGTGCTGAAGGTGGTCAAGCGGCTGCTCGACACCGGGATCTCGCTGCAGCAGATCCGGGCCGCGGTGCAGCACCTGCGCGATCGCGGCACCGACGACCTGGCCGAGGTCACGCTGATGAGCGACGGGGTCAGTGTGTACGAGTGCACGTCCGCGGACGAGGTGGTCGACCTGCTCGCCGGCGGCCAGGGGGTGTTCGGCATCGCCCTCGGCCGGGTCTGGCGCGAGGTCGAGGGAGACCTGGCCGTACTGCCCGCCGTGCGCGCCGAGGACCCGTTCGTCGCCGTGGCGCCCGAGGCCGGTGCTCAGAGCCTCCAGGATGACCTGGCCAAGCGCCGCCTCCGCCGCACGAGCTTACGGGGGGCTTGGGGGGCCGGCCCCCCCAGCGGGGGGGGTC
>JBOHCG010000468.1:0-6331 GCA_050698735.1 Streptosporangiaceae bacterium | reverse complement strand
GCAAGGGCTCCAGCGCCGGGTACAGCGAATCAACGGGCATCAAGACAGACTATCCGAACGGGCCGTGGTAACACGGACGCGGTCGTGACCGTCGGCCGGGTGGGGCCACCCTGGGCCGGCCCGATCACGGGGCCGGCGGCGCCTTATCGGCGGTGCGATAATGCCGCATACCGATACGATTGGCGGGCTATGGGTGGACCAGATGCGCGCCCGGTCGTGGTCCTCGCCGACGACGACGGCGCGATCACGTCCAACCTGGCGCCCTTTCTCGACCGGGCCGGATTCACCGTGCACGTGGCGTCGGACGGGGAGGCCGCGCTCGATCTGGTACGGCGGCTTGACCCGGACGGCTGCGTGCTCGACGTGCTGATGCCGAGGGCGGACGGGCGCGAGGTACTGCGGCGCCTGCGGGCCGACGGGCGCTGGCTGCCCGTGGTGCTGCTGACCCAGGTGGGCGAGTCGGGAGAGCGGGCGATCGCGCTGGACGAGGGCGCGGACGACTATCTCAACAAGCCGTTCGACCCGTACGAGCTGCTCGCCCGGCTGCGCGCGGTACTGCGCCGGGCCCGGCCGGGGCGCAGGCCGCTATCGGCCTCGCCCACGCTGCGCGCCGGTGACCTGCGGATGGACCGGATCTCGCGGCGGGCCTGGCTGCGTGACACCGAACTGGTACTCACGCCGAAGGCGATGCTGCTGCTCGATTACCTGATCACCCACCCCGATGAGCTGATGACGCGGGACCGGCTGCTGGAGGTCCTGTGGGGATTCGACTTCCCGGTCGGGACACGGGCGGTGGACAACAGGATCGCCGAGTTGCGGCGCGCGCTGGACGATGACCCCGCGCGCCCGGAGTGGATAGCAACCGTGCCCGGGCAGGGGTACCGGTTCGTCGCGCGGGTGGACGATGTGAGATGACCTGGCCGCCGCCACTGCGGGTGCTGGCTCCGCTGCTGGCTCCGCTGCTGGCCGGGGCGGGGATCGGCGCCGTCCTGCAGGCGACCGTGCCGGATACCCAGCTCTACGCGGCGGCCTCGCCTGGCCTGCTCGCCGGGCTGGCCGGACTGCTGGCCGCCGGCGTCGTTGCCGCCGTGACCCTGGCCCGCCGGCGAACCGCCGCGGCCGTTGACGCAGCCTCCGAGGCGGCGTTGCGGCAGGCGGCGGACGAGGCCGCAAGCGAGCGGCTGCGCTTCTTGATGCGGCTCGACCATGAGCTGAAGAACCCGCTGACCGCCATCCGCGCGGGACTGGCCAACATCGAGCAGGCCGGGCCCATGATGGGTGCTGTCGTGCCTGCCATGGCCGAGGTTGGCGGCGTGGCGGGGACCGTGGGGACCGTCGGCGCCGTGGGCACCGCGGCCGTACCCGTCATGGCCCTGGCCAGCGTGTCGGCGCAGGCGGACCGGATCACGCGGCTCGTCGGCGACCTGCGCAAGCTGGCCGACCTGGAGATCCAGGAGATCGAGGAGGCCCCCGTCGACCTGGCCGACCTGCTGCGTGAGGTGGCCGAGGCGGCCGAGGAGATCCCTGGGGCGAGCCAGCGCAGCATCCGGGTGAGCGTGCCTCAGGCACCGTGGCCGCTGCCGTTGATCGACGGAGACAGGGACCTGCTATTCATCGCCGTCCAGAATCTGGTCGCCAACGCGGTCAAGTTCTCCGCGCCGGGCGACACCGTGGAGATACGCGCCAGCGAGGACGACGACGCACTGCTGCTCGAGGTGGCCGACACCGGGACCGGCATCCCGGCGGACGAGATCGGGCAGGTCTGGCAGGAGCTGGCCAGGGGCCGCGCCGCGCGGAGCCTGCCCGGCACCGGCATCGGGCTCGCGCTGGTGCGGGTCATCGTTGTCCGGCACGGCGGCCAGGTGGCGATTCGCAGCCGGGACGGCCAGGGCACCGTAGTCAGCATCCGGCTGCCAGTCCCGAATCGTCTCAGCATCGCTCCGGATGTCTCAGACCTGCGACACCATGGCGAAACGCCGGGCAAGGCAGCGCACTAGCGTGATCGACGTGCCCGTAGCGGGCACCTGACCAGAACGAGCTGAAGGAAAACCCGATGACCAAATACCGTTCTGCCCGGTGGGTCCTTGCGGCCTGCATGACCGGCCTGCCGCTCGCGGCCTGTTCGGCCGGGGTCACCGCGGCAAGCTCGGCGCCGCCAAGCACGGCGGCGACCGCGGCCACGTCGCGCCCGGCGCCCTCCGCCTCCCTCTCCCCCTCCCCCTCCCCCTCCCCCTCCCCCTCGCCGAGACCGACGAACTCGATCAGCGTGTCCGGGCTCGGCGGCTTCCCGATCCCGGCCGGGGCCAAGACGGCCGAGAACGCCAGCTACGGCAGCCAGAGCGTAATCGTGCTCACGTCGGTCACCCCGGCGGAGATGGTGAGCTTCTACACCGCGGCGCTGCCGCAGGCGGGTTTCGCGATCACCGACAACGCCTCGGTCAGCGGGTCGAACGGCGCCACCGCGGACATCGAGTTCGCCGGCAACGGCTACAAGGGCAGCATGGTCTCCGGCGGCGACGTGCCCACCTCCGGCATCGGCCTGGCCGGGCTGCGCCCCGGCCACTTCGCCATCATCACGCTCACCCGGAGCTGAGGCGGGCTGCGATCATCCCCGCGGCTGACGCGGGCGGACATCCTGTGCGGGGGCGTGTCCGCCCGCGACGCAGCCGGCCAGCGTCAGCGAGGCGGGCGCCGCGCCGGCCACTGTGACGGTCGGCGCCGTTTACTCGAAGACGGGGTGGCGGCGGTGGACGGACTGCAGGACGCCGATCGCGATCATGTCCGCGAAGACGGCGGAGCCGCCGTAGGAGACGAACGGGAGCGGGAGGCCGGTGATCGGCATGATGCCGATCGTCATGCCGATGTTGACGAAGGACTGGAACGCGAACCAGATGGCGATGCCGGAGGCGACGAGCATGCCGAACTGGTCATCGGCGGTGGCGGCAATGCGCAGCGCGCGCGCGATCAGCAAGCCGAGCAGGATCACGATCGTGATCGCGCCGACGAAGCCGAGTTCCTCGCCCGCCACGGTGAAGATGAAGTCCGTCTGCTGGGCCGGGACGAAGTTTCCGGCCACCAGCTGACCGTGGAACAGGCCCTGGCCGAACATGCCGCCGGAGCCCACCGAGATCTGGGCCTGCGCCGCGTTATAGCCGGCCCCGCTCAGGTCGGCGGACGGATGCAGGAACGAGGTGAACCTGGTCAGCTGGTAGGACTTCAGCAGGTGCAGGCCGCCGGCCGCCAGCACGACGATGGCCACGATCCCGGCGAGCGCGCCGAGGATGCGGAACCTCAGGCCGGACAGCACGATCATGGTGGCGGCGACGCCGAGGAGGATCAGCGCCACGCCCAGGGCCGGCTCGATCACCACGAGGACCATCAGCGGCGCGGTGCAGGCCAGCACCTTGAGCAGGGACAGGATGCCGGGCCGGCCGCCGCGGGCCTGGCTGAAGATCGCCGCGCTGCTCAGGATCAGCGCGATCTTGGCGAACTCCGACGGCTCGATCTGGAACCCGCCTGGCAGGTCGAACCAGGCGCGGGCGCCGTTGATGTCCGAGCCCGCCGGGGTGAGCACGGCG
Source organism: Streptosporangiaceae bacterium (assembly GCA_050698735.1). Lineage (GTDB taxonomy): Bacteria > Actinomycetota > Actinomycetes > Streptosporangiales > Streptosporangiaceae > Palsa-504. The sequence continues at coordinate 2,753 of JBOHCG010000468.1, read as the reverse complement.
AGCAGGGCGAGCAGGGTCAGGCCGTAGGCAAGCGGCCACCACATCCGCAGCTGCCTGCTGTCGGCCAGGGTCACCGCGAACATCATGACCAGCCCGATCACGACGATCAGCAATTGCTTCTTCAGGTAGGTGCGCGGGTCCTGGCCGGCCGCGATCAGCGAGGGCTGGGTGGCCGACCAGACCAGCAGGGTGCCGATCGCGCTGAGCCCGAGGACGACGAGGACCAGGACCCAGTCCATCTGCCTGAGCACGGAGTTCCGCGCGAACGCCCGGGCCAGCAGGGACCTCGGGCGGGCAGGGAACAGGCCGCCGCGCGGCGCGGGGTAGCCGCGCGTGGTGTAGCTGACCGGCGATCGTCCCAGCATTACGACTTCCCGCCCTTGCCCGCGTTGCCGCCCGTGCCCTTGTCGCTCTTCCCGGCGCCGTTGCCCGTGTTGGCGTAGCCAGCCGGGGCCTTGATCCCGGCCGAGGTGATCTGCGGCAGCGCGGACGGCACCTGGCCGCTGGGCAGTGCCGCCTTGTGCCCCTCGAGACCGTAGATATCGTCCCAGATCGTGCGCACCGCCGGCGCCGCCACGTCCGCGCCGTACCCGGAGTCGGGCACCATGACGAGGACCACGTATTTCGGGTGGTTGCAGGGGGCGAAGGACGCGAACACCGACGTGGCGTTCTTGCCGAAAAGCTGCGCGGTACCGGTCTTGCCCGCGACGCAGACCTGGTTCAGCGGGAAGCCGCTGAAGGCGGCCGCCGCGGTGCCCTGCGTCAGCACGCCGGCCAGCGCGTCACGGATGTAGGCCAGCGTGCTTCCCGACACCGGCAGGTGGCGGATGACCGGCGGGTTGATCTGCTGCACCACCTTGCCGTCGGGCGCGATCAGCGCCCGGCCTACCCGCGGGCTGTACAGCGTGCCGCCGTTGGCCAGCGCCGCGTAGGCGTCGGCCAGCTGGAGCGGCGTGACCGAGACGTAGCCCTGGCCGATCGCGGCGATCGCGGCCTGGCCGGGTTCCCAGACGTTGCCGTCCTGGCAGTCCTGCCACTCGATCCGCTGCACGTACGTGCCGTACTCCTTGCCGTTCTTGCACCAGTTCTGGCCGGTGTGCGCGTTGTCCTGGTACAGGTAGTACAGCCACTGCCTGGTCGGCACGCTGCCCAGCGACTGGGCCGGCAGGTCGACGCCGGTGGACTGGCCGAAGCCCCAGTCCAGCTCCATCTTCTGCATCTTCTGCACCGGGGCCTTGGGCGACTTCACGTCGTTGGCGCCGGGGTCGTCGCGCTGGTACATCTCGTAGCCGAGGTTGTAGTACACGGTGTCGCAGGACTGGATGAGCGCCTCGGCGAGGGTCATCTCGCCGAGGTTCGGCTCGCCGTCGTTGGCGAATGTCTGGCCGTCGATGCTCACCGTGGCGGGGCAGTCGTACAGGCCGTCCAGCGGGTAGCCGTCCGCGACGGCGGCGGCCGTCGAGGTGATCTTGAAGGTGGAGCCGGGCGCGTACTGGCCCTGGGTGGCCCAGTTGTAGATCGGCTCGCCGTCGGACGGGCTGATCAGCGACTCGTACTCCTGCTGCGATATGCCGCCGGTCCACACGCTCGGGTTGTAGTCCGGGTAGCTGGCCATCGCGACCACCCGGCCGGTGGTGGTCATCACGATCGCGGCGCCCTGGTTGGTGGCGTTGCCCTCGGACCGCGACTTGGCCACCGCGGCGGCGAGCGCCTGCTGCACATCGGCCTGGAGCGGCGCGTTGAGGCTGGTGACAAGGTCGTCGCCGCTGACAGGCGAGGTCTCGCTTGCCTGGCCGGTGACGTCACCCGCCGCGTTGACGTACACCACCTGGTTGCCTGGCTTACCGCGGAGCGCGCTGTCGTACTCCGCCTCAAGGCCCGCCTGCCCGACCAGGTCGACGCCGGAGAAGCCGGTCACCGACAGGTGCCGGGCGGCGATCTCCTGCGGGGTGATCGGCTGCAGGTAGCCGAGGACCTGCGCCGGGTTGGCCCCGTTCGGCTCCGGATAGTCGACGACCGGCTGGACCTGGGCGGTCACCCCCGGGTACTCCTTCTGCTGCTCGAGGACCTGCAGCGCCACCCGGTCGGTGACGTTCTGGTCCACCGGGATCGGCTGGTAGGGCGAGCCGGTCCAGCAGGGCTGCGGCACGCCCTTGGTGCACAGCCGGACCTTGTCGGTCAGCAGCTTGTAGGGCATGTCGAGCAGTTTGGCCAGCCGGTGCAGCACCGCCGCGCCGCCGTCGGGTTGCTGGGACACGGTCATCATGTCTACCGAGACGACCAGGGCATCGGTGTTGGTTACCAGCTGGTTGCCGACGTCGTCGAGGATCTGGCCGCGGACCGCGGGCACCAGCACGTTCCTCGTCTGGTTCTGCGCGGCGAGCTTGGTGTACGCGGTGGTGTTCATCACCTGCAGGTACCAGAGCCGGCCGCCGAGCGAGATCAGCATCGCGGCCGCGACCACGTACAGCACCACCAGGCGGCGGCGCGACGCCACGTTCATCGGTACCCTCCTGTCCGCCATCTCCGCTTCGGGGTCCGCAGCGCCTTGGACGCGCCGGAGCTCTTAGATCCGCCGGAGCTCTTAGATCCGCCGAAGCCCTTCGAACCGCCGAACCCCCTGGGCCTCTTGGGCTTCATGGAACCCAGGGAACTCGTGCGGTGCGGCATGCGCAGCCGGGCCAGGCCGCGGGGCCCGCCGCGCAGCCGCGGCACCCTGCCGCCGCCAAGCCCGCCGCCGCCAAGGCTGCCGC
>JBOHCG010000467.1:0-6334 GCA_050698735.1 Streptosporangiaceae bacterium | reverse complement strand
CCGGTACCTGACGAAGCACCGCTTCGAGGCCGCCGCGTTCCTCCAGTGCCTGGCTCGGTGAAGTCGCAACGGCCCTGGACAGAAACTCAAGCGCATCCAGAAAGTTGCTCTTGCCCGACGCGTTCGGCCCTACGAGGATCGTCAGCGGCCCCAGGCGAACGTCACACTCGGCGATGGACTTGTAGTTCCTAAGGCGGAGACGGCTGATGAACGGCACAACTCCCGTGGCGGCGCCGTCCTCGGCCGGGGTCTCGCCCATGATCTGGCTAGGCGCTCCTGAATCAGGGTCTTCACCTGGGCCGTGTAGGCCTTGTCCTGGGTGGCTTTCATGATAGAGTCGATGACGCCTCGCAGGATGTCCGCCGCCCCGAGCAGGTACCACGTCAAGTAGGAAAATCGAGGCCGCGGAAGGTTCGGGCAGTATTGCCGACCCGTGATGACGTGGGACCTGTCGGGCGGTGGGGTTACTGCCCTGGCAGTCGGACTGGGCGCTTTACTGGTCCCCTGCAGGGTCGTGCCCGGATGGCTATGGCTGGGCTGTGGGCCGGGGACGCCTGGGCGCCCTGTTGCCGGGAGAGACGCCGGTGTCGTGGTTGGCCTGGACACGGAGCTGGGTGAGTTCCTCACGGTAGGCGTCGGCTTCGCATTCGGCTCGTTCGGCCCGGGTGCGCAGGTCGGCACGCAGCTCGTCGCGGTCGCGGACGGCGTCGGCTCGGAATCCGGCCAGCATCGACTCCGCGTCGGCGCGGACCCGGCTGGTCTCGGCCTGGGCAGCGTCGGCGGCGGCCTGCGCCCGGGCAGCGTCTTGCTGGGCCAGCCCGGCGGCCCTGTCTGCCTCTGCGGCCTGCGCGAGGGCCAGGTCCCGGGCTTGCCCGGCGGCGCGGACCGGTCGCTGGCCTGCACGATCGCGGTGGCCTGTTCCTGCTCGGCGGCGGCGATCCGCGCGTCAGCGTCGGCGTGGGCTGACTGGATGGCAGCGTCCCGGTCGGCTTCGGCCTGGATCCGGGCCGCGTCTGCCTGGTCCGCACGGGCCTGAGTGGCCGATAGCTGCGCGGCCATCTCCTCGGCGGCGGCCCGGACGGCTTCGACCTCGGCTTCGGCGGCGGTCGGGTCGGTCACCGTGTCGACCGCATCACGGAGCCCGGCGGCGATGCCGGCGATGCGGTCGGCTTCGGCGGCAGCGGCTGGGCCAAGGCGATGGCGCTTGCGCTCGCGTTGTCGGTCATCGCCACCACGGGCACCGGCATCGTGCTCACCGCCCGGATCGTGTACGGGATGGCCAGTCACCGGGTGCTGCCGAGCTTCCTCGGCAACGTGTCCTACCGGTACTCCACTCCGGTCGCGGCCAGCGTCATCGTCGGCGTGCTGATCATCGCGCTGGCCTGGGTGTACCTGCTCGCCACCTCGGTGCAGAACGCGTTCACCGACATCGTGGACGTCACCGGCCTGCTGTTCGCCATCTTCTACATCCTGACCGCGCTGGCCACCATCGCCTACTACAGGCGGCGGCTGAGCCGGCCGTTGGACCTGGTGGTCCTCGGCATCCTGCCGCTGGGCGCGGCCGGCTTCCTCGGCTGGATCACCGAGTACTCGATCCAGACAGAGCCGTGGACCGAGCGGTGGTCGCTGATCGGCGTGGTCGCCATTGGCATCGCGCTGATGCTGGCGGCGCGCTTCATCCTCAACTCGCCGTTCTTCCACATCGCCATCCAGACCGACAGCGTGGGCGCGCACCGGCGGTAGGGACCTCGCGGGAGCCTTCGGGCGCGTCAGCTGCCGGAGATGTTCGCCAGGCTCTGCTGGATGGACTGGGTCAGAGGGTCGCCGTAGGGCAGGATCCGCTCGCAGCGGGCCAGCGTGCCGCGCAGCACGGCCGTCGCGTCGCCCACCCGGCCCACGGCGTAGTAGATGTACGCCAGGTTCGCCATGCGGGTCAGCGTGTCCACGTGCTCGGGGCCGAGGACGCGCTCGGAATCCGCGCAGGTCTGCTCGGCCAACTGGAGCGCGGAGGGCATCCGGCCGGCCTTGTGATAGGCGGCGGCGAGGCTCGCGCTGGTGGCGATCGTGTCCGGGTGGGCGGGCCCGAGCATCCGCTCGCGGTCGCCGAGGACCCGTTTGTACTGCGAGATCGCATCCTTGAGCTTGCCCTCGGCCAGGAAGGCCGCGGCCAGGTCCGCCCGGGTGGCGATGGTGGCCGCGTCCCTCGGCCCCTGCAGGCGCTCGCGGTCGGCCAGGTTGCGCTCGAGCAGCCGGATGGCGCCCGCCGGGTCGCCCGCGGCGAGATAGGCGGCGGCCAGCTGGTCCCTGACGTCGAGGGTGTCCTGATGGCCGGGACCGCGGAACTGCTCGCTCTCGGCGACGGCGCGCTGCAGCACGGTCACCGCGTCCCTGGCCTCGTCCGCAAGGACGAGGGCGCGGGCCAGGCTGACCCGGGTGCCGATGATCGCGGGGTGCCCCGGCGCGAGCTCGCGGCCCCGCTCGGCGAGCACCCGCTGGTACCAGGTCACGGCGTCGCCGGCGTACCCGGCCGCGAGGTACGCGGCGGCCAGGTGCGAGGCCACCACGAGCGTGTCCGGGTGGCCGGGCACCAGCTTGTTGTCGCAGTGCACGGCGAGCTCGCGCCAGTGCTCGACGGCCGGCCCGGCCATCCGGGCCTCGTCCAGGCTCCGCCCGGCACGCATTAGCAGCGGATGACAGCCGTCGGCCCACAGCACATCGGTGGCGGTGCCGTGCAGGCTGACCGCGTTCGCGCGGAGGCTGGCCGCGGTCCACGGCTGCGACTCATCGATCGGCCAGGCCTCGAGCAGCGCGGTCGCGGCCGTCCGCGCGGCCGTGTCCTGGAACGAGGCCGGGGCGGCGAGCCTGATCGCCGCCTGCACCACCGAGTTCATCGCGATGGTCGGCGGCGACTCGGCCCGGTTGACGGTGATCAGGCCGCCCCGCTCGATGGCGAGCAGCGCGTCCCAGGCGGGCTTCGGGTCGACCGCAGACGTGAACGGGGTCGGCGCCCCGCCCAGGTAGCTGAGCACGGCCGAGGTGGTCAGCACGGTCCCTGGGACGCCGTGGCCGTCGAGTAGGGCGATGAGCACGAGCATCCGCCGGACCAAGTCGCCGCGCAGCAGCGACTCGGCCTGCCCGAGCGACAGCGTCCAGGTCACCGCGGCCGCCGAGGGCACCTCCCCCGCCGCGACCCCGATCTGCTGCCGCCTGCGGGCGAAGTAGTCCCGGTAGTCCCGGCAGGCCAGGGTCGAGTTCGCGACCACCGAGGCGGCCTGGGCCAGCGCCAGCGGCTCGCGGCCGAGGGCCTCGATGAGGTCGATGGCGCCCTGGCGCTGCGCCGGGTTCACGCTCAGCCGCTCGGTCAGGCAGTTCAGCGCCTCGCGGACGCTGAAGAAGCCGACCGGGGCCAGCTGGATCCCGCGCTGGGCAGCGGCCACACCGGACTGCGAGCTGGTGACGAGGACCCGGCCGGCCTTGCCCTCGGGCCACAGGCCGTCGAGGTCGGCCGCCGGCGGCAGGTCGTCGAGCACCACGAGCCACGGCTGGCTGGTCGAGCCCAGCCAGCTGACGAAGCGCGCCGCGACCGATTCCGCGGTGCCGGTCGGCTCGATGCCTGTGGCCGCCACCGACGCCTGGACGTAGGCCGCCAGCACGGCCGCGCGGCTGGTGGCGGTGATCCAGACGAGCGCGTCGACGGTGCCTGATCGCCACAGGGATTCGGCCAGGATCACGGCGATCTGGGTCTTGCCGCAGGCACCGAGCCAGTTCTGCGGGCCCTCGGCGAATGCCGAACCCGGCACGAGCGCCACGGCTGAACCTGGGACCAGGGCCTCCACGATGCCGCGGGCGGTGTCGGGCCGGTCAGTGAAACCGTCGGCGAGCGGGGGCACTTCGCCCACGCGGAATCGCCGCGGTGTCTGTCCGGTCGACTCTCCCCCTGACGGCACCACTACCCGTTAGCCCCATCTATTCATCTGTGTCGAAACCTTCCTCCGGATGATTCCTCAATAACATGCGAAGGTTCAGGCACGGTAAGACTTGTTCATATCGGGATGTTCGTTTGACACGACCATTATGCACGTGCACTGCAGTCAGATGCACGTTCCAGCGCACCACCCGGATGGGCCATTTACTTGGGGTTTCGTGCCGATCACAAGGGGTCCGCTTGCCTGGGGGCCCTGTTGCTGGGGACCGCTTGGGTCCGGTTACCGGGGTTCGGTTGCTGGGCGCGGGGTTGCTGGGGCGCGGGGTTGCTGGGCCCGGGGTTGCTGGGCCCGGTTACTTGAGGCGCGGTTACTGAGGGTCGGCCACGGAGGCGAGGAGGGCGGCGCGGGCCTGGGCTACGGCGGCGAGCATGGCACCGCGCAGCACCGGCTCGTCGGGAACGCCGGTGGGCACCACTCGCGGGCGGGCCGGGCAGATGCCGGCCACGTCGGCCGCGACCCTGGTCGCGAGCGCGGTGCCGCCGGCCCGGCCTACCTCGCCGCCGAGCACCACCAGGCCCGGGTCGAGCACCACGCAGACCGAGGCGACGCCGACCGCGACCCGGCGCGCTAGCTCGCCGAGGAACGCCGGGGAGCCTGCCACGGCGGCCTGGACCGCCTCGGCCGGGGTGGGGGCGGCGAAGCCGTGGTCGGCGGCGAGGGCCTGTACCGCGCTGCCGCCGGCCAGCGCCTGGAAGCCGCCGCTCAGCGGATGCCTGATGTCGGTGGGCAGCCGGGCGCCGTGCACCGGCAGGTAGCCGATCTCACCCGCCGCCCCCGCCGTGCCGCGGTGCAGCCGGCCGCCGAGGATCGTGGCCAGGCCGAGGCCGCCGCCGAGCCAGACCAGGACGAAATCGTCGGCACCTGCGGCGGCACCGGCGGCGCGTTCGGCCATCGCGGCCAGGTTCACGTCGTTCTCGATCACGACCGGCTTGTGCAAGACCCCGCGGAGCGCGGCCAGGGCGCCCTCGTGCCAGGCGGGCAGGTTCACCGCAAGGCTCGGGTCGCCGGTCTGCGGGTCGACCACGCCCGGGCTACCGATCACCAGCGCGCTCAGCCTCGACACCTCGACCCCGGCGCTCGCGCAGGCCTGCTCGACCGCGCCGCGGACCAGTTCCACCGGGTCGGCGGCGCCGTTGGGATCCAGGCTCGCCTGCGCCACCCGGCGGCCCGTGACGTCCGCCACCGCGGCGCTGACCAGGTCGAAGTCCATATAGAGCCCGGCGACGTAGGCGCTGGAAGGAACGACCGAGTACAGCGCGGCGTTCGGGCCACGGCCGCCGGCCTGCTCCCCCGCGATCGCGACCAGGCCACGCTCCTCCAGCCTGGTCAGCATCTGCGACACGGTGACCTTGGACACCCCGGTGTGCTCGCTGATCTGGGACCTGGTGAGCAGCTCACCGCCGAGGAGCAGGTCGAGTGCGGCCCGGTCGTTCAGCTCGCGCAGCAGGCTCGGCGTGCCCGGACGACTCCGCGTGTCCTGGTTAGGCTGCATCGCGTTCCCCCTGGTCCCCTTCTGTCACGTTCACTCACATCGCACGGTCGGCCTTGGTCTCGATCCGGCAACGAAGCCTATCTTATAGGAAAGTTTCCTGTTAGTTTCTCTCTACGGCTAGTCATAGTGTCAATGCCGAGTTCACCACCCTGGAAGGAGTGCCAGCAGTGGGACTTAGAAAAACACCGGCCGCTCTGGTCGCGTTCGGTGCCGCGGCTGCGCTCGCTATCGCGGGCTGCAGCTCAAGCGGCACGTCGAGCAGCGGTGCGTCCGCGCCGTCGTCGTCGGTGCCCGCGCAGCTCACCGTGTGGCGGATGGGCGGTTCTGTCGCGTCCGAGGTCACCTGGATGAACGGCGTGGTCGCCCAGTTCCACAAGGACTTCCCGCAGTACGCCAAGACCAAGGTCAACGTCGTCTGGGTGCCCTGGACCAGCCGCACCACCGACTGGAACGACGCGCTGGCCAGCGGCAAGAACGCCCCCGACATCACCGAGCTTGGCAACACCGACACGCCGACCGAGGCCACCCTTGGCGTGCTCGCCAACGTGACCAGCTACGTGAACTCGTGGTCGGGCAAGCCCGGCATCGTGACCGGCATGCTCGCCAACGACACGCAGAACGGCGACGTCTACGGGGTCCCGTGGTTCGGCGGCGTGCGCGGCGTCTGGTACCGCACCGACCAGTTCAAGGCCGCGGGCATCACCAGCACGCCTACTACCTGGGCCCAGCTGGTCACCGACGCGCAGAAGCTGATGAAGAAGTTCCCCGGCACCTACGGCATCGACGCGATCACCGATGACACCAACGCCTTCGCCAGCTTCATCTGGGGCGCGGGCGGCCAGATCGCCACCGAGAG
>JBOHCG010000466.1:0-6347 GCA_050698735.1 Streptosporangiaceae bacterium | reverse complement strand
GAGCACCGGACGGCCAGGCTATGAAAAACCAGACTGCTAGGCGATTATGCTCTCCGCTCGTCACATTCTCATCGTTAACTCCCGCAGCGTGCACCAGCCGGTCTTCGTGGTCGGCGCACCGCACTCGGGCGCGGACCTGATCGGCCGCGCCCTGAAGGCGTCCGCGGGCTTTCACCTCACGATCGGCCAGCCGAGCGTGCTGCGCACCGTGTACGCCTTCGCCCGGCGCCCGTCCATGCAGCAGGGCCGACCGCAGGCGGCCGCCACCGTCATCAGGGACGCCTTCGCGCAGGGCTGGCAGGTCACTGCGCACAGCTGCCTGGAATGCACCCGCGAATGCCGGGCCGCCGCCGGGCTGGCGGCGGGCGCCGTCGGGCCGTGCGTGGAACTGCGGGGGCTCGAGACGTTCGGTGACGCTAGCCCGGACCTCATCTACTGCGCGGAGGCGCTCACCTACGCGTTTCCCGACGCCCGGATCGTCCAGGTGGTCAGGGACGGCCGGGACGTGGTGGCCAGCATGCTCGCCGACCCGGTGGTGATGTCCTGGTTCCGGCCCAGCTTCGTGAACATGGACACCGAGTTCCCCAACCCTTTCTTCGGCATCGAATCCGCCGAGGACCGCGACCTGTGGCCCCGGCTGTCCCCGGCCGGCCGGTGCGTGCTGCGCTGGCGCTGGTGCGTGCGCCTGGCCGCCAGGCTGCATCACAGCCTGCCGTCCGGCCAGCTGAAGACCATCCGCTACGAGCACCTGCTGAGCAAGCCGGACGAGGCCCTGGCCGACCTGTCCCGCTTCGCGGGCACCACTGTGCAAGCGGCCCAGATCCGCAACGAGGCCCGCGCCTCGCGCACGCGCAGCCGGAACCGCCGCGCTCCCGCCTATGAGATGTCCCTCACCACAGAAGACATCGCCGAGATAGAAAAAACCGCCGGCGAAGAACTCCGCCGCCTCGGCTACGCCCTCTAGCCCCGCAGTTTTCGGTTGGCCCTGAAGGAAAGCATTTCGGCTGCGACCGTAACTGGGCAGGTCAGCGCCAGTCGCCTCCCGCCAGTAGAGGATCCGCCATCGGGCGTCCGCTGCCCGCCCGTACCGCTCCCATGATGTATTCTTACATCATGATGCGCACTCAGATTTCTCTCACCGAGGAAGAGCGGCGGGTCCTCGATGCGGTCGCTGCGCGCACCGGGCGTTCGATCTCCGCGCTCATCCGGGATGCGGTTGAGGCCGTCTACGGCGCGGAGCGCTCCGCCGCCGACGACCTCGCCGCGATGCGCAGGGCATTCGGCTCCTGGGACGAGCGCGAACTGGACGGTGTCGCCTGGGTGGACCAGATACGCCCGGGAACCCGCCTGCGGCAGAGCCGGTGACCGCGCTGGCCGACACCTCGGTGCTGATCGACTACCTGCGCGGCCACCGGGGCGCCGCCGAACTACTCGAAGGGGAACGAGCGGACGCTCCCTTGCACGCCAGCGAGATCACCAGGGTGGAGGTTCTCGCTGGCATGCGCGAAGCAGAAGAAGACGCAACCCGGTCACTGCTGTCGACTCTCGTCTGGCATCCGGTCGACGCTGAGGTGGCCGAGGAAGCCGGCGCCCTGGGACGGCGATGGCTTTCCAGCCATCACACCATCGACAGCGCCGACCTGGCCATAGCCGCCACCGCCATCCGGAACGGCTCGCGGCTGCTGACACGCAACGTCCGGCACTTTCCGATGTTCACGGATCTGCGCTCGCCGTACTGACTCCAACGCGGTCCTTCCCCAGATGTGAAAGTGGTACCGCACATTCGTACCATCCATGTGGTACCGTGATGCTGTACCAAGCGATAGGGGAGTTCCGATGGCCATCACGGCAACCGAAGCGCGCAAGAGGCTGTTTCCGCTGATCAAGCAAGTGAACGATGACCGGGCGCCCATCGAGATTGTCTCAAACCATGGGCGGGCTTATCTCGTCGCGGCTGACGACTACGAATCCATGGAGGAAACCGACTACCTGCTGCGCTCGCCCGCGAACGCCGCCCGGCTCATGTCCGCCGCCGAGGAAGTGCGGCGCGGTCACGCCCTGGTCACCAAGACCATGGACGAGATCCAGGCCATAGCCGACGAGGACGAGCCGCGTTGAGGAACATCGTCTTCCATGCTCAAGGCTGGGAAGACTTCAGCTACTGGGCAACAGCGGACAAGAAGATGCTGCGCCGCTTGCTCCGGCTGATCGAGGAAGCCCTGCGTATCCCGTTTGAGGGTGTCGGCAAGCCGGAGCCGCTGCGGCGCAATCTCTCCGGCTTCTGGTCCCGGCGGATCGACGACGAGCACCGTCTCGTCTACGGCGCGACCGATGATGAGTTGATCATCATTCAGGCCCGCTACCACTACGACGACTGATTGGCTACTGCGGCGCCAGCGATACCGGCGCGCTATAAGGTTCAGGCGCCCGCCGAGTGCTTTGGAGGTAGCGGGCCTGATCAGCGCGTGACGGCGTATCCGGACGATGCGTGGACGGTGCAGCAGGCGTGTAATACCGCATCCCGGACTTACCATGTTGCCCCGTTAGCCCCCTGCCCACCGGAGATGTAGCCAACGTGGTCAGAACGGGTGCGCCGCCAGGGACTCTAACCCCGAACCCGCGGATTAAGAGTAGCCTGGCTCAGCGCTCCGAGCGCGCTGCCTGCACGAATGCCACCGGCTTCTGCTGTGATGGCGCTCATTGCACCCGTTTCGGCGGGCGACCCGGTCCACGACTTACTACGGCCGTCAGCCGATACCAACTACGCAACGTTACTGCAAAGCGGCGGCGGCTAAGCAGGCGTTCTACCTGGCCGGTGTTGAGGCCGACGCGCTCGGCCGGAGCGGCGTCGACGCGGAACATGTGCTGCTCGGCGTGCTGCGTGACGCCGAAGCGCCGGCCAGGTGGACCCGGCGGACCAGGCGGGTGCGCGCCGTTCTGGGGTTCCCTCCGCAACCGGGGCCTCATCCGGTCCTGGCCGTGATCGAGGCGCGAGGGCTGACCGTGGGTACGCTGCGGGAGGCGATCTTGGCTGAGCTGCACGCGACCACCTGAGCAGATAGGCGCCTTGCGCATCATTCCCCTCGCGCTCGCAGCAGGGACCGGCAATCGCGCCTGCCCGGCCAGCGCGCAAGCGGCATCTGGTCATGCTGCAACGGGTCCGCCTCAGCAGACGTGGCGAGCCGACCGGACTCACGCCATCGCGGATTCGTGTAATTTTCCGTTCCTTCTGACTATTCGAACGCCAGTTCATCTTGGGTTCCTGGCGTTCGTTTGCACGGTGGTGGACGCTGTGGCGGTGTCGTCGCTGGCGGCGGCGACATTGCTGGCCGTCACACTGGCGGGACGGGCTGGGTGTTAGTTGACGTATTCGAAGAGGGCGGCGTGGAAGGTGCCGTCGTTCAGCCCCAGGGTGAAGACCTGGTCCCGGCCGGGGTAGTCACCGTCACATCCACCGCCCCGACGCTGGTCGCGGCGGGCGCGGTCGCGGTGATCGAGGTGTCGCTGTTCACCGTGAACGACGACGCCGCAACCGGACCGAAGTCGACCGCGGTGGCCCCGGTGAACCCGCTGCCGGTCACGGTGACGGTGGTCCCACCTGCCAGCGGCCCGCTGGACGGGCTGACACCGGTGACAACCGGGGCGGTAATGACCGGGGTGATCTGCACCATGGGGGTGCCGGTGGTGTCCTCGCTCATCGAGGTGTTGGTCGCGGCCGGGACCCAGAAGCTCGAGCCGCCGCCGCCGCGCCGACCCGGACGTCACCTCGCCTTCTGCGACGAACGAGCCGCGCCCCTGTCGGGAAGTAATCAGCCCTTCCTCGGTGAGCACGGCGAGGGCGTGCCGGGCGCTGGCGGTCCGCAGGCCACCTTCGGTCATCTCGCGCACTGACGGCAGCCGTTCTCCTGCTCTGAGCTGTCCAGAGCGGATCATCTCGGCGACCGTGTCGGCGATCTGCCGGTATGCGGGACGCGGATCTCCTGGGTCAATTGTGAGAACCGGCACACCACGGTGCTCGGTAAAGGGCCTGCCAGTACATCTAAGATCGCCGCATCGATGGAGCCGGGCATAGAACGTGTCCAGCACTGGGCCACGCAGTTTCCTCAGCTCCATGCCACCCAGGGCAGGCTTGATCATGCGGCGGATACATCCCTCGTAGCCTTCCCGGGTGGAGACGTCCAGGTAGGCGACGGCCATGTACTGGTCGAGCAGGTAGCCCACTGTGGCGGCCGACTCCGCCTGCTGGCCGACTGCGGCCTGCTCCAGCAGCCGGGCCAGCTCGGCCTGGGCGTGCTCGGCTGTCTTGGCGGTGGCCTTGAGCCGGATCTCCTTGCCGGTCAGCGGGTCAGTACCGGCATACACCCGCACGCGGTAGGAACCGCTCGGCAGTCGCTCTATGTGACCTTTTCCGACCGCGCTGGCCCAGATGACCACCGCGATGCCGATCCCGAGGTCATCCACGCCGCCGAGGCGGCAGCGGCATCGGTTCCCGGTGTCGTCCACGCCCATGCAAGGGCCCGGTGGACCGGCCGGACGCTGCGGATCGAGATCGAGGGCGGGGTGGATCCGGACCTGACCGCCCGCCAGGGCGACGCGCTCGGCCGCCAGGTAGCCGATGCGGTCGCCCGCGACCTGCCCGAAGCCGGCAGCCTCACCTGGACAACCCGGGCGGCTCCTTAGCGGGCATCACCCGGCATGCTTGCTGCTCACTCCTCGCGAATCTGGCCGCCGGCATGATCCCGGCGGTCCTGCGGGATCGGGATCGCGTTACAGTACCCCGGCGGCGAGCGCTATGCCGACGCCGGTCAAGACGATGCCGCCGAGGATCTCGCCGCGCTGACCGGTCCTGGCGCCGAGCCGGTCACCGAGTTCCAGGCCGAGCAGCGACATGGCCACGCTCACCGTCCCGATGACGACGACGGCCACCGCCAGGCTGATGTGGTAGGCACCGAGCGCGAACCCTACCGCGAGATTGTCGACGCTCAGCGCGATGCCGGCAAGCAGCAGCCGCCCGGTTCCCGGTAGGGCCGCCGAGGCCGGCCCCTCGTCGGCGGGTCCGGTGTGACTGCGGGCAGCCTGAATGGTCTGGTACAGCCCGGTGATGATCAGCAGGGCGGCACCGGTCCACTGCGTGGCACGGCCCAGCTCGGCCGCCAGGCCGCGGCCCAGGAGCAGGCCGATGACCGGCATGCCGGTCTCGAACAGGCCGAAGATGACGCCGACGCGCAGCCGGGTGCGCGCACCGGTACCTGAGATGCCGATGCCGACCGAGGCGGCCAGGTTCGACAAGCCCAGGGCGACAGCGACCAGCAGCAACGCGATCACAGGGCAACGCTACGACCCGTCAGGACCATGCCGGGCAGCGCTCCGCGCTGAGTGGATAGAGCAATGACCTCGGCAGGCGCTCCGGAACGAACCGCTCTGCTGCGCCGCGGCTTCATGCTGGAGTACGTGACGCTGGGCTGGAACGTGGCCGGGATCATCGTGCTGGCGTTCGCGGCTATCGCGGCCCGGTCGGTGGCGCTGGCAGGGTTCGGACTGGACTCCCTGATCGAGGTCGGCGCGTCCACGGTGGTGATCTGGGAGCTGTCCGGCACTGGCCAGGACCGGCAGCGGCACGGGCTGGCCAGGCGCTCGTCGCGCCTGGCGAGAACGTCCATCTGGCGAACGTCCGCGGTGGCCGGGACGGGATCACCTATGAGGCCGGGCGCGTGGATCTGGTGCCGCCGTCCGCTCTCGATGTGCGCTTGACTCACCTTGGGGGAGCCCGCACACTCGTTTCGTCTGGCGTTCGGCCCGACGGCGAGGGAGTCGGCATGGCAGAGGTCAGCATCGGGGAGTTCGCCCGGCGGTCCCGCCTGTCGCTGAAGGCGCTCCGCCTCTACGACGAACTCGGCGTGCTGGTGCCTTCGCGCGTCGATCAAGCCTCTGGCTATCGCTACTACGACGTCGCCCGGCTCGACGAGGCACGCCTTGTCGTCATGTTGCGCCAGTTGCAGATGCCGCTGCTGGCGATTAGGGAGCTGCTCGCGTGTGATCCGGCGAATGCAGCGACGCGCATCGCTGCGCACTGGCGCGACGCCGAAGCGGCACACGACGCGCGGCGCGATCTCGCCAGCTACCTCGTCGACCGATTGAGCGGGAAGAGGTCCGTCATGTACGAAGTCGCCACACGGGAGATGCCCGAGCGGAGCCTGCTGTGCCTGAAGCGCCACGTTGAGGAGGAGGGTATGTGGGCGTTCGGCAAGGAGTTCATCGCGATCCTGCGCGACCGGCCGCTCCCGAGGATGGAAGGACGCGAAGGCGCGATGTTCTGCATCTGGTGGGGCCAGGTGAGTGCCGACAGT
>JBOHCG010000465.1:0-6356 GCA_050698735.1 Streptosporangiaceae bacterium | reverse complement strand
AGTTGCGGGACACCCCGGCACGCTCCGCGATCGCCGACAGCGACAGCCCCGACAGCGTCGCCCCGCCGCCCACCAGGTCCAGCACGGCCTCGACGAGCGCCGCGTCCATCCGCGGATCCCGCTGCCGCCCCCCGGCCCTGACCGGTGCCTCCGCAGTGCTCATAACCTAACGATACAGCACTGTTGCGTTCACTGAGCGAGCGCTCCCGCTCAGCGGGCGCTCCCGCAGTAACTGCCCCGATCCGCTTCCGCTCCTAAAACATTTTTGGCCGAACGAGCCGTGGTTTCTCCCCGACGCGACCTGCCCGCGGTACCGGCGGCATTAACCGCTGGGCTGCCGCGAGAGTCAGTATCAGCATTTCCTCGCTGAGGCCAGGGCGGGCGGCTAGAGGCTGGCGTCGGTTGCTGCTGACGAAACCGATTCGCTCATACAGATGCCTGGCAGCCTCGTTGCCATCGAGAACCCACACGAAAACGGTACGTACCGCTGCGGCGCGCAAACGATCGAGGACTGCAGTGATCATGCCGCGACCGGTCCCGGACCGTCTGCATTCTGGGGACACCCACACGTATTCTAGGAAGCACTCATGAACGGGCATAGTCGGCCCGCGGGTGACCCCTATCAGACCGACAGTCCTTGCCAGCCGGATTCCGATGTACCAATTGCCGCGGGTAAACTCGGCTCGCCATTGATCGGAGCCGTATAGAATCTCTCGCTGGTAGGTAGACAAAAATGCCTGCGGAGACTCCCGCAGTGCGGCCAGCCTAATATTGCGCAGCTCAGACCATTCGTCTGGAGTGAGTAGCCTGATATCAGGCGCGAATCCTAATTTCGGCACGACTCACCCCCTGGTCAGGATTCCTCGTTCACCCACTAAATCTGATCTTCCGCGGTTCCGCAAGACCCGAGGCCCCGTGATCATTCGCTGGCCGGTTCCTCTATGACCACCACGACACGGCGGTTGGCACCCGCAGGCCCGGCGGCGACTAGGTCGCCTGACCCATGGCCGACAATGGCGAGAGATGAGGCTGGGACTCCGTGTGCCTCAAGGAAGGCTGCCACGGCCGTCGCCCGGGCGTATGAAAGCAGGTAATTCGTCGTATGGCTTCCTGGCGTGGACGCATAACCATTGATCACGGCGGCGGCCCCCGCTTTGCGCAGCGGTCCAATCAAAGGCAAAAGCGCGCTAGCCGCGGCGGGTCCCAGTTGTGCGCTGTCGTTGGCGAACAGGGCAGCATTTGAAAGGACATCGGTGACGAGTTTCTGGCTGAGCCCGGACGTGACGAGCTGGGAGAGCTGGGCAGCGGTGAATTCCGGGCCCACGATGCTTGCCCTGGCGGCACCAGCGGCTAGGAGGCTGGTCTGGGCCGAGCTGACCTCGGCGCCGGAGGGTAGGAACGAAGTGACGACGATAACGTCGTCCCCGGTGAGTTCGCCCGGAGGCAGGGAGCCACGGAGGTTGGGAGCGTAGAGCAGTACCACCCGCCTGCCGCCGAAGCTGGCGCCGGCGGTCTCGTCGAGGTCGGCGAGAACGCTGACGGCAGTGGCGCACTCGCTCGCCAGGTCACCAGCCGGACCGGCAAGGTGGCTTACCTTGTCGGCGATGCCTAGTGCGCTAACCCAGGTGGTCAGAGCGGCCTGGGTCTGGGCGGTGACGGCCTGCTTCGCGCTGGCGACGTGGTGTTGCCAGCGGGCCAGGCTTCGGCTGTATTCGGCCCGCTGGAATGGCGTCGCTCCCGGACCGGGGGCGGCGGGCTTGCCGGGAACAACAGCGCGTGCGGGAGGCGGAGAGCTGGCGGCGGCGAGAACCCTGCCAGTTGGGTCGGCCTTGAGGACGTCGAGGTGCTCACCCGGACGGACGGTGGCGGCGATCAGTCCGGCCAGGGACGGCCCGGCTCCGGGACCGGACACGACGGCAACGAACGCCGACGACACGACCGGCTCGGTGATGGTAATGGAGGAGGCCGCTTGCGGCCGGGTGCCGAGCATGCAGCCGGATACTCCCAGCAGCAGGCAACCGGCGGCCGCCAGCCCGCTCGCCGAACGGGGCGTGAGCCTCATGGCTGTTCGCCTCCTGCCAGGTGCTCCCGCAGCGCGGCTTCCAACTGCGGCAGCTGGCCGGACGAGCACTTGCCCAACAGGTCGCCGCGGATGCGGCTGATATAGGCGTCCATGAGGCGGTTGCGCTCGCGCAATAGCCTGGACACCCGGTGGCTTGCGGCGCCCGCCTCCCTGTCGGCCTGCCGGGACCATCTCCGCGCCCGCCATGCCGGGAGCTTTTCCGCGGCTCGCAACGCTCGGTAACCGATCAAGACGAAAGCCGCGGTGGCGGCGGTGAACAGCGCCGCGCCCACCAGGGCTGCCGCAGTCCCGACAGCGCTTACCGTGGCCAAGAACAGGAAGCGCAAGATGCCAAGCCCGGTCACGAAGGCCACCAGGCCGGTCACTAGCAGGCGCCATGCACGACCGCCGCGATCGCTGTAGTAGTCGAGTGAGACCTCACCTCCGGCCAGGACGGCCAGGAACAGCACGGTCCACAGCAGCGTCTCGACCTGGCCGTCGCCCAGCGCCTGAGCGGCGAACCAGCAGGCCACTGTGTCGAGCCCGAGCGCGGACATGGCGATGAACACCTGCCGGAGGAGCGGGGAAGTTCGATGCGGGTACTCGGCCTGGATGGCCAGATGGAAGCTCCGCGCATGCCGGGCGCGGAGCTGCGCGGCGTCCCTGTCGTGAACGGCCCGGCGGACCGCATCACCTGCCTGAAGTACGCGAGTCCACAGAGCCTCGTGAGCCTGGTTCGACGCGTTGAAGTCGCGGACGAGGCCGGTAATGTCGGCCGACGTCATCGTCCTTGGCTGCCCGTCAGGGCCGTCGGTGCGGGAATCCGACATGTTTCTCTCCTTCTCTGCCGTCTCGGCCTTCGAGCGCCGGGTGGAGAGTCCGCAGCGCTCGCGTGCCGACGTGACTGACTGGGGTCATACCCTGTGTAGAATCACGTGAAACTACGTGGAGACAAGTTTTGTCACGAACTGTAGGTAGAACATCACGTATACGACACGTAACGATTTGGGTTGAAGTTCGCCTGTGGCCAGTACAGGGAATGATCAGTCACGCGATACTCGGCGCGTGCAGTCTCATGGAGGTGTTGTGACGATCTCTAGCGACCAGCCCGTGCCGGAAGTCGTCAGGCTGGCTGAGCGCCTCCGTGACCTCCGGGAAGGCGCGCCGGTACCGCTCACGCAAAGCGACCTGGGCCAGGCTTTCGCCGACGCGAAGGGCGCCGCGGTCAGCGCGGCGGCGGTGTCCTCATGGGAGAATCCGTCGAGCGGACGCCTCGTGCCGGTAGCGCGGCTGGACGCCTACGCCCGCCTGTTCTGCACGCCCCGGTCCTTCGAGGGCGGTACCCGTCTACTGTCCGACACCGAACTGACGGCCGATGAACATGCCGTCCGCGCCGAGCTCAAGGAAGAGCTGATGGGCCTTCGGGATGCCGCCGGCGCGCCTGCCGTGGCACCGCTTGAGGCCGCCCCCCGCTCAATGTGGCACTTCCCCGACGGCTCGCGGATCACCCTGGTCTGCTCACGCCTGCCGCCCGACCGGCGGCCGACCCGCGCCGACCCGGACGAGCTGAACTACGTACGCTTCTCCGATCTTGCCGACCTGGATGCGCTCATCGACATCTACGGCGCAATCCGGGCCTACAATCCCACCTCGCGGGTCGTCATCATGGCCGCCGAGGATCTGACCCTGCGCGATGTCGCCAACCACTTGGTGCTGATCGGCGGGCTGGCCTGGGCCGAGGCGAGTCGGTGGTTCTCCCGGATCTTCCCCATACCCATCCAGGCCGACGACCCGGCGGATAGCGGCGCAATCGTGGTGAATGACCCGGATGTCGGAGAGCACAAATTCGAATATCAGATAGTAGACAGCGTCCTTGTCGAGGACGTCGGCTTTTTCGCTCGCGGCGAGAACCCTTCGGCTCCCCGCCGCACACTCACGATCTGCGGCGGAATTACCACCCGAGGCGTGCGCGGTGCGGCCAGGTGCTTCATAGACTACGAGATGCGGGAGCGGAACGAGCAGTACCTTTTCCCGCAGTTCCCGGAAGGGTCCACATACTGCATCGTGATGCGGGTACCTGTCGTCAACAGGGATCCGCTAACTCCGGATCTGTCCAAGAAAGAAAACCGCCTGTTTGAGTGGTATAAGGGCGGCGCTGAGGCCGAGTAGGGGGCTATGCCTTGAGCGCTGGAACCGGTCGGGATAACTCGTTTCATATCGGGTCACACGGAGCACTCCTGGAACGGCCGGCCGGTCCGGCCGCGGCAGGACCGGGGCTGGACGCCGTCGTGGTGCCGACGATCCGGCCGAAGTCGCTCGGGCCTGCCATCACGCTGGCAGCCGATATCGGCTGCGCCCTGGTGGTGCTGTGCAGCACGCCGGAGCAGGCCCGGCAAGCCCTGGAGGAATGTCGGCCGTCGGCCGACGGAGTGCTGGTGACCTATGTGCCGGCCGATCACCTGAACCTCTTGGCCTTCCTCACTTCCGAGCACCCGGAAAACGAGGTCGAGCCCTCGTGCCATGTTGATATCGCTCGCAAGCGGAACGTCGGCCTCCTGCTTGGGCGACTCTGCGGCTGGCGTACCGTTATGTTCCTGGACGATGACATCAGGGACATGACCGCGAGGGCGCTGACGCAGGCCGCGGCTATGACTACGCGCTTCCAGGCTGTTGGCTTCACAATAGGCTGTTATCCGGATAACTCGGTGGTTTGTCACGCGCATCGGCTGGGCGGCGGAACTCAGGACGTCTTCCCTGGTGGCAGTGCGCTGCTCGTTGACGTGACGCGCAGCGACACGCTATTTCCGCCGATCTACAACGAAGACTGGCTCTTTCTGTTCGATGCCACGCAGCGCCGTTCCTTCGCCGTGGCGGGCGCGCTCTCTCAGCTTGAGTACCAGCCATTCGCGCGGTCCAGGCGCGCAGCCTCAGAAGAGTTCGGGGATGTAATCGCCGAAGGCCTCTTCCGGCTCCTGCACGAGGGGGGATCGGTGCCCGACGCGACACCCGACTACTGGCGCAGTACGCTAGATCGCCGGTCCCGCCTGATCGACGATATAGCCGGTCGGTTGCTGCTTAACGAACGATACGAGCCGGTAACCGGATATGCCCTGATGTCGCTGGCCGCAGCCCGCAAGCGGCTAGCCGACGTCACAGAGCTTTCCTGCCTGTCGTTCGTGCGCGCCTGGCGGACGGATGTCGGTATCTGGCGGGAGAATCTGACCAACCTTCCCGTGCTTGGCGACTTGGCCGACGCGGCCAAGTACCTCGATCTGCCGATCCTGACAGGTGCGTGACATGGTGACACGAACAGGCGGGTGCACGGTTGACCCGACCGCACAGATAGCGCCGACCGCCGTCATCGGGAGCCCGTTCCGCCCGTTGCTCGGCGGTCGCCTGTTGGAGATAAGCCACCACACGGACATTAAGGACCACGTGTGGATCGGCCAGTTCGCTGTCATAGGCCAAGGCGTGACGATCGGCAGCAACTCGCTGATCGAGGATCACGTCGCCATCCAGGCCGGAACCGTGGTGGGGGAGCGCGTGGTGGTGGCGAGCCGATCGTTCATCGGTCTCGGAGTGACCGTAGGAAATCGCTCTGTGATCAAGGGTCACATCGGCGACTCCGCTCGGATCGGCGTGGGCTGCCGTATCGCCGGAGACCTTATCCACCGTCAGCTTGATCCGTCCCTGGGCTGGGATGACCCAGGTTCGGAAGAACCGGCACCGATCGTGGGAGACGGCGCGTTCGTCGGCTGGCGCGCTGTCGTGGTCGGCGGAGTCAACATCGGCGCTGGCGCCTACGTCTGCGCTGGTGCCCTCGTCACCAGGGATGTCCCGGCCGGCTATATAGCCAGCGACCGCAACCAGATCACCCACCCCAGTCGGTGGTGTGGCGCGCTCGGGAAGTCGCCCTTCTTCAAATCCGGGAACTAACCGGAACCAAGGGCATTGCCTGGTAAGCCAAGCCCGCCCTGCCTGGCGCGGACGATGGGTTGACAGCGTCACCGTTCCCGCTTCGGTGGTCCTGTCGCATACTGATCCGGTGGAGCCGGCAGCTGATTCCGTCGGGGGGCATATCCAGCCCTCTGCGGGCCGCCACAGGCAGGCACGCCGCCCGCGCTTTGCCGGGCCGTCTGACCAGGCCCTGAACTGGCTGGCCGGCTGGTATGCGATCGCCCTGCGCCTCGGCGGCGCGGTCTTGTTCACGGCGGTGGCCGTGCTGGCCGCAACGAGGCAGATCTCCGGCTGGTGGCTGAGCGCGCCGCTGACCGCGCTGTGCCTGTGGTCAGCC
>JBOHCG010000464.1:0-6363 GCA_050698735.1 Streptosporangiaceae bacterium | reverse complement strand
GGACGTAGACCGCGCCGTCGCCGCCGCCCGCCGCGCCTTCGAGGCGGGGCCCTGGCCGGCGCTGGCGGGCCGGGCCCGGGCCACCGTGCTGAACAAGATCGCGGACGGCATCGAGGCGCGCGCCGCGCGGATCGCCGCGCTGGAGACCTTCGACACCGGTCTGCCGGTCACGCAGGCCCGCGGCCAGGCGGCGCGGGCGGCGGAGAACTTCAGGTTCTTCGCTGACATGGCGGTGACCCTGCACGAGGACGCGTTCCGCGCGGGGGACCAGCAGTTCGGCTACGTGATCCGCCAGCCGGCCGGGGTGGCGGGGCTGATCACCCCGTGGAACACCCCGTTCATGCTGGAGAGCTGGAAGCTCGCGCCGGCGCTCGCGGCGGGCTGCCCGGTGGTGCTCAAGCCGGCCGAGTGGACGCCGCTTTCGGCGAGCCTGCTGCCCGAGATCATGGCCGAGGCCGGGCTGCCGGACGGCGTGTTCAACCTGGTGCACGGCATCGGCGAGGTCGCCGGCGCGGCGCTCGTCGCGCACCCCGGCGTGCCGCGGATCTCGTTCACCGGCGAGACCAGCACCGGGCGGACGATCATGGCGGCTGCCGCGCCGCACCTCAAGGGCCTGTCGATGGAACTCGGCGGCAAGTCGCCGTGCGTCATCTTCGCGGACGCGGATCTGGACCAGGCGGTCGACAGCGCGCTGTTCGGCGTGTTCTCGCTGAACGGCGAGCGGTGCACGGCCGGCTCCAGGATCCTGGCCGAGCGCGCCGTGTACGACGAGCTGGTACAACGGCTCGCCGACCGCGCGAAGCGGATCCGGGTCGGCGATCCGTCCGATCCGGCCACCGAGATCGGCGCGCTCGTCCACCCCGAGCACTACGGGCGGGTGCTGTCCTACGTGCGGGCGGGCCAGGAGGAGGGCGCGCGGCTGGTGGCGGGCGGCGCGCGGCCGGACGGGCTGCCGACCGGGAACTACCTGGCCGCGACGGTGTTCGCCGACGTGGCGCCGTCGATGCGGATCTTCCGCGAGGAGATCTTCGGGCCGGTGGTGTGCGTCACCCCGTTCGAGGATGAGGCCGCGGCGATCGCGCTGGCCAACGCCACGGCCTACGGGCTTGCCGCGTACATCTGGACCAGGGACCTGGCCCGCGCGCACCGCGTCGCGCACGCCGTGCAGTCCGGCATGACGTGGCTGAACTCGCACAACGTGCGCGACCTGCGGACGCCGTTCGGCGGCGTCAAGGCGAGCGGGCTCGGTCGCGAGGGCGGGCCGCACAGCCTGGACTTCTACACTGAATCGCGGATCGTCCACATCCCGCTGGGGGACACCCACGTGCCCCGGTTCGGAGCGTGACGCATGGAGCCGAAGCCGCCCGACATCGTCCGGGCCGCCTACGCCGAACTGGTCGTGACCGACCTCGCGCAGTCACGGCGGTTCTGGGTGGACGTGCTCGGCTTCGTGGTGACCCATGACGCGGGCGGCACGCTGTACCTGCGCGGGTACGACGAGCTCACCCACCACAACCTGATCCTGCGCGAGGGCCCGCAGCCCGCCGCTGCCCGAATGGCCTACCGCGTCCGCACACCGGCGGACCTGGACCTTGCCGAGGCGTTCTACGCCGCGCGAGGCCGGCGCACGCTGCGGGTTGCCGCGGGCGCCACGCCAGGGGTGGGGGAGGCCGTCCTGGCGGAGGACCCGCTCGGCTTCACCGTCGAGTACTTCGCCGACGCCGACTACGTCGACCGCCTGCAGCAGCACTATGACCTGCGG
This sequence comes from Streptosporangiaceae bacterium, assembly GCA_050698735.1. Taxonomy (GTDB): domain Bacteria; phylum Actinomycetota; class Actinomycetes; order Streptosporangiales; family Streptosporangiaceae; genus Palsa-504. The sequence goes on along the minus strand of JBOHCG010000464.1, from coordinate 4,601 downwards.
CGCGGCGCCGAGGTCGCGCGCCTGGACCACTTCAACATCGTGGTGCCCGACGTGCCCGCGGCATACGAGTACTACCGGTCCCTCGGGTTCGGGCTGTCCGAGACCATCGAGGACGGCGACACGCTGTACGCGGCCTGGATGTTCCGCAAGCAGACCGTGCACGACGTGGCCTTCACGGGCGGCGACGGGCCGCGCCTGCACCACCTGGGCTTCTTCACCCACGAAGCGCACCAGGTGCTGCGGATCTGCGACATCCTCGGGTCGCTGCACGAGGAGTCCCGGATCGAGCGCGGCCCGGGGCGGCACGGGGTGTCCAACGCCTTCTACGTCTACCTGCGCGACCCGGACGGGCACCGGGTGGAGATCTACACCAGCGACTACTACACCGGCGACCCGGATCACCCCGTGCTGCGCTGGTCGGTACGGGACCCGAGGCGCCGCGACTTCTGGGGCCACGCGGTGATCCCGACCTGGTACACCGAGGCCAGCACCGTCCTCGACCTCGACGGCAGCCCCCGCCCGCTGGTCCCGCAAAAGCAGGTCGCCGAGATGACCGCCGCCGACCTCCGCGTCGGCGCCGACGGCTTCACCGGCTAGGCGCGGCCAGCCCGGCTAGGCGCGGCCAGCCCGGCGAGGTCCGGCTCGGCTAGGTCCGGCTCGGCCCGTCGAGGTGCTCGACCTGCAGCTCGCCGTCGGCGAGGCGGGCGCGGAGGACCTTCTTGTCGAACTTGCCGACCGCGGTCTTCGGGATCTCCTCGACGAACGTCCAGTTCTCCGGCACCTGCCAGCGGGCCACCCGCGGGGCGAGGAAGTCAGCGAGTTCCTCGGGCTTGGCCTGCATGCCGGGCCGCAGCACCACGCTGGCCAGCGGGCGCTCGCCCCAGCGCTGGTCCGGCATGCCGATCACCGCGGCCTCCTGCACGGCCGGGTGCGCCATCAGCTGGTTCTCCAGGTCCACCGAGGAGATCCACTCGCCGCCCGACTTGATCACGTCCTTGATCCGGTCGGTGATGGTGAAGAAGCCGCGGTCGTCGATCGTGCCCACGTCCCCGGTGCGCAGCCAGCCGTCGTGGAACTTCTCCGGGGCGGCGTCCAGGTGGTAGGACCCGGTGACCCACGGGCCGCGGACCTCGATCTCGCCCTCGCTGACCCCGTCCCACGGCAGCACCTCGTCGTTCTTGCCGACAAGCCGCATCTCCACCCCGTGGATGACCCGGCCCGCGCGCATCCGCCAGTCCAGGTCCTCGGGCGTCCCCTCCGGCACTCCAGCCGGCGGCAGCGCCAGCCCGCCCACCGGGCTCATCTCCGTCATGCCCCAGCCCTGGATGATGCGCAGGCCGTAGCGGTCACCGAATCGCTCCAGCATGACGCGGGGCGCGGCGGCGCCGCCCGAGTTGCCGAGCCGCAGCGAGGACAGGTCGATCTCGTGCGCCTGCCCGTAGTCAAGGATCGCGTTCCAGATGGTCGGCACGCCCGCGGTGACCGTCGTCCGCTCGGCGGCGATGAACGCGGTCAGGTGCTCGGGCTGCAGGAACGGCCCCGGCATGTGCAGCGTCGCGCCGGAAAGGAACGCCGCGTACGGCAGGCCCCACGCGTTGGCATGGAACATCGGCACGATGGCCAGCGCCCGGTCCGCCTCGGTAATGCCGAGCGGCGCCGCGATCGTCGCCATCGCGTGCAGGTAGGTGGACCGGTGCGAGTACACCACTCCCTTCGGGTCCCCGGTGGTCCCGCTGGTGTAGCACATCAGCGCCGCGGACCGTTCGTCCAGCTCGGGCCAGTCGTAGGACGGGTCCGACTCGGCCAGCAGCTCGTCGTACCGCAGCACCCGGTCGCCGAGCGCGGACGCGTCGCCGGGGCCGTTGACGATGAACGCCTCGACGTTAGGCAGCTGGTCGCGCACGGCAGCCAGCAGCGGGACCAGCGTGTTGTCCACGATGATGATCCGGTCACCGGCGTGGTTGGCGATCCTGGCCACCTGCGCGCCGGGCAGCCGGATGTTGAGCGTGTGCAGCACCGCGCCCATCGCGGGCACGCCGAAGTAGGCCTCGAGGTGCTCGGTGTTGTTCCAGCAGAAGGTCGCCACCGGGTCGCCGGCTCCGATGCCCAGCCGCGCCAGCGCGCCCGCCAGCCGCCCCGCGTTGGCCTCGACCTGCCTATACGACGCGCGGCGGGCGCCGGAACCGGTCCAGGTCACGCACTCGCTGCCGCCGTATATCGCGGCGCCGTGCCGCATGATCGCGCCGATCGTGAGCGGGTAGTCCTGCATGGTGCTGCGGATCATCGGGCCCCATCCCATATGCCGTTCCGGCCGTGCCTACTGGGCGGTACGGTAGGACGCGTCGCGCCCCGCGTCAATTGTCCGGCCAGGTGGAGGTGCCCAGGTGCCCAGTGAGATCATCCTCGCCTCGCGGCCCGACGGGTGGCCGACCGCGGCCAACTTCGCGCTGATCCAGACGCCCCGCCAGGACCTCGCCGACGGCCAGGTCCGGATCCGCAACCTGTTCATGTCGGTCGACCCGTACATGCGCGGCCGGATGAACGACGTGAAGTCCTACGTCCCGCCGTTCGAGGTAGGCAAGCCGCTGGAGGGCGGCGCGGTCGGCGAGGTGATCGAGAGCCGCTCGCCCGACCTGGCCGTGGGCGACCTGGTCCTGCACATGCTCGGCTGGCGGGACGAGGCGGTGCTCGACGCCAGGCACGCGCGCAAGCTGGCCAAGATCGAGGGCCTGTCCCCGTCCGCGTACCTGGGCGTGCTCGGCATGCCGGCGCTGACCGCCTACGTCGGCCTGCTCGATATCGCCGCGTTCCAGCCGGGCGACTGCGTGTTCGTCTCCGGCGCGGCGGGCGCGGTGGGCAGCGTGGCCGGCCAGATCGCCAAGCTGAAGGGCGCCTCCCGGGTGATCGGCAGCGCGGGCAGCGACGACAAGGTCCGCTGGCTGACCGAGATCGGATTCGACGCCGCGTTCAACTACAAGACCGCACCTGTGCTCGACCAGCTGCGGAAGGCCGCGCCCGGCGGCATCGACGTCTACTTCGACAACGTGGGCGAGGATCACCTCGACGCCGCCCTGTGGGTACTCAACACCCACGGCCGGGTGGCCATGTGCGGGGCGATCGCCCGCTACAACGACACCGAGCTCACGCCGGGGCCCAGCGCCATCGCGATGGTCATCACCAAGCGGCTTACCCTGCGGGGTTTCATCGTCACCGACCACCAGGCCAGGCTGCCTGACATGATCGCCGAAGTAGGCGGCTGGCTCCGCGAGGGCAAGCTCTTCCACGCCGAGACCGTGGTGGACGGCCTAGAGCACGCACCGGACGCCTTCATCAACCTGCTCCGCGGCGCCAACACCGGCAAGATGATCGTCCGCCTCTGACCCAAGTGCCGACGCCATCTTCGGTGACAGTCCGGGTTGCTCAGGAGCCCAACGGCTACCTGCCTGGGACCCACTCCCTCAGGAAGTACTCGATGATCTTGCTCGCTTGCTCGTGGCTGACCTCGACCAGTTCATTGGAGAAATCACCGCGTTCCCACTCGGCGATTACGGGGGTGAACTTCCAGCTGAAGTCGACCCGTAGGCCTTCGTCGGTGAAGCCGTCCCTGTCGAACTCTAGCCGCCGCACTAGACCACGGGGATTGTCAATGGTATTGCTTCCACCAGTTATTGCGTAAAAGGTAATCTTGTCTGCCATCTAGAACCCTTTCTTCCTGTAGTCGGGGATGCCCGCGGCGCCATCCGGTACGCGTATCCACGAGGGCACCTCCCGCTGGAATTCCCTGAGCTCGGCGCGTTCCTGGTCGCTCGTTGTCGGATCGCGGATCCGCTCGTAGGCGGTATGGGTCACGTGGTGCTTGGCGTGGAAACTGTCCGGCGTGTGGAACTGCACCTCGAACCGCTGCCCGTCCGAAGCCACCCAGCGCGTGTTGATGCCCTTGTATTCCGGATTGGTCCACCAGTTCTGCGAGTAGTACATGTCGTAGCCACGGCTTTCAAACCGTTCCTTGATGTCGTAGTAGCCCCGCGTGTAGGACTCGGGCTGGAAGCAATACGTGTACCGGATCCCGTCGGGAACCTCGCGCAGGGCCTCTGTCGCGGTCGTGCCTGGCTCGACCTCCAGCTGCTCGGCGATCTTTTCTCCGAGTCGGTCTTCGCCCTTGCGGCGGTGCTCGAAGCCCTCCAGCCAGCCGCCGTGCTTATCCTTATTCTCCTGCTCGATTGCCTGCGCGTCTGCGGAGAACGTTGGCTCGGCATCGCGGAGCCGGCCGATGGCCTCGCGGGTCTCTGGCGGGTCGGCCGGACGGTCCGCCGCGGCTCGCGGTTTTTCAGGCCAGTGCCGCAGATGGCGGGCCCATTTGTCCAGGAACCCAGGCACCTCGTCGCGGTATGCCGGTGTGCAATGCCCGTCGCGGCGGTCCTCGGCCCGCAGCGCCGCTTGCTCGGAAAAGTACGCTCGCGTCGCCTCGTAGGCGCGGCTACGTTCGTCCGGATCGGGCAGCTCGCGGCGACCGGGCATCGGCCGGTCTTGGTCGCCGCAGTTGGCCCGCTCCGCCCGCCCTAGGACGGCACTGAACAACTCGTAGGCTCTGATCGGGGTGT
>JBOHCG010000463.1:0-6409 GCA_050698735.1 Streptosporangiaceae bacterium | reverse complement strand
CCCCAACCCGTGGGCGTTTCCGCGGAAACGCCGGTCGCCGCGCTCGCGCCTCAGGCGAAGATACGGGAAAGGGAGGGAGCAGCAGATGGGCAGTGGGGTAGTCAACACGGGGAAGCCGAGCCGGCTCCGGTCATTCGATCCCGTCCGCATCGCCGACCTGGAATACCGGGCCTGGGTGGGCTATTACCTGCGCAAGTGGCCTCAGGTGCTCAGGGCGTCGGTCGGGCTTGTCAGGGCGGGCTTCGGCATGGACTGGTTCCGGACCGCGCACGGCGCCTGGCTGGTGATGCGCGCGAACCAGCTGTGGGCGCCCTATCCCGACAACCATCCCGACCGGGCCCGGCGCTGCATGCGGCGGTTCTACGCGCTGGTGCGGCTGACCTACGGCGAGCCCGCCAACCCGGCCAAGGCCGCCGCCCTTGAGGTCGACTGGTGGCGCGTGCACCGTGAGCGGCAGCATGCACCTGGTCCGGACAACGACGAGCTGGTCGACGCGGTGGCCCGCCTGTACCGCTACCTCTACGAGGAGCCCGAGGAGGCGGTCCGGCCGGCGGCCGTGCACCGGGCTGCGGCCATGGACCTGTCCGATCAGTGGGTCAAGGAGGGCTGCCAGCCCGGCAGCCCGCTGCTCCCGCTCGAGCACGCCGCGCTTGTCCGCTCCTACGCCGCGCTGCTCGCCGCGGTCCACCACTGAGCGAGAATGGTGGCCTAGGGCATCGAAGGGAGACACCGATGAGTGCGCAGGCCGACACCATCACGGACCTGCGAGGGTTCCTGCATGGGCTGCCCGGAGTGGACAAGGTAGGCGCGGAGGCCCGCGCGGCCATGCTGGCCAGCAGGTCGATCAAGACCACCGCCAAGCAGTGGGCGCTCGACACGGCGATCTCGATGATCGACCTGACCACCCTGGAAGGCCAGGACACGCCGGGCAAGGTGCGGGCGCTGTGCGCCAAGGCCAAGCGCCCCGACCCCGCCGACCCCACCGCGCCGAAGGTCGCCGCGGTCTGCGTTTACCCGGACCTGGCCCACGTCGCGGCGCAGGAAGTCAAGGGCAGCGGCATCCACGTGGCCAGCGTCGCGACCGCGTTCCCCAGCGGCCGGGCCGGCCTGGACGTCAAGCTCGCCGACGTGCGGTACGCGATCGCGGCGGGCGCCGACGAGGTGGACATGGTGATCGACCGCGGGGCCTTCCTCGCCGGGCACTACCAGGATGTCTACGACGAGATCACCGCGGTCCGCGAGGCCTGCGCCGAAGCCGCCCACCTCAAGGTGATCCTGGAGACGGGTGAACTGGTCACACTGGACAACGTGCGCCGCGCCTCGTGGCTGGCCATGCTGGCCGGCGCCGACTTCATCAAGACCTCGACCGGCAAGGTCACGCCGGCCGCGACGCTCCCGGTGACCCTGGTCATGCTCGAGGCCGTCAGGGACTTCCGCGAGACGCACGGCCGCCAGGTCGGCGTCAAGCCGGCCGGCGGGATCCGCACCGCCAAGGACGCCATCCGCTACCTGGTCCTGGTCAACGAGACGGCGGGGGAGGACTGGCTGGATCCCCGCTGGTTCCGCTTCGGCGCCTCCAGCCTCCTCAACGACCTCCTCATGCAGCGCACCAAGATGGCCACCGGCCGCTACTCGGGTCCCGACTACTTCACCCTGGACTTACGGGGAAACGCTCTGACCAGCGAGAACAGGCAGTCACGATCGCTCCTGTTGCACATCGGCTGCACATGAGGCATCTTCGGGCCCCTCCCGGAGAGGTCCGAAGAACGCGTTCATGATCTCGCGGGCACGGTCATCATCGTCCGGCATGAAGTGGGCGTAGGTCGAAAGCACGACCTCTTTCGTATCGCCGAGGTAGGCGGCGACCTTCGCCAGGCTCAGCCCAGCCGACAGCCACGCCGAGGCCGCCGTGTGGCGCAGCACGTGACAGCCGTTCTTCCGTCCGCGGGCCGGATCCACGCCCGCGGCCCGCCACGCCTTCTGCCACACGCGGTTGAATGCATTGCGGTTCAACGCCCGGCCGTCCTGGGCCGTGAACAGGAGCTCCCGCGTCACCGGCTTGCCGTCCGGCGTACCCCACGGCAGCGTGACCCTGACCGGCGGATACTGCCGCACATGCTCGGCCAGGACCGGAATCACCGGGTCGGCCACTGGCACGTCCCTGGTCTTCTTGTTCTTCACCGGGGCGAAATACAGGCAACCTTCCAGGTATTTGACCTGTACCTCGACGTGCATCGTCTTGCGCAGGAAATCCAGGTCACTGACCGCGGCGGCGAACAGCTCACCCTGCCGCATCCCGCAGGCCGAGCCGAGGTAGACCAGACCACCGAGGCGGCCAGGCAGCTCGTCGGCAACCGCCTCGACCTCGGCAGCCGTCCACGGAACCGCCTCCGTCTTCACCGCTTCCGGCTTCCGCACCGACCGGGCCACCAGCGGGTTACGGGTGATGATCCCGTCATCGAGCGCTGCCGTGAACACCTGGGACACGTCCGCAATGACCTTACGCGCTGTGTTCGGCGCAAGCTTGATCCCGCTGATCCACGCCTGCATCAGGGATGTCCGCTTCGCCAGCGTGCGCAGCGCCTGATCACCAATCGCGGGAGCCCTGCCAGGAGTCTTGCCCGGCGTTCCCTTGGCCGAGTATGCGTGATTGCGGAAGGCTGCCTCGATCCGGATAGCGGTCGCGAGATCGTGAACCCGGTTCTTGCGCCACTCCTCGGCGTACTCGCGGAAGGTGACCAGGCCCGCCGAGGGGTCCACATAGGTTCCGTCCGCGAGCTGAGACCGGATCTTGGCATCGGTCCTCTCGGCCTCGGATTTCTTGGCGAACGCCTGAGTCCGCTGCCTGCCTTGCTCATCGCGCCAACGGACCTGCCAGCGCGCCTCACAGCCGTAATCGGTTGAGTGGACGCGCTTCCGGGTTCCATCCGGCTGGCGCTCGGTCTTCCACCAGCGGTCATAGATCGCCATGGGTCAGCCCTCGTCGTCTGGGTCGGCCCATAGGTAGGCGGATTCTAGGGCGTAGTGCAGCGGCTGCACTCCGAGTCCTGTCCGGCGAGCCGCGCGAGCTAGGCCCATGATCGCCTTTACCATCTCGGGATGTGCCTGGAGCGAGTCCCCGAGAGGGGAATCCGGCGGATGATTCGGCCGGTTTTGTTGGGCAAACCAGCGCTCGCGGTCAGATTCGATCACGATTTGAAGCGGTGGTGCATCGAATCCTCGATCTAGCGGGCGCTCGCCGAGTGCCCACATCCAGCCGTCTAGTTCCGATACGTGATAGCCGGGGGCGACCTCGATTGTCTGATCGGCATGGGCGGTCCGCGTTAGCAACAGCCTGTTCGGCGTCGTGCGGAGTGCGAGTGCGAACGTAGCCAGGTCGTCGATGTCGATGCGCCGTTCGCGCGCTTCGGTCTTGCTCACTATCTGCATCGTCATCGGGCGGCCAAGACGCTCGGCCGCGGCGGCGAGGTCCTTTTGGCTGAGGCGGCTTCGCTCCCGTAGGTCTTCTAGGTTCCGCGCAGCTCGTCGGCCCCATGGACCGGGTTCGTTGGTCCGTTTGCTGCGGCGCTGTGGCCTGTTCTCCATGATCGGGAACTTTACTCATGATCTTGACGTATTGCAAGCGCTTCGATAACCTCTCTCCATCTTGCCCGATCATCGCAATTTTATTCGTGAAGATAGAGAATCTGCCGCTGTAGAAGGAGCGCTCTCGCATGGCAGTCAGAACAGCGAAGCCCTCAGCGAAGCCTGAGGCGCTCGCCACGGGTGCCGAGGTCGCAGAGGTGTTCGGAATCCCCGAGAAGACCCTTACTGAGTGGCGATGCCGCGGCATCGGGCCGGAATACCTGAAGATTGGCCGATACGTCCGCTACCGCTGGTCCGCGGTCAACGCATGGCTCGCCACGCGCGAGGCTGGCAACGGGGCGGCCTGAGATGCCCCGGACATGGGGCGGGGCGGCCCGCGACGGACCGCCCCTAGATGTTCAGCACGCTACCCAGCTCGCCGAACGACAGCAGCAGCCTACCGCCGCGGGCCCGGTAGCACTTCGGCGCAGGCGTGACGCCGCGCTACGGCTGCCGCCGATGAAGGCCGGGCGCCGTGATCCGCTCGACGGCCTGGCCGGCAAACCGGTGCGGATTGTCGAGTGGGGCGGCTATGACGTGCGCACGCTGGGCCTGGCCTGTCGGCATGATGACGGCTGCCCTGCGTGCGGGGAGGCTGTGTGATGGCCTGGGACAAGGATGGCTTTTGCTCGCGTTGCCAGGGTCATCTCGATGATGGGTGCGGTTGCCGCGGTGCTGCCGCCGAGCGGGAACGGCGTGGCCGCGCGGACGCGGAGCCCGCCGAGCGCGGCCATGCCCGCATCCGCAACGAGCCGCCACCGCTGGCGCCGCATCCCGCGGACGTGGACCAGGAGCGCGGCGAGCTGGCAGCCGAACCGGTCACGCTGCCGGGTATTCCCGCCTATCCGGTTGGTTCGATGGCCGGTCCGCTGGGTGATCTGGTTTCGTCGACCACCCTTCCGGCCGCGCTCGTGGCGGGCGCGGGTCTGGGTGCGCTCGCAGGCATGTGCGGCGGCGCCGACCTGATCATGCCCGATGAATCGGTGGTCCGCTCGGTGCTCTGGATTCCGCTGGTGGCGCCGCGTGGTGCGGGCAAGACGCCATCGATGGATAAGGCGTTCGGCAGGCTGCGTGAGCTGGATGCCGCCGAGCATGACGAGTACCGGACCAAGCTGTCTGATTACCTGGCCCTGTCTGCCAAGGAAATCAGGAACGCGGAAAAGCCGCGGGATACGACCCGGCGCATTGATGACGCCACGCTTGAGGTTGTCGCGCGGTGGCTGGACAACGGCGACGGCACGGGCGTGGTCGAGGCCGATGAGCTGTCGGGCTGGCTCAATGCCAGCGGCTTTAAGGTGAAACGGTTGAGGGCTGGTCCCGTTGCCGGTTGCGTTGTGTGATCGTTCCTGGCTGCGGGCTTGTTGTTCGGGTTTCCTGCGAGATGGGTGAGGCTCCGGCTAAGAAGTGTGACTGTCTAGATCCACTTCGCCACCGGAGCCTCACGTGCCTTCTTCATACCCTGTCCCGTCTGATGCCGTGCCCGTTCGGGCGGGGATGATCGTCGCGGTGCCGCGGGGGCTGCTGGCCTCGCCGCTGAAGAACGGCAGGGACCTGGGGGAGGTGGACCGGTCCGCGCTGGTCATCGGCGGGACGGAGAAGATCGGCACGCGTGATGACGTGGTGTTCTGCAAGGTGGTCGCGGTCGCGGAGGCGCAGGTCAGGCGGGACGGGCAGGTCCGGGCGAAGGGCAGCCCGGTGCACCACGCGATGCTGGGGCCGCTGGAGGAGAAGGCCGGGCCGGGCGTGATCGCCGGGATCGCCGGGCATGCGCGGCTGGACGCCCGGCTCGTCAAGGGCGAGCGGGAGAGGCTGCTGGCCAGGGCGTTCATGATCCGGGTGATCGTGTTGATGACGCTGATGCCGGACGCGCGGGCCGGGGACGTGATCGCGGCGCTTGCCGGGGACCTGGCCCTGGTGCCGTGGGCGCGGCCGTGGCGGCCGGCGTCCGCGCGGGCAGCCGGGGACTGGCGGAACGCGCTCGGCCCGGTCCCCCTGGAGGAGCTGCGGGACCTCGTGCTGGGCTCGGCCTGGGCCGAGCACCAGGACGGGGGCTGCCCTGGTGCGGTGAGGATCGGGACGAGCAGGCCGCTGCGGGCGGGGTCGCTGGACGGGACGCTGCTGCGGGTGCCGGACACGCCCGTGAACAGGGCGTTCTTCGGCACCGTGGGGACCGGGGATGATTCCGGCCCGTACCCGTGCCTGCGGGCGCTGCCGCTGACCTGCTGCTCGTGCCGGGCCCTGTTCGCGATGCCGGCCGGCCCGGCCGGGACGGACAAGGCCGCCGCGGAGCAGTCGCTGCTCGATGAGGCCGCGGACCGGTACCCCGCCCTGTTCGATCCGGGATGGATCTGGCTGATGGACCGCAACTACCACGGAGCGCCCCGGATCGCCCGGCTCATCGAGGTCACGCATGTGCTGATCCGCCTGAAGAGCGACATCCCGCTGCACCGGACCTCGCCGATCCTGCCCGACGGCTCCTATGAGGCCGGGCTGTCCGGCGACGGCGTCACCGTGCAGGTCCGCGTCATCGAATACGACGTGGAAGTGGAAGGACAGCAGGTGCCGGAGATGTTCTGCCTGGTCACCGACCTGCTGGACTGGGAGGACTATCCCGGCCCCGAGCTGGCCGCGCTCTATAAGTGGCGGTGGGACGGGTCTGAGACCGCGCTGCGCGAGGCCAAGGCGCCGCTGCGCGGCGCCGGCCCGGGCACCGGGCCGATGCTCCGCTCCGGCTCCCCGGACCTGGTCCGGCAGGAACTCGCCGCCTGGGCCGCCGCCACCGGGA
>JBOHCG010000462.1:0-6430 GCA_050698735.1 Streptosporangiaceae bacterium | reverse complement strand
CCAGCGCGTCCCACGCCTGCCTGTCGCCGTTCCTCGCCCGCGTGACCAGATCGGTAACCGTCAGGCCCTCGCGCGGTGCAGCCAGCATGTCCGCTCACTCCTTCACAGACGCTGATGTTGATGTCAGCCTCGGTGAGGAGGTGTCCCGCCGTCATGAGGCAGCGGTCACGACGGCCCGGGAAGTATTCACGGCGCGGCCGGGATCTCGCGTCCCGTCAGCCGCGGGACTGCTGGCCCAGACCCGCGTCCCTGGCCTGCACGATGGCCTGCGCCCTGTCGGCGACCTGCAGCTTGGTCAGGATGTTCGACACGTGGTTGCGTACCGTCTTCTCGCTCAGGCTCAGCCTGCCCGCGATCGCGGCATTGGCCCGGCCCTGGGCGACCAGGTAGAGCACCTCGCGCTCCCTGTCGGTCAGCTGCGGGAAGACCTGCGGCGGGGCCGGGTGGCGGTGAAGTAGGTGAGCATCCTGGCGGCCAGGTGCGTGCCGAAGATGATCTCGCCGTTGGCCGCGGCCATGATCGCGGCGCGGATCTGCTCCTGGTCGGCGCCCTTGAGCAGGTACCCGCGCGCGCCTGCCCGCAGCGCGGAGAAGATCGAGTCGTCGTCGTCGAACATGGTCAGTACGAGCACGACGATATGCGGGCTGTCGGCCACGATGCGGCGGGTGGCCTCGATGCCGTTGAGCCCCGGCATGTGCAGGTCCATGACGACCACGTCGGGCTGAGTCGCCATGGCGAGCTCGACGGCCTCGGTGCCGCTGGTGGCCGCGCCCGCCAGCTCGGTATCCGGCGCGTCGGTCAGCAGCGCGGTCAGGCCGTCGCCTGCCCGTACGCGGCCGTCGGCCGCCACTCGTCGCCGAGCCGCAGCTCGAGGGCCGCATAGGGCAGCCGCAGGCTGTCCGCGATGGTCTTGACCATGGTATTCAGCGCCGATTCGGTGTCGGCGGCCTCCTCGACCCGGCGGCTGAGCCTGGCCAGGGCCTCGTACGGCGCGCCGCGGTCGCCGTAGAAGAGCCGGTCGATCCGCCGCTGCACCCTGCCCTGCAGCGGAAACAAGACCGCGACCGCCAGCACCGTGGCCACGACCTCCGCGCCCAGGCTGGGGTTCATCCCGAAAACCGCGCGACCCAGCGCCACGATGCCCAGGTAGACGGCGGCGACCCCGCCGGTCAGCACGCCATATACCACGGCCCGGTTCAGCAGGACGTCGATCTCATACAGCTTGTAGCGCAGGACCGCGATCCCGATCGCGGTGGGCGAGGAACCACTTGAGCTGCTGGCGACCGATCCGGTCAGCCCGCCGCCAGCGCAGCGTCAGGCTCGCCACCGCGGCCACGCCGGCGACGAAAACGCAGGCCGCGGCCAGGATCTGCAGCGCATCGAACAGCGGGAGCAGCGAGGGGATCACATACGGGTTGGGCAGGTTGCGAAAGTAGCTTCCCATGCTCTGCGGGGCCCAGGCCTGGCCGAGCGCCCACAGCGGGATGAAGGCCAGCGCGGCCCACAGCGCGGGCCGCCACCGTGACGACAGCAGCGTCCCGTCGGGGAAGACCAGCGGCAGGACCAGCCCGGCCAGGCTGATGGCGGGTCCGTTGTCCCACGTGACCGACCACAGCGCCGGCCTCGCGAACGGCAGCGGGCCCGCGGGGTGGAACAGCGCGTACCGCGCGTACACGAAGGCAAACCCGGGAACCGCGGTCGTCAGGCCGATCCAGCACAGCAGCGGCCCCATCAGGTGACCGGGCCGCCTGGCCAGCACGACGCAGCCCAGGCACGCGGACGCCATCGCCGCCGCCGCCGGGTAGACGTCCCAGTCGCTGCTCAGCGCCGCGACCACCGTGCTGGCGACGACCAGGACCACCGCCATAGCCGCCGCGACCCATGCCGCAGCTGCCGACGTCAGCCACCGAGTCGGCATCACACCCAGGGGCCGTCCCTGAAGAACCAGACCCACCCCTCCACGATCGGCCCTTCCTGTCCCGCTGTCACGGGACAGATGTCCCGGCCCACCCGGGATCCTGCGGCCCGGCCGCCGGAGCCGGGCCCGGGCAGGCCGGCCTCGGCGTCCCCGGCTCAGCGCGTGGCATAGGCGATGGTGGCAAAGGGCCAGGCATCGCGCAGCCATGCGGAAACGGCGTCGTGCAGCGGAACGTCGAGATCGGCCCGGTCGGCCCGGACCCAGGACCTGACGTCCGCTCCGTCCTGCCCGTCGGCCAGCGGGTAGACGTAGACGCAGCCGACGATCTCGTCGCCGTCGTCCGCCAGCACCGTGTAGGTGAACCCCGAGCGGGCGGCGAAGTCCTCGGCGTGCCGTTCCAGGTCGCCCAGGTTCTCCGCCGGCGTCATCTCCCTCGGCCACGACCGGCCCGCGAAGCCCGGCGTGGACCTGATGTGCTCGATGCTCGACATCCAGGCCCGGTAGTCGCCCTCGTTGTGCTGCGGCCCGAGCGGCTCCAGCCGGAACCCGCCGCCCGCCAGCCCATCTGGAACCACGAAATCTTCCGGAACGAACCCGCCCACCTGGCCCCTCCTGTCGCCGGGAGTCTAACCCTAGCCGTCCGTCGGCCACACACCGCCGTGTACGTACGCCGCCCATATCGACAGCGCGTCCGGCCCGGCCACACCGCCAGCCCCACGCGCCCCGCCGAAGCTCGCCGGGAATGGGGTGCGGGTCCCCCCGGCCCCGATAGGCAGGGCTTGGGGCCCACGCACCTCATGCGGGAGCCTCGCGGGCGAGGCCCGGATGAGCCCGTCAGGACCCGGTGGCCTGGCTGAGCTCGACTAGGTGGCCGTCCGGGTCGCGCAGGAAGCAGCGGATCTCCCCGCCCCAGTCATGCGGCGGGGTGAGGAAGGCGGCGCCGCGGGCCAGCAGTGCCTGGTGGGCGGCCCGGCAGTCGGCCACCCGGAGCGTCATGGCGTGACTGACCTGGTCCGGATCGGCGGGCGGCAGGAAGGTCACGGTGGGCTTGTCGGCGGTCGGCCCGCCGCCGCCGACGAGCAGCAGCCAGCTCCCGGCGAACCGCAGCACCACGCTGGTCCCGCCGTATTCCCGGTACAGTTCCGCGCCGAGCACGTCGACCCAGAAATCACGCGACCGCGCCGGGTCGGCGACCACCAGGATGTGCGTGACCGCCACGTCGGCCCCGAGCGGGCCCGCCTGTTCCGTCATGTTCCCCTCCAGCATTGCCCAGCCGCCTTTGGCAAAAAGCACGCCCAATGATTATCGTGCCGCGAGATAGTTATCTTTGCTTACGTTATTTCCCTGGCTCGCGCCGCCCTTGCGGCCTGGCGCAAGCCACCATTTAATAGGGCTATCAGGGGGATTCGAGGGAAGGGGTGGCCCGATGTCCTATCAGGATGCCATGCCCTGGCCGCAGATGCCGGCCGACAGAATGCCGCCAGGCCCGCCGGCCCGCAAGCGCCCGAAGTGGCTCTTCGTCGTGGCAGGCGCGGTCGTGGTCGTCCTGGTGGCCGGCCTCCTGATCTGGGCCCCGTGGCACAAGGTCCCGGTCGCCCCGACGGCCGTTCGTGGCCAGTCGCCGACGGCGACGTCGGTGCTCGTGTCCTGGACCCCGGCCAAGGGCGGCGCGACCATCGACAAGTATCTGGTGCTGCGGAACGGTGCCCAGGTGGGCTCGGTCGCCGCTAATGAGACGTCCTTCCTCGATGGCGGGCTGACTCCCGGCACCGCCTACCGGTACACGATCATCGCGGAGTCGGGAACGCAGCGCTCGAGCCCCTCGGTCAGGGCCGTGCTGACGACCATAGCCCCCAGCCCGGTCGGGCTGGCCGCGGGCCGGCTGACCTGGACCACCGTGACCTTCCACTGGTCACCGTCGCCGAAGGGCCCGACTCCCGACTCGTACGTGATCTACAAGGGCGGCAACCCCGTCACCGTCGTGCCGGGGACGGCCAGCACCTACATCGTCACCGGGCTGAGCCCAGGCGCCTCCGATCAGTACCAGGTAAGCGCGAAGTGGGGCAACCACGAGTCCGCCAGGTCCCAGGCCCTCTCGCTGTCCACGCTGGCCGTTCCGCTCGAGGGCAGCGTTCCCGTCGTATTCAAGGTGGTCAGCACCCCGGGTTCCGGCGCCAGCCTGCACGTGGGGCAGAAGTGGAACGACACCTGGAACTTCACCTCGGCCTGCTCCTCGACCGCGTGCACGCTGACGGCCGGCGCGGAGTTCGCCCCGCCCAACCTGTCCGTGCAGCCGTTCACCGTAAAGCTGACCAGTTCCGGCTCCGGATACGCGGGCACGACCAAGGCCAAGATCACACAGTGCCAGTCCATCAACGTGGAGAACACCGTCACCCTTCGCCTCGCCCCTAAGCAGGGCGGGGTGAACAACGGCGGATGGACCTCCTGGACCGGCACGATGATGCTCACCTCGCCGTACGTCGCCGCGAGCGGCGGTTACTACTGCCCGGCGCAGAGCTGGAACTTCGACCTCAACGGAAGTCACTCCTAGCCCGCGCAGGGTTCAGAACCCGGTCTGCTCGTCGGTGTTCAGGGTGGCATCGGTGGCCGCGCCCGCCCCGTCGACCACCACGGACACCGGCTGGGCCAGGCCGTAGTTCTGGCAGCCGAGGTTGTCGAACGAGGAGGCCAGCCGGTTCGCCATGAAGGTGAACAGGGTGTCGCCCACCATGGGCACAGGCGAGGGCCAGGCCTCGAGCAGCTTCTCGTTGGCTGCCAGGAACGGCGTCTGGATGTCGACCATGTTCTGGCAGAACATCGCCGGGCTGCTGCTGGCGTCGGTCCGCGCGTCGACCGGGGCCTGGCCGATCTCGGACCGGTAGAGGTCGGTCTTGAACGGATCCATCGCGCCGCCGAGGTCCTGCACCATCTCGTCGTTTTCCGGCACCAGGGCGGCATTGCGCGGCTGGTTCGCGGTGGCGAGCAGTTCGTCGAGCGCCTGCGATGTGCCCAGCGTTCCGTTGTTGCCCAGGTCGGGAGCCTCGAACGGGGTGCAGCCGAACGCCGGGTCGAGGAAGTCGTCGATGAGGGCGTTGTCGCTGCCGTTGACGAGCACCGGGTCGCCCTTCATCCGGGCGGTGTTGGCCGCGTTGTCCTGCGCGGTCCGCCCGGTGACCGGGTTGAGCAGGTACTTGGTGGTCACGTTGTCGCTCGGGTCCTGGTCGACCATGTCGAAGTTACGCGTGGTCGGGCACTCGCGGCCGGTCCCCATCGCGCCCATGGTCGCCACCATCCGCCGTGAGGTCCCCGCCGATGGAATCCTCAGCCGTCCTTCACGTTCAAGCTTGAAGGCCGCGTCGAAGAAGGCGGTGCCGTTGCAGAACGACACCTGCCCGAACGGCGAGCCGGACATGCCGTCCGTGCACCTGCCCTGCGCCAGCGCATGCGACGTCGCGCCGACCTGGAACAGGTCGGTGCCGTTGAACCCGAAGTCGATCGTGACGATCGCGTCGGCCGGGAGCTTCGGCACCACCGGGGCGACGGCCGGCTTGGTGCCCCGGGTGATGACCAGCGGGTTGTACACCGACAGCGCCCCCGTCCGCGGGTCGAGGATCGTGGCCTGGACGAACGCGCCCAGCAGGACCGAATTGATCATCTGGCAGCCGGTTGCCGCGGGCGACGTGCCGGAAGGCCCGGTGAGCTGATACGGCGTGGCCAGGCCCTTGGCGGTCAGCGGATGCGCCGGGACGACGATCGCGCAGTTGGCATTGTTGGCCGTGGACGTAACCACCTGGTCCTGGCCGGAGGACGCCGCCGAGCGGAGTTTCGCCGGGCCGTGGCCCGAGGCGGCGACGATCCCGACCGTCAGCGCCAGCGCCATCACCGCGACGACGGGTACCGCTGTATGCGCCGTGCGATTGTTCCTGCCAGACCGGCGCCGCGCGGATCGATGGCCGCTGAGCATTACAACACACCTCGCATTGGTCGCCCCTGTGCTGCTCCTTAGGCGGACACGGTAGACCTGCGAAGATGCCGAGATCGGGCACTTTAGATGATTCGCATTTGTCCGGATTCAACGGCCAGTCGAAGCCGAATTCCCGGCAATTTATTGCGAAGTTCTTACGTCGCAGGTTACCGGGCCGGGATCATCTCGTGATGAAGTCAGCGCGGGTTAGCGGGCCGTCGGCCCCGCCAATTCTGAACGGAAAGTAATCATAACGATTCTTACCGTAATGACGATTTCTTACGGCGGGCTTACGGGCCGACTGCAACCGGAGCGTCGCTGCGGCCGTCTAATGGGTGGAGGTGACGTGCGCACGTTGAGGCAAGCCCGCCGGCTGGCCCCCGCCATGCTGGCCGGGGCCGCGGTCGTGCTGGCCGCTGGCTGCGCGGCGCCGGCGCCCGCAGCGGGTCCGGCGTCCGCGGGGGCGTTGACGTCCCGCGCTAGGCCGCCGGTCCCCACCCCGTCCGGATCGCCGGTCCCCACCCCGACTGGATCGCCGGTCCCCACCC
>JBOHCG010000461.1:0-6439 GCA_050698735.1 Streptosporangiaceae bacterium | reverse complement strand
CGGTTCCCCGCCAGGTTGCCGGGGAAACCCTCGGTGCCGATGGTCGGGTAGCCGCGGTGCCTGGAGGCCAGCATCACGCCCGGGCCGTACAGGATGATCGACACGTCGAACCCCTTGCGCACCAGCCGGGTGGAGGTGAGCAGGTTGACCAGGGACACCGAGCCCTCGAACGGGACGGAGTGGATGAAGACGAACGCTTTCTCGCCCGGGGTGGCCCGGATGTCGTCGAAGACCTTCTCCTGGGTGTCGTACAGCGAGTCGACGCCGGGCTCGCCTCGCGGCGATTCAATGGTGATCGGCATGGAACCTCCTGACAGGGTTGATTACCTATGGATAAGCGGGCCGAGCCCTGTGGACGCTGCGTTCTCGTCCATGTCATGCGATGGCTGCCCGGCATGCGGCGCATTACGAAGGACCGGACGGACCAGGGCACCGCCTGGTATGCGGGAACGTATACCCGCAGCCAGAAGATATCCCGGCCGCGGGGTCGTGGCGGCGGCTTGACGTGGTACTTAGCGGCGATTTTCTGCTGCGCGGCGATCATCAGGTAGTGCTCGGAGCGGGCTCGCAGCCAGCGCGAGAACGACACCTCAGGACCCCAGCCCGGACAGCAGCTTCTGCGCGGCGACCGCGATCGGCTCGTTCAGCGCCCCGATCGGGGGCGAGTAGACGTTCTCCATCGTGGCGAGCTCGCCCGCGGTGATCCCGGTCCTGACTGCCATGGCGAGGAAGTCCGCGCGTTCCTTGATCCCCTCGCGGCCCACCATCTGCGCGCCGATGAGCGCGAGCGAGCGGGGATCGGCCAGCAGCTTGACCCTGACCTTCTCCACCCCCGGGTAATAGCGGGCGCGCGATATCCCCTCGGCGACGCCGACCACGTGCGGTATGCCGAGCGCGGTCGCGAGCGTCTCGCTGAACGAGACGCCGCCGATCATCCAGTCGCCTGCCACCATTCCCCACGGCACGCTGACCGGCTGGTACGTGCGCTGCCCGCCCGCCGCGTTGGTGCCCGCGACCTTGCCCTGCGCGTAGGCGTGGCTGCCGGAAAGACCCTGCACCGGGATGTTGCTCACGCTGTGCGGCACCTCGATGCAGTCGCCTGCCGCCCAGACGTCCGGCGCCGAGGTGTGCATGCGCTCATCGACGATGATCCCGTCCGCCGATCCGGTCCGCACCCCGGCGGCCCTGGCGACACGGGTGTTCGCCTCCTTCTTGGTGCAGACGACGGCGAGGTCGCAGGCGATCTCGCCGCCGGAGGTGGCGACCGCGCGGACCGAGCCCTCGCCGAGGAAGCCCTGCAGGGTGGTGCCGAAGTGGAGCTCGGCCCCCTTCTCCCGCCAGGAATCCTGCACCGGCGCGACGATGTCCGGATCGGTGGCCACCGACAGCGCCCAGGCACCAGGGTCGATGAGGTAAGTCTTGATGCCGCGGTGGCACAGCGCGGTGACCATCTCCAGGCCAAGCGGCGAGGCCTCGACCACGACCGCGGACCGGACCCCGTCCAGGACCTTGTCCCACTCGATGGCGCGCCTGATGTTCTTCACGTAGTACAGGCCGCCGAGGTCGGTGCCGGGCACACCGGGGTCGGCGTAGTCGAACCCGGTGGCCACCACCAGCTTGTCGTAGCCGACCTCGCCCTCGCCGCCGGTCGAGACGACCTTGCGTCCGGTGTCGAAGCCGGCCACCCGCGTCTCGTAATGGATGTCGATGCCCTGACCAGCGTAAGCTTCCTTCGTCGCCAGAAACAGCCGCTCGAAGTCGGGAATCTCCCTGCCGTGGACATACGGAATGCCGCAAGGGCTGTACCCAACGTCCTCGAATTCGGTGTAGACGCGCACGTCAGCGCCGGCGTCTACCGCCTTGGCGGCCCCGGCCGCGCCGATGCCCGCGGCGCCGCCGCCGATCACCACGATCCGCTGCGCCATCAGCACCCTCTTCCCATATGCCGGGAATGGACGTTTAGTATCCGCTATGACTCGTACACTATACTGGCGAGAGGCGTCGTGAACGTCAAGCCAGGACAACCGTTCGACCATGCGGGTACGCCATGAGCCAAGCGCCACGCACCCAGGGCCCTCCGTGCCTGGACGTGCAGCAGAACAGCCGGGCCGCCGGGGCCGCCGGAGACCTTGAGCGGATCGTCGGCTCGATCGGGCTGAAGGTTTTCAGCCTGCGCAAGCGGATGGGCCTGTCGCTGCAGCAGCTGGGCGAACGCTCGGACGTGTCCGCGGCCGCGATCCACAAGATCGAGCAGGGCGGCATGGTGCCGACCATCACCACCCTGCTCAAGATCGCCGGCGCGCTGGGCCGCCCGGTCTCCTACTTCGTCGAGGAGGATGTCGGGCAGGACGACGTGGCCGTCCTCACCCCGCCCGACGAGGACAGGCCGGTCTACACCTCGCACAAGGGCATCGCGCTGAACAGCATCTCGGGTCCTTACGGCCGTTTCCTTCTCGCCGGGGCGCGGGCGACGGTGGCGCCGGGCGCGAACAGCGGGCGCAAGCCGATGCAGCACCCGGGAGAGGAACTGGTCTACGTCACCGACGGCCTGCTCGAGTTCACCGTGACCGGGCAGTCCTACCAGGTGGCGGCCGGCAGCACGCTGCACTTCCGCGGCGACCAGCCGCATACCTGGCGCAACCCAGGCAGCACCGAGGCGCGCGCGGTCTGGATGGCCCTGCGCCCGCAATAGCAGCCCGGCAGGCTTCAGTGCAGCGGGAAGGACTGGCCGCGCTCTTCCTCCGGGCGCGGGCCGAAGATGCGGCGCTGCGACTCGTCGATCGGCACGTCGTTGATGCTGGCCTCGCGGCGCATCATGTAACCGTCCTCGTCGAACTCCCATAGCTCGTAGGCGCCGGCGACACGCTCGGGGTCGCGGGTGTTCCAGGCGTCCTCGGCCGCCTGGACCTTCTGCCTGGCGGTCTGCTCCGTGAAGGGCGGCAACGGCGGTCGGGGAGCCATGGGATCAACCTCCTGGACAAAGACGGCCGGTCTGCACCCCAGGACAGTATCGCGGCGAGACCGTTCTCACGAGGGGCGGGTCTACCGGTGCCGTCCGCGCGCCCACCGGGAGGATGAGCGGGCGGGACACGGAAACCACGGCCCGTTCGGCTAAAAATGAGTTTAAAATCTTGGTGATATGCGGCACCGTCCCTGACGTATCGGCCTTCGCCTGGGCGCCCTGACCGTAAGGGGTGCGCCACGGCCTAGGCTGGCCGGATGGAATTCAGCGAGGTGATCAGGCGGCGGCGGATGATGCGGGCGTTTACCGCGGAGCCGCTGGCGGACGGGACGGCCGAGCGGCTGCTTCGGGCGGGGAACAGGGCGCCTTCCGCGGGCTTCAGCCAGGGCTACTCGTTCCTTGTGCTCGAGGGCGCGGAGCAGTCCGCGCCGCTGTGGCGGATCATGTGGCACGCCGCAGCGGACCTGACCGGGGCGGACGCCGACTACGAGGCGGCACAGCTGGAGGCGCTGAAGCCGGCGCCGCTCTTGATCGTGCCGCTGGCCAACAAGGACATCTACCTGGACCGGTACGCGCGGGGGGACAAGGGCTGGACCGACAGGGACGAGGCGCGGTGGCCGGTGCCCTACTGGTACATCGACACCGGGTTCGCCGCGCTGCTCATCCTGCTCGCCGTGGTCGACGAGGGCCTCGGGGCCGTCTTGTTCGGCATCCAGCCGGAGGTCATGGGGGAATTCCGGGCTGAGTTCGGCGTGCCGGACGAGTGGACGCCGATCGGGGCGATCGCGATCGGGCATTCCGACCCGGCCAACGATCCGGTGCCTCCGGCCAAGGCGAGCGACAGGAAGCCGCTCGGCGAGCTTGTGCACAAGGGGTGCTGGTAGCCGTCCGGGGAGCGGCGAGCCGGCCCCGCGGGCTGCGGGGCCGCCCGGCGGGCTGCCGCCGGCACCTCGGGCTGGGGGCCCCACGTTCCCGCCGGGACATCGAAAGCCATAGCGCCTGTCTATACCATCAGGGTGCCGCTACGCTATTCGGGTCCATCGCCTTCCAGGAGCGGCACAGTGAGCGTCACCGCACGTCCGGCGGCCAACGCCGCGCCGGTCCGGCTGAAGATCCGGCAGAACATCAACGCGCTCAGCCCGGCCCAGCTCGCCAACCTGCGCCGGGCGATCAAGCAGGCCATGGAGCTGAACGACAAGCGCGGATTCGAGTACTTCGCTGGCTGGCACGGCGTGCCGCTCGGCTGGTGCCAGCATCACGACGCGCTTTTCCTGCCCTGGCACCGGGCCTACCTGTACTGGCTGGAGCTCGCGCTGCAGTCCCAGGTCGCGGGGGTGACGCTGCCCTGGTGGGACTGGACCGTGGCGGGCGGCATCCCGGCCGCGTACACCGACCCGCAGGCGGAAGGCGCCGAAAACGTGCTGGCCGGGGCGGCGATCAAGGTGTTCGGCGCGGCGCCCAAGGCCGGCTGGCCGACGCACACCTCGCGGGCGCCGGGGCGTGACATCGAGCAGGTGCCCGGGCCGCCGTACGCCAAGGAATGGGCCTACGCGATGCAGGCCAGCAACTACACCGACTTCAGCCAGCGGATCTGGACGGTGCACGACACCGTGCACGTCTGGCTCGGCGGCACCCTCGCGCAGGTCGACTGGGCCGCGTACGACCCGCTGTTCTTCGCCCACCACGCCAACATCGACCGGGCCTGGCGGATCTGGCAGTCCGCCCATCCGGGCGCCGACCCGCCCGCCGACGTGCTCGGGCAGTCACTGCAGACCGACCCGGCGTTGACCGTCCGGGCCACGCTTGACGTGCGGCAGCTCGGGTACGAGTACGCCGGGGCCGAATCGACCGTTGCCGGGAGTGCGTGATGCAGCGCTGGACCTCCCAGGCCCTGCTGCTGCCGCCGCGGGCCGGCTGGCAGCGGGCCGACCTGGAGTTCGAGGGCGTCGAGCACGACGGCGCGTCGTTCGTGCTGCACGTGTTCCTCAACAACGACTCGGCCGACGAGGCCACGCCGCGCATCGCCGCGTCTGGCTACGCCGGCTACCTGACCGTGTTCGCGCACGGCGACTGCTGGGGCGACGCAGGACACTGCGACATCACCGAGCCGGTCAGCGCGTTCGACCGGCGGCCGCCGCACCCGCTGGTGCCGTTCAACGCCACCCTCGAGGTGTCCGAGGCGCTCGACGCGCTGCCGGCGGACACGCAGCAGGTCACGGTGACCACGCTGGCCTTCAACTCCAGCGGCGACTCCGCCGGCGTGCTGCGGTTCTCCCAGCTCACGCTCATCACCTACGCGTAATCTGGCTAGCTTCCCTTTCCCGGCGGGGCTACGGTGAGACAACCGGGCGAGGAGGTGGACGCGGTGTATTTTCTTATCCGAGCCATTATCAGGCGCATCAAGGGGCGCCGTCAGCAGCGACAGCAGCAGCCGTAACACGCTACCTGGACGATAATCCGTTGCGCCGGCCAGCCAGCCGGGCCAAAATGCGCGGATGAGCGACGGCGAGGATCTGGTCTGGCGGGCGATCGAGCGCGGGGACGTGGCGAACTGGTCGCGGCTGCTCGCCGCCATCCAGGCCAGCGACCCACGGCTGGGAGTACCTGACCGAGCAGCTCCTGCTCGAGGAGTTCGGCCATCCGGACTGCCATTTCGAGCGCGGTTCTGTGGGCGTCTTCGACGGCGGGACCAGGGTCATCGCACGGGTGTCAAGCTTGCGTCGGCCCGGCGAACTGCACCTTGCCGCCGCGGGTGGCGCACGATCATGATGGCGGTGAGGTTAATTCTGACGCAAGTTACCCCGGGGACATCCGGGTCTGGCGAGGAGGACATCGTGTCGGTAAAGCCCATCGTGGCGGCCACGGACGGATCTGGGGAATCGCTGCGAGCGGTCAGCTGGGCCGCCCGGGAGGCCGTGCTGCACGACGCGCCGCTGCGGATCGTCTCCGCCGCGGCGCTGCTCCCCCGGATGTCCCCCGGCCGCGGCTCGTCCAGCTACGAGACGGTCACCGACGCCATCGAGGAGAACCGGGACAAGGCGCTGACCAAGGCGGCCGAACACGCCGCCGCGACGGCCCCCGGCCTGCTTATCGACACCGACCGACTGGAGGGCCAGCCCGCAGAGGCGGTCGCGGAGAGCGGCTCCGGCGCGATGATGCTGGTCGTCGGGTCGCGCGGCGGCGGCGCGTTCGGCGCGCTGCTGCTCGGGTCCGTCAGCAGGTACGTGGCCACCCACGCGCCCTGCCCCGTCGCGGTCATCAGGGACGAGAGCGAGTCCACCCAGCGGCAGGTCGCGGTCGGCATCGGCCACGTCGACGAGTGCGGCGCCACGCTCACGTTCGCGTTCGAGGAGGCGGCGCTGCGGCACGCCAGCCTGATCGCGGTGCACGCGTGGACCATGGAGTCGGACATCTCCCGGGCCGGGATCTCGTTCTCGACCCCGGCCGCGCAGGCGATAGCGGACGAAGCCGCCGGCG
>JBOHCG010000460.1:0-6472 GCA_050698735.1 Streptosporangiaceae bacterium | reverse complement strand
ACCGCGCCCGGACCCGGGCACGGTGGACGGCCTTGCTGGCGCCGGCCGCCGCCGCGCTGGCCGTCGTCGTGATCGCGAGCGCCGCGGTGAACGCCGACCGGGGCGCGCACGCCCACGCGGAGAACGGCGGCGAGGCGCAGCTAAGCACCACGTCCGGCGGGCCAGGGCAAGGTGCCAAGGCCCGTGGTGGGCAGCCGGTGGCCGCGGCGAGCGCCGCGGACGGACTGACGACCGGCACATCCGCCGGCTCGACGACCCCGATGGTGCCCGGGCCGTCGATCTCGTCCTACGTGTCGTCCGGCAAGATTCCGCCGTACTACGTCGCGATCACGTCGAACGGCAACCCGAACACCCACCCGTCTTACGCCGTCGTGCGGGACACCGTCACCGGGCAGACGCTCAGCACGATCGCGGCGCCCGGGGCCGGCGGGACGGTCGTGGCGGTGACCGCGGCATCCGACGACCGGACCTTCGTCCTGGACGAGCAGAAGCTGGTGAGCCAGAACGGCAACCAGGCCTGGGCGGCGCGGTCGTTCGTCCTGATGCGGCTGAACTCTGCCGGCCAGCCCGCGTCGCTGCAACGGCTGGCGATCTCGCTGCCCTACGGGCAGATGCTGACAGGGCTCGCGCTGTCCGCCGATGGGACAAAGCTTGCCATTGCGGACAACGTCGTCACCGACAAGAAAAACCCGAACCTGGTCCAGGTCATCGTGTACACGCTGGCCTCCGGGGCGTCGCGCACCTGGACAGGAACGGGCGGCATCGGCTTCGGCTCCGACGACGCGCGCTCGCTGTCCTGGAGCGCCAACGGGCGGACGCTGGCGTTCAGCTGGCTCGGCCTGGGCGAGGGGCCCTGGCAGGGCGTGTGGCTGCTCAACCCCGCGAAGAGGGGCGGCAGCCTGCTGGCCGACAGCCGCGAGGCCGTGTCCTGGGGACAGACCAAGCCCAATATCGGGACGCCGGTGTCCTCCTCCTCGATTGCGCTGAGCTCTCCCCCGGCCCAGAAGGCCCTCCTCTGCCAGGAAGACACGCTGCTGACCCCGAACGGATCCCTGATCGTGTGCGGCGCGCAGCAGATCCTCACCTACCCCGTGCCCGGCTCGAAGGCGAAGCCGAAATCCAACACCGGTTTCCTCGAGTACTCCGCCGCGACGGGAAGGCTCGCCGGAATCCTCGGGCACTGGAGGTTCAACGCGGTCCCCACCCCGGAACTGCTGTGGACCAACACCTCGGGCACCATACTCATCGGCATCACCGGCGCCCACGACCAAGTGGGCGTGATCAGCGGGGACGAGTTCACCCCGCTGAAGGCGACCATGGCCTTCTACCCCGCCGACTCCGGCACCTGGTGAAATTGGTGCATGGATAAGGCCACGGTTGCGCTGCTGTATCCGGGTGAGATGGGGGCCGCGGTAGGGCGGTGCCTGGTGGGGGCCGGGCATGAGGTGGTGTGGGCCGCGGCAGGGCGCAGCCCGGCCTCGGTCGCGCGCGCTGGGGAGGCCGGGCTGACGGCCGTGCCTGGTGTGGCCAATGTGGCCGGGCGGGCGGATGTGGTGCTGTCGGTGTGCCCGCCGCACGCGGCGGTCGAGGTGGCCGAGGAGGTCAGCGCGGCCGGGTTCCGCGGCCTTTACGTGGACGCGAACGCGGTCTCGCCGGACACCGCACGGGAGGTGGCCGGCATCGCCGAGGCCGGCGGCGCGGCGTACGTGGACGGCGGGATCATCGGGACGCCGCCGGTCACGCCGGGGTTCATCAGGCTCTATCTCTCCGGCTCCCGGGCCGGGGAGGTGCAGCGGCTGTTCGCCGGGACCGAGGTGGACGCGCGGGTGATCGACGGCGGGGCCTTCGCGGCGGCGTCGGCGGTGAAGATGGCGTACGCGTCCTGGACGAAGGGCAGCGCGGCGCTGCTGCTCGCAGCCCGGGCACTGGCCCGCGCCGAGGGCGTGGAGGAAACCCTGCTCGCCGAGTGGGGCATCTCCCAGCCGGGCCTGGAGGCGCGGTCGGCCGGCTCGGCCGCGGCCGCGGCCGCCAAGGGCTGGCGCTGGATCGCCGAGATGGAGGAGATCGCCGCGACGATGGCCGCCGCGGGCCTCCCAGACGGCTTCCACCTGGCCGCCGCCGAGATCTACCGCCGCGCCCAGCACGCCACCGGCACCGCGCCTGCCCTGGACGCGGTCCTCACGGCCCTGGGCGCAAACGGCACTGATCGTCCGGGATGATCACGCCGGCCCGGGCTAGCCGCGGAACCACGGGGCGACGGGCGTTGCGGGCCGGGCACCGTTGCCCGGCAGAGACAACTGCGCTGGCCCGGAGCCGGCCGCGGAACCACAGGGATCGGCGTTGCGGGCCGGGCACCGTTGCCCGGCAGAGACAACTGCGCTGGCCCGGGGTTAGTCGCGGAACCGCCGTGGGGGCCGGGCTTTTGTGAGCCGCGCACCACCGCTCGTTCTGAATAAAAGATCTTTTGATTCTTCCGAACGGATGGTGGTGCGCGGGGCGGGATCGGCGGGTGCGGCGCGGGGGGCTAGCAGGAGCCGAGGCGGTCGGAGAGGTAGGCCTCTACGCCGTCTAGGCTGATGCGCTCCTGGTGCATGGTGTCTCGGTCGCGGATCGTGACTGCCTTGTCGTTCAGGGTGTCGAAGTCGACGGTGACGCAGTACGGGGTGCCGATCTCGTCCTGCCTGCGGTAGCGGCGTCCGATCGCGCTGGCGTCGTCGAACTCGGTGTTCCACCGCTTGCGAAGGGCGGCGGCCAGGTCGCGGGCCTTGGGCGAGAGGTCGGCGTTGCGAGACAGCGGGAGCACGGCCACCTTCACCGGCGCGAGCCTGGGGTCCAGGCGCAGCACGGTGCGCTTCTCCATGTTGCCCTTGGCGTCGGGCGCCTCGTCCTCGGCGTAGGCGTCCAGCAGGAAGACGAGCGCGCCCCTGTCGACCCCGGCCGCGGGCTCGATCACGTAGGGGGTGAACCGCTCGTTCGTCTCCTGGTCCAGGTAGGACAGGTCCTGCTTGGAGGCCTCCTGATGGGTCTTGAGGTCGTAGTCGGTGCGGTTGGCGATGCCCTCGAGCTCGCCCCACTCGGTGCCCACGAAGTCGAAGCGGTACTCGATGTCCACGGTGCGCTTGGAGTAGTGCGCCAGCTTCTCCCTCGGGTGCTCATACAGCCGCAGGTTCTCCGGGCGGATGCCGAGGTCGGTGTACCAGGCGAGGCGCTCGTCGATCCAGCGCTGGTGCCAGTTCTCGTCGGTGCCGGGGCGGACGAAGAACTCCATCTCCATCTGCTCGAATTCCCTGGTACGGAAGATGAAGTTGCCCGGGGTGATCTCGTTGCGGAACGACTTGCCGACCTGCGCGATGCCGAACGGGATCTTGCGGCGCGACGTCTGCAGCACGTTGCGGAAGTTGATGAAGATGCCCTGCGCGGTCTCCGGGCGCAGGTAGGCCAGGCCCGCCTCGTCCTCCACCGGGCCGAGGTGCGTGCGCAGCAGGCCGTTGAACATGCGCGGCGCGGTGAAGGCGCCGCGGGTGCCGCAGTTCGGGCAGACGACGTCGGCCAGGGCGTTGGCCGGGGCGTGGCCGTGCTTCGCCTCGTAGGCCTCGGTCAGGTGGTCCGCGCGGTACCGCTTGTGGCAGGACAGGCACTCGGTGAGCGGGTCGACGAACTCGGTGACGTGGCCGCTGGCCTCCCATACCTCCCTCGCCAGGATGACCGAGGAGTCCAGGCCCACGATGTCGTCGCGTTCGGTGACCATGGTTCGCCACCACTGGCGCTTGATGTTGTTCTTCAGCTCGACGCCGAGCGGGCCGTAGTCCCAGGAAGCCCGAAGGCCCCCGTAGATCTCGCTGGACGGGTAGACGAATCCCCGTCGCTTGCTCAGGTTGACGATGGCGTCAAGGCGGTCACTGCGCAGGGCCATGAGAGGTCTCCATCCGGCTGGCGGTCGGCGGGCGCGATGGGCGCGATTCCCGTTCCGGCGTCCTGATCTGGCTCGGTCAGCGCCGGAGACCCCTAGCTTAGGAGGTACCGATCGTTGCCGCGAACCGATATCAGCTCGCGTTATCCGGTGCTGGTCGCTCCTCGGACTACCGGGCCGTCGACGAGGTCGGAGTCGATGTCCAGGCTGATGCCGCCGACCTTTACGATGCGCGGGCCGTAATACTGCTTGGAGCGTTCGGCTACCGGCCAGACGGCGGCAGTCATGTAGGGCGATCCGGTCAGGTTCTGCGCCTTATCCCACAGCGCGAACCAGATGGCCTGCGGCCTGTCGAGTGCATGGCCTGCCACCGTGGTCTTGGTCTGCAGGTCGGTAACCCCGGAGGCGGCGCTGGAGTAGACCCCGGATGTGTAGCCTTCAGAATTCAGTTGCCTGGTCCAGGCGTCGAGGAAGGTGAGGACCGCGGTCACGCAGCTGGCCTGGGTCTCGTCGTAGCCCTCCATGTCATAATAAATTGGCGAGCCTTTGCCCAGGCCGAACGTATTCGCATCCGAGATCGCCTCGTTGGCGGCGGCGGTCCCCTGGGCCGCGGCCTGCTTCGGGTTGATCTTCCCGCTGAAACTGTCGCACGGCGCCTGCAGGCCGACGAATATCGGCATCAGCGACCAGCCGATCGCTTCGGTTTGCTGTACCCAGTTCGCGGACAGGTTGCCGTAATCGCAGCCCATCTCCTCGCCGCCGATGTAGATGGCGGTGACCGAATAGCTGGACCGCCAGGCCTGCATCGTTGTCAGCGACGGCGCGGTGCACGTGTCGAAGCCCTGCATGGCGCCGACCGGCGGGCCGACAGTGGCCGCTGGTGACGGAGATGGGGACGCGGACGCGGACGCGGACGCGGACGGGGACGGGGACGGGGACGCGGACGCGGACGGGGACGCGGACGGGCTCGGTGACGCGGAGGCGCTGGGTGACGGGGAGGCGCTCGGGGAGGGAGAGGCTTTCGGGGACGGGGACGCGCTCGGAGTTGGCGTCGCCTTGGGCGAGGTGGTCGCCTTGGGCGAGGTGGTCGCCTTGGGGGAAACGCTGGGGGAAGGCGTCGCCTTGGGCTTCGGAGACCGGGATGCCTTCGGTGACGGAGAAGCCTTCGGTGACGGGAAGGTCCTTACGGGCGGGATCCTATTGGGGCCAGTGGAGGTCGTCGATACCGACGCCTGCGGTGAGGTCTGTGGCGACGGCGGGGACTCTGGCAGCGGGAGCGTCCATGGGACGGGGAGGCCCGATATGACGATGAGCCATTCGTATTCCCAGAGGTAGGAAGCGGCCGGAGAATTCGGCGTTATGTTGGCGGCCGACTCGGGGCTGGTCCGCTTCGCCGAGTCGCCGGTTCGCGGGGTGGCCGTCTGCCTCGGAGCCGACGATTGCGCTCCGTGAGCCGGGGACGCGGACGCGGACGGGGACGCGGACGCGGACGGGGACGCGGACGCGGACGGGGACGGGGACGGGGACGGGGACGGGGACGGGGACGGGGTGGCCGACGCGTCCGGGCCGAGTTGGTCCTGCTTGAGGGTCGCCAGGATCTGCTCGACCTCGGATAGGTCGCTGCCATAGGTGCCGGTGACCGCGGGCGCCGCGGACGGCATCGCGACGGCGAGTTCCTGGAGCGCCGCGTTCTGCATGATCGTGCCGAGCGCGGCGGACATGTCCGCGGTGCCGTGCTGGACGGGCAGCACTGCCTGCTGCCCGGTCTTCGCGGGCGTGAACTCCGTGGCCGACCCGGCCGGGCCGCCAATGCTCACCGTCTGCGTTCTGCCTATCAGGCCGGGCGGGCACTGCTGGTTGGCGCCGGGAGTGCCGACATAAACGGCGTTAACGTCGTAGCGGACGCACTGCTGCGGGTCCTTATTCAGCCAGTACACCGGCCAGCCGGCCGGGACGCTGATCTGATAGCCCTTGAACTCCACGGTCTTAGTGGCGGAGCCGGCGACGGGTCTCGTCATAGGTATAGCGGTGGTGCCGGTAAGGCTGGTATCGACAATGACAGCCTTATGCCCGATCCCAAACCCGATTGCCGCCAGCACGCATCCGCCCGCTATGATAGCCGCTGCTACACGACGCATCAATTCCCCCCGAAATCAACGCAGTCATCGTTGACCACTTGAAGCCCCGTGAGCACGCTAATGACCCGAATTGGTCCATTAGTACTGTCCCAGCACACTGGCACCAGCAGTTCTCCCCTAGTATTCACCAAGTTACGCACAGTTACTAGAGCTAATCGGAAAGTATCGGCGTACGCCGGTGCATGCGCCTTGCCAATCACGTGCTCTTGAAGACCAGCCGACTTGGCATGGTGGCTCGGGGCTTGAGTTTTTCGGGTCTATATTCGGGTGACTTCGCGCTGCTTCCAACGTGACTGGTGATTTTGGCTGGGCGGGCGGGATGCGAGTGCGCCATCACTGGCGTTCGGTTAAGGTATGGGTGATTCTGACCTGCGGGTTTGCGCCTGGCTTATGCAGGACGGTTCCTGGTTCCGCGGTCACGGAT
>JBOHCG010000459.1:0-6496 GCA_050698735.1 Streptosporangiaceae bacterium | reverse complement strand
TCGCCCGCAGGCCATGGCAGCGTGCGCCGGAACCGCCGCCGCAAACCACCGCAAACCAAGTCAGAACAGGGCATGAATCCGGTGCAGGCAGTGCAGAAGCTTGACAGGCCGCTTCATATGAGATCTGAGCCTGAGCCGCTGCCGGGTACTCGGACGAGGTCGGCGATGGCGATGGTGTCGTCGCCGATCTCGTAGGTAGGGTCGAATGGCATTCCGCTGAGCTTGACCACGATCCGCTTCATTCTGCTGGTCCTTCCGGCTGGGCTGGGTGCGCAATCTCAGCACTGGGGGTGTAGGGGAGCTTGCGGGGATCGGGGAAGCCGAGGCTGGTGTAGCCGGGTGCGCGCCTGGCCAGTGATGAGGCCAGGACGCCGGTGAGTTCATCGTGGTAGTCGTGGACCTCGGCGGTGGCCTTGCCGTCATAGGGGCGGAGAATCCGTCCGGCGTACTGCAGGAGGCGTCCCTTGCTCGCGACGGGCGTGGCGAGGAACAGGGCGTCCAGAGGCGGGCAGTCGAACCCTTCCCCGGCGTACGGGCCGGTCGCGACGGCGAGCAGTGGTGGCCCGCCGGGCTGGGGATGAGTCGGGCAAGCGCGGCAGCGCGGTCCTTGGCGCCCATGCCGCCCTTGAGGGTGACCGGGTCGTGCCCGAGGTCGCGGAGAGCATCGGCGATTGCCTGCAGGTGGCTGGTCCAGTTTGAGCGGCGATGACCGCGCAGGCCATCACCGTCTTCCCGGACCCGGGAGGCGCGACCAGCACCCCCAGGTCGTGCTTGACGAGTTCCGCGACCGCATCCCGCTGATCGGGCGTTAGCGTGGCGGTGCAGGTGAGGTCCTGGCTGGCGCCCGGAGCACGCTGATCGGTGATGCTCAGGCGGCTGCCGGCCTGCCCGGTCAGTGAGGTAACGGTGTCGAGCATGCCGCGAGGCAGGACCAAACCGCCGTCAATGGTCTCCCGGTAGCAAGTGCAGGAACCGGAGAATGTTGTAGGTCGAGGCGCGCATCCGCTGCCGCTCGTAGAACTCCTGGTTGTGCATCGAGGCCGCGTGCCGCAGCGTCGCCGCCAGTCCCGGGGTCAGTTCCGCCTGTTCCAGCCGGATACCCGCACCGAGCCGCACGCTGAGGACCGGCGGGACCGGCGGCCGGGTCTTGGTCGAGGCCGGCGAACTGTACCGGGTGACCTCCGCGGCGACGGCGACCTTCCCGGCACGGTCAGCGGCGCGCCGGAGCTAGGCTGGGGTCATCCGGCCGAGGGTGGACAGGTAGGCCCACTGGTCCTCGTGCGGCTCTAGCGTCTCCAGGTCCAGGAACACCGTCGCGCCGTTGTCCCGGGCGGGCCTGAACAGCGGGGCGGCGATCAGGTTCCCGGCCCCGCCGGCCGGGAGCAGGTCCTGGGACGGGAACAGCCGGTCATAGCTGGCCAGGCTCATCCGCCCGCGCAGCGCCATCGCCTCGCGCAGCAGCCCGGTGCCGAGCCGGCGGGCCGTCTCGGCCGGGACCGGGGAGGTGAAGAACACCCACGCGTGCGCCCCGACGCCGGACCGGGACACCTCCAGCGCGACAGGTACCTGCAAGGAACGGCCGGCCTTGACGTACATCAGCGCGTCGAGCATCGCCTCCGGCCCGTCGAAGTCAGCGGCCAGCCACCAGCACTTATCACCGTACAGCAGCGGGTACAGGCCGACATGGACCTCGCCTAGCAGATGCGCGGCCAGTACAGCAGAGGTCAGCGGCAGGTATTTCCGGTCCTCATGGCGGACTCCCTTCTGCCAGCCGCCGCGCACCGCCGGGACCCAGCCGGACTTCCCGGTCCGCTGGTTGTCGAACCGGACCGCGTACACGTCGGTCCGAGCGGCGAACAGCGCGCCGAAAAACGCCACCTTGTCATCCTCCGGCGACCTGCGATGCACGAGCCCGGGAGGGGCCTCGAAGTAGGCGGCCTGCGCAGGCCCGGGCGGGGCAGCCTGCCGCGGGGTGAGCTTCAGCAGCTTGAGCAGCCAGGCGTTCTCCGCCCGCAGCCGCGCCAGCTCAGCCTCAACCGCCGAAGGTACATCAGACACGGTCACAAGCTATCCACGTGCAGTGACCAGAAGCGCATCGGACGACCGTGCCGGTCGCGGGCTTGCACCGCATCTTGTCCGGCGGGTTCGTGCCTCTTGCAGGAGGGCTTGGTGCCGGTGGGCTCTGCTAGTGTGCTCGGATGCAGGTCGGGGTATATGTCGACGGCTACAACTTGTATTACGGTGCGCGCGGCTTGTGCGGGCGCGGGACCGCGGGGTGGCGGTGGCTGGATATCCGGGCACTGTCCCAGCGCCTCGTCTCCCAGGCATCTCGCTGGCAGGGCGCGGTCATCTCCCGCGTCGTTTACTGCACCGCCGTGATCGACGCTGCCACCAACCCATCCGGGTACACCGATCAGGACATCTACCTCAGGGCGCTGACAACGGCAAACAGCGTTGATCACATCGCCTACGGAAGCTACGTTGCGCGCGTGAAGTACGCCCCGCTGGCGGTCAAGGCGGCGAGCCGGTCAGGCAGGCCGCAACTGGTCCATCCTCAATGGCCGGTCATGGTGCAGGATGCCAATGGCAACCCGGTGCCTGACGCGACGTTCATGGTCTCTTACGCTCACCGTGAAGAGAAGGGGTCTGATGTCAACGTCGCCGCGCATCTGCTGGTTGACGTCCTCACCGGGGTCGTTGACGCTGCCGTGGTGGTCTCGAACGACAGCGACCTGGAGTTTCCTGTCTCCTACACCCGGACCCGGGTGCCGGTTGGCCTGGTGAATCCCTCCGGTAACTATCTGGCTGGCGCACTGCGAGGGCAGCCGTCCGACGGCGTTGGCAGCCATTGGTGGCGCCAGCTGTCACCAGCGGACCTGCGGGCCTGCCAGATGCCCGATCCTGCGGGAAGCCTGGCGCGCCCAGCGGGCTGGTGAGCCGCCTCTACGGTACGTAGAAATTGCTGCTACACTAGGCGCATACACCACCCGGTTTCCCTCGCGGAGCCGGGTTTTTTCCTTTGTGTGCCAGTTTCCCAGGATTATCTCGTCATCGGTAATGCCCGTGCCTCAGCCGCATCGCGTGCGTGTCCTCGCCTGGGCGCCTGCCGGGTCGCATGCTGAGAGGAGCAGCTCAGTTACTCTGCGCGGATGCGAGGTAGTACGTGATGGTCAGTGAGGGATGTGTGTACCGTCGGTGCGGGTGCGTAGATCCGGGAACCGGTCGGCAGTATGGCCGGGCGTGCCCGCGGCTGGCGGGTTCGCGTCATGGGAGCTGGTATGTGCGGCTGGAGCTGCCTGCCGGGCTGGACGGGCGGCGCCGGCGGATCCGGCGGGGCGGGTATCCGTCGCGGCGGGCGGCGGAGGCGGTGCTGGCCCGGCTGCGGGCCCCGCGCGCTGGTGATACCGGCGCCCGCATGCTGACGGTAGGGGACTGGCTGGTCACCAAGACCGCGACCGCGCCGTCGACAGTGCGCGGCTACGCGGCGCACGTCCGCCTGTACCTGAGCCCGTACCTGGGGGAGGTGCTGCTGGCCGAACTGACCACCGGGCACGTGCAGGCCATGGTCGCCGCGATCATCCGCCAGCACCACGCCCTGGGCACGCCGGTCTCGGCGGCCACCTTGACCCGGATCCGGGCCACCCTGCGGGCGGCGCTGAACGCGGCGGTCCGCCGCGGGCTGATCAGTGAGAACCCTGCCGCCATGGCCGAGCTGCCCCGCGCGCGCCGCCCACGGGCAGTGGTCTGGACGCCGTACCGGATCGAGCAGTGGCGGCGGACCGGGGAACGGCCCGCAGTCGCGGTATGGACGGCCCAGCAGACCGCCCAGTTCCTGCGCAGTATCGAGGACCACCGGCTGTATGCCGCGTACCACCTGATCGCGCTGCGCGGGTTGCGCCGCGGGGAGGCAGCTGGGCTGCGCTGGTGCGACGTCGACCTGGACGGCAAGACCGCGGTGATCTGCCAGCAACTGCAGCAGTACGACGGCCGCCTGGCGATCAGTCCGCCCAAGACCCCGCACAGCACCCGGGTCATCGCGCTGGACCACACCACGGCAGCCGCGCTGGCCGCCCACCGCGCCCGGCAGAGGGCCGAGGCTGCCGCGTTCGGGCCGGAGTACGGGGCGTCCGGGTTCGTGTTCACCAACCTCAACGGCGACCCGATGGCCCCGGACCGGCTGACCCGAATCTTCTGCCGGCTCAGCGCCGAGGCGGAGCTGCCGCCCGTGCGGCTGCATGATCTGCGGCATGGCGCGGCCACGCTGGCCCTGGCGGCAGGAGTGGACCTGCGGGTGGTGCAGGAAATGCTCGGCCACTCCAGCATCGTGCTGACCGCTGATACCTATACCTCAGTGCTGCCCGCCGTGGCGCACACGGCGGCGGAAAAGGTCGCCACGCTGATCATCCAGGCGGGCTGCCTGATACCCGGCACCCGGCGCCGCCGGCGGCGGCAGGGCATCCGGAACGGCTGCCGCGCCCGCTCTGGGACCGGACGCGGGCATACCGGGACGACGCGGCGGTCAAGGGCACATCCAGCCCGCCAGCTCGGCCGTCCTCGTCACCGACGCCGCAGACGCCTGCGGTGACCGCGCCGAGATCACGTATACCCCCAAAGGGCCTGCACTCTGAGTAGCCGATAAGGAACGGAGGCTAACTGAAAACAGGCACCACGCCGCCGGGCCAGCACAAGAGGGCCCGGCGGGGGAATGGCCTGCGTCCCAGGCGAGGCCGCCCATACTGTATCCGCATGTGCTTTCGAGAAGCGGTTGACTATGGCGGACCCAGGATGGCCTCAGTCAGGCCCCATGCAAGATCAACAAAAATGACCTGAAGCGACAAAACCCCAGGTCAGAACGGGTGCGCCGCCAGGGACTCGAACCCCGAACCCGCGGATTAAGAGCTGGGAAAGGTATAGCTGCCTCCACGCCATGCGCGCTAGCCGGGTCCGGAGTCCGGCGGAAGCGGCCGACACGATTCGTGATTACTGCTGGCAGGGCCCGGATTTGCCCTGGAGTCGCGGGGTCGGGGTGTCTTGTGGGCGCGGGATACGGGTGGTAGGCAGGGCCGCTTCAGCGCGGCACGGGGGCGAGGACCACGGCTCGGCCTCTCCGTGTGCTGCCCGCTCGCGTAAGAGTGTCTGGGGCGGACTGGCCTCCTGGCAGTCACGACCCGTAGTAGAGCCGGTCGAGTCCGATGAGCTGGACGGACGGGTCGGTTGCCGCTCGTTGTGTCAGTGCGTCGCTGAACCCTGCGCCGCCGAACAGGAGCAGCCGCGCGTCTTGCGCGCCGGGTTCACCCTTGGCCGCGAGCAGTCCGCGGATGTGCTCGAGTCTCTTCAGGTGACTGGCGGACATTGTCTCCTGCCATTTCGCCTCGCCGATGGCGAGCTGCACGTCGCGGTCGCCTTCGCTGCGGCCGAAGACGGCAACGTCGACCTCAGCGGTCTTGCGGGCTTCGGGGTCGGAGACGGTTCCGCTGGCGACGCGGGCGGGGTATGCGCCGCCGTAGGTCTGCGGCCCGGCGTGCCAGCGGGCCCACTGGCGGCAGACCTCCTCGAAGTGCGGGCCGGCCACGTTGCTGTGGAACGCATGCTGCGAGCGCCGCCAGACCTGGGGAGCGCGGCCAGGGCGTTCCAGGTCTCCCCAGGCCGGGCGCATGATCGCGTGGTAGAAGGTCAGCAGCGGCTCGGCGATCCGGTAGGCCGACCTGTTCTTTTTGAACGCCTCGGTCTCATGGGTGATGAGCCCGGCGTCGTGCAGGACGCCCAGCGGGTGCGCGAGGTCGGTGGACTTGCGCTCCAGGTAGTTGGCAATGCCGCCGCGGGTGGTGTTGCCCTCGGCGATCGCCGCGAGCACCGCATGGTAGAGCGCGGTGTCGCGAATGTCGGGTTCCTCCGCAAGGATGTAACGGGCCTCGCGGAACAGCGGCCGGCCCGGGTTGAGGACGGTGCGGCATACCCACGGGTCAAAATCGTCGGGTCCGGCCGGGGCGTCGTCCTGGGCGAACTCCCGGCGGTACGCAGGCGTTCCGCCCACGATGGCGTTCGTCAGCATCGCGGTGCGCAGGTCGCCTATTCCCCAGAATTCCCTCGCCAGCCGGAAATCCAGCGTCGGGACAAGCAGTTCGAGCCCCGCCCTGCCCCGCAGCGGCGCGCTGCCGGCCAGCAGCTTTCCCATGAACGACAGCGCCGACCCGCACAGCAGCAGGCGCACCGGCGTGTTGCGCCGCTGGGCAGACGGCTCGAGGGCGCGCTGGATAAGGGAAGGAAGCGCCGGAGTGGCCTTGGCGAGGAACGGGAACTCGTCGATGACCACCGGCTTCGGTCCGTTCACGGCCAGGCGCATCAGCCGGGTAATAGCCTCGTCCCACCCGGCGAACCGGAAGGGAGTCGGTTCGTCAAGGTGAGCGGCGAGCGCCTCGCCGAACTGATGCAGGGAGTCCGCCTCCGTGGTCTCGGCGGCGGTGAACATGAACCCGTTCGCCTCGACGGTCAGGGC
>JBOHCG010000458.1:0-6513 GCA_050698735.1 Streptosporangiaceae bacterium | reverse complement strand
TAACCGGACGCCAGGCGAACCACCCGACGCGGAACCGAGTCAAGGCTACGTAACGTCACCGCAGGCCGACTGCACCAATATATAAACCCGTCACAGACGATCACTAACCGAACGCCAGTGGCTGCGGATCGCCCCCATTTGGCTACATTCCGTAATATCGGAACTGTAGTGTCTACGTGGGCTTCAGCGGCAGGGTTGCGCTCATTTCCAAGCCCAATACAAACGAGGAATTCTGGTTGTCAGGCCTTGCGTTCACCAAGAATCCGTGGGCGCACGCGGCGCAATCGGCGGTTGCATTCAATTGGGGCCTTAACAGCGGCGTCAAAATCAACTGGGAGGGCGTGTGGGGAAGTGACGTCAGCTGCTCTGTCTCGCCTCAGACGAAGTCGAGCCTCATGGTTCCGTTCGTGAACTCGGGTCGCGACAAGCTGCTCTACGTGATCGGCCAGAACAACGACCCCAACCGACTGGCCCACGACGGCGTCTGGCTGAACGGCACGAACC
The DNA here is from genome assembly GCA_050698735.1 of Streptosporangiaceae bacterium. GTDB lineage: Bacteria > Actinomycetota > Actinomycetes > Streptosporangiales > Streptosporangiaceae > Palsa-504. Next base: position 6,009 of record JBOHCG010000458.1, on the reverse strand, counting down.
TCGGACGGCTGCGGGCCAGCTTCGACAACCCCTTCGCCCGGCACTGGAACAGCAAGATGTACGAGCGCTACGCCGCCGTCATCGTCCCGGCCCACCTGACGATCGCATCCGGCTTTGGGAGCGTGGAGATCGACACGGGGCACCAGAGCGAGAACTTCATATTCCGCGAGACCGGCACCCACGATCTTGAGGTGCCGATCTCGCGGTAGGCGCCGCGCTCGGGTCAGGAGCCCTGGGGTTGGGCCTGGCCGCAGGCGGACGGGGGGGTCATCCGGGCCAGGCCCATCTGCTGTGAGCTGCTGTCCTGGTAGTCGGCGTAGGCGTGGCCGTCGGCCACGGTCGGGCTGCCGAAGTACTCCACCACGCCGTTATCGGTGGGGATGGTGGCGGTGGCAAGGGACTGGCCGTTGGCGGGGTTGGCGCACTGGAGGGTGTGGCTGCCGCCGATCCAGACCACGCCGCCGGAGTAGCTGGGCAGCGAGTCGAAGCCGGCGCCCGCGCCGGTGCTCTCGCGGTGGGCGAAGCGGAGGTCGCCATCCGGGGCGAACCAGACCCACTCGCTCATGCCGACCCCGATCGTGCCCCAGACGCCGCCGGAGGTCGCGACCAGGTTCCCGCCGGAACCGCCGACGTTCATGGTCGACGAGCCCGTCTCGGTGCCGCTGCCCACGTCGTAGATCAGCACCTTGAAGGAGCCGATGCCGACGTACAGCTTGCTGCCGTCGGGCGAGACGGCGACCGAGCTTGCCGTGCCCGCGGTCAGGTCGAACCGCCGGATCACCTGGCCGCTTGACGGGTCCACCACCGCGACGGTGATGCCCGCCGCCACGTACAGGTGCCCATCGGGGCTGCTGGTCAGCGGTCCCTGGGCGTTGGACGACACCTGGCCGAAGGCGGGTACCTCCACCGTCTTGACCACGGCGAGCGTCGTGGCATCGAAGCCGCGCAGCGTCACGTTGCCGCCGTTGTACCCCGACACCGTCCATACCGTGCTGCCCACGACGACCGGCGGGTTCGGGACCGCCGAGCTGAACGGCGCCTGGGCGAGGACGCGGCCGGTGGCCGGGTCCAGCCGGACGAGGTAGCCCGAGGTATAGGCGTACAGCGAGCCGCCGCTCCCGACCAGGGAGCCCTGCGTCAGCGTCTGGTGGCCGCCGTCGAGCAGTTCGGCGGCCCACGGGCCGTTGGGGATGGCCACCGGGCCCTTGACGGTCACCGCCGGGGTCGTGCTCTGAGTCGGCGACACAGCAGAGGTCGCGGGCGCCGACGACGCGGACGCGGTGGGGTTGACCGTGTTCCCGTTGCCATGCGAACTCTGACTGTGATGTGAGGTGAGCACCACCGCGGCGCCGGCGCTCAGGCCTGCCACCGCGACGACGCTCGCCGCCGCCAGCGCGGGCGCCCAGCCGCGGCCCAGCAGGCGGAGACCTGGCCGGCTACGCGGTGACCTGGCGCGGCTTTGCCCGGCCGTGTTGGCCATCCGGAACGCGACATCCTCCACGCTCACCCGGCGCGGGGGCTCCGGGGCGACGCGGTGCAGCAGCTCGGACAGCCGCCGCTCCTGGGGGTTCATGAGGTCACTCCTCCGGTGATCAGGTCGGCCAGTCCCGGGGCATCCCTGAGACGGGCCAGCGCCTTGGCCGCGTGCGACTTCACCGCGCCGACCGAGCAGCCCATCGCCGCCGCGGTCTGCTCCTCGGTCTGGTCGGCGAAATAACGCAACACGACCACCGCCCGCTGCCGCGCCGGCAGCCGGTCAAGCGCCGAGATCAGCGCCTGGCGGGCATCGACCTGCGCGAATACGTCGTAGCCCGGATAGTCCGGCAGCCGCCCGGTGGCGATCTCGCCGTTCCAGCGCCGCTGCCGCCAGCGCAGGAACGTGTTCACCATGATCTTCCTTACGTACAACTCCGGCGCGTCCTGCCTGGTCAGGCTCGTCCATCGAGGCCAGGCCGCGGCTAGCGCGGTCTGCACGAGATCCTCGGCGCTCGGCCAGTCCCCGGTCAGCAGCCAGCCAGAGCGCAGCAACGCCTGCGAACGCGTTTCGACAAAATCACGGAACCCGTCCGGCTCAGACGGACGACCTTCCACCGGCAGCACCTCCACCGTTACTGAAGACCCCAAGACGCCCATAAAGCCCTCCGTTTACGGCCCAGCGGCCTACGTCTGTATAGAGCCACTGGCCGGGCACGAAGGTTTACTCACTTAGTCTGCCGAGATCCGCGGCCGCCCGCTGCCGCCTTGACTCGGCCCGGTAGGACTGCCGCCTCGCCTCGGCCAGGCGCTCGCGGGCCTCGGCGAGCTCGGTTTCCAGTCGCCGGACCGTGTCCTCCAGGTCTTGTTCGGCCACGCTGGCGGATTCGGCGGCCTGGGTAGCTTCAACCACGGCTCGTTCGGCCACATGGATCTTCTCACGGCGACGGCGCTCCCGCTCCGCACCTGCCTCAGCCGGTTCGGGGGTTTTGGGTTTTCTGGCCGGGGGCTGCGGGGCTGGCGCGGTGTCCGGGGCCGATGCGCCGTCGGGGACGGGGGCCAGGCCGAAGCCGGCCCAGTGGGCGGCGCGGACGAGGGTGCCCAGGCTGGCGGCCACGCCGGGGTCGGCGACGGCCGCGTCGAAGGTGGCCATCACCTCCTCGCGCAGGGCGAACGGGGGCGCCTTGAGGGGAGCCAGGGCCTGGGCGCTCAGGTCGTCGACCAGGCGGCGGCGGGCCGCGGAGAGCTCGCGGATGCGGGCGCCGTCCATGGCACGCTCGGCGTCGCGGAGTTCGGCGGCCAGGTCGGTGAGCCGCTGCGTGACCCCGGGCTCCGCGCGGACAAGGCGGTTCACCGCCCAGGCGGAACGGGTCGGCTTGCGCAGGGCCGTGATCTGCTTGGCCACGGCGGTCTGGCCCGCCTCGCGGGCACTGGCGGCGAGGTCCTGGCGACGCGCCATGAACTCGTCCGGGTCCAGCCGGTACAGCTCGGCCTCCGCCTCGGCCAGCGTACCGGCGGGCGCCTCGGCGGGAGGGGCGGCGGGCGCCTCGGCGGGAGGGGCGGCGGGCGCCTCGGCGGGAGGGTCGCGCTCTGCCTTCTCCCCCATGCCCACCCCTGTGAGAATAGGCCCCATGACCGGCATCGTGCCATCGGGGCAAGGACATCTGCTGACCGCACGCGGGAACGTGATGGCGTTCAAGGCCGTCGCCGCGCAGACCGGGGGCGACTTCTCGCTGATGGAGCGGACCGTGCCGCCCGGCGCGCGGACGCCGCCGCCGCACCGGCACGTGAACTGCTCGGAGGCGTTCTTCGTGCTGGCCGGGACGATCACGTTCCGGCTGGACGAGGCCGAGTTCGACGGCGGCCCCGGGGACTTCCTGCTGGTGCCGCGCGGGGCCGCGCATACGTTCGGGAACGGCGGCGCCGGGCCGGCCCGGCTGCTCGTGCTGCACGCGCCGGCCATGGACGCGTACTTCGAGGAGCTGCACCGGCTGTGGGCGGCCGGCGAGGCGCCGTCCCGCGAGGCCGAACGCGAGCTTATGAGCAGGTACGGGATGGAGCCGGCCTGAAAATGTCAGAGGGCCGACGTAGGGTGAGGAGCTATGTCGCCCATCGCGCCCGCCGAGGTAAACCCGGATCAGCTTGAGCAGTACCGCCGGGAGCTGACCGGCTACTGCTACCGCATGCTCGGCTCGGGGTTCGAAGCCGACGACGCCGTGCAGGAGACGATGCTGCGTGCCTGGCGCGCCGCCGGGAGCTTCGAGGGACGCTCAAGCGTGCGCTCGTGGCTGTACCGGATCGCCACCAACATCTGCCTGGACATGCTGCGCGGCAGGCAGCGGCGGGCGCTGCCGATGGACCTCGGGCCGGCCTCGCCGCCGGTCGAGGCGATGCTCGGCCCCTGGCGCACCGAGGACATCTGGATCTCGCCGATCGCCGACGACCGGGTGCTGCCCGAGCACGGCGACCCGGCGGATATCGCGGTGGCGCGGGACACGATCAGGCTGGCGTTCGTCACCGCGCTGCAGCACCTGCCCGCGCGGCAGCGGGCCACGCTGATCCTGTGCGAGGTGCTGAAGATGCCCGCGGCCGAGGCGGCCGACACGCTCGGCACCACCGTCGCGGCGGTGAACAGCGCGCTGCAGCGGGCCAGGGCGACGCTGGCGGCGCTGCCCGAGGAGCAGCGCCCGATCGACGTCGGGGCGGACCAGGCCGACCTGCTGGCCAGGTACGTGGACGCGTTCCAGCGCTACGACCTGGAGCAGCTGGTCACGCTGCTGCACGAGGACGTGGTGATGACGATGCCGCCGTTCGGCATGTGGATCCGCGGCGCGGCCAACATCATCCGGTTCATGCAAGAGCCGGGGCCGAGCCTGTGCAAGGACTCGGTGCTGGTCCCCGCTGGCCAGGTCAACGGCGTCCAGGCGTGGGGACAGTACAAGCCGGACCCGGGCGGCGGGTATTCGCCCTGGGCGCTGCTTGTGCACGAGCCGTCCGGCGACCGGTTCAAGCGGCTGACGTTCTTCCTGGACACCAAGGCGATCTTTGCCGGGTTCGGGCTCGCGGCGCACCTGCCGTGAGCGGGTTCGGTAAGGCGCGGCTCGGGCGGGTCCGGGACGTGCTGGCCCGGCACGTGGAGCTCGGCTCGGCGCCGGGCGCGGTGGCGCTGCTCGCCAGGGGCGGCGAGACCGTCGTGGAGGCGGTCGGAGCCTACAGCCGGGACACGATCTTCCGCATCGCGTCGATGAGCAAGCCGGTCACCGCGGCGGCCGCGATGATCCTGGTCGAGGAGTGCACGCTGCGGCTGGACGATCCGGTCGACGAGCTGCTGCCCGAACTGGCCGGCCGCCGGGTGCTGATGCGCGTGGACGGGCCGCTGGAGTACACCGTCCCGGCGCGGCGGGCCGTCACTGTCCGGGACCTGCTGACGTTCACGTTCGGGATGGGGCTGGCGTTCGGCGAGCCGACGCCGATCTCCGAGGCGCTGGACGGACTCGCCCAGGGAATGCCCCGGCCGACCCTGCCGCCGCCGCCCGAGGAGTGGATGCGCCGCATCGGCGAGCTGCCGCTGATGTACCAGCCGGGCGAACGGTGGCTGTACAACACGGGCTCCGACGTGCTCGGCGTGCTGATCGCGCGGGCCAGCGGGCGGTCGTTTCCCGATTTCCTCGCGGAGCGGATATTCGGGCCGCTCGGCATGACCGACACGGGATTCTGCGTGCGTCCCTCGGAGCTCGGCAGGCTTCCCGCCGAGCTCATGACCGACTTCGCGACCGGGCAGACCGTAATTTTTGATGAGCCGAACGGGCAGTGGTCCCTGCCCCCGGCATTCCCCTCTGGCGCGGGTGGTCTTGCGGCCACGGTGGACGACTTCGCCGCGTTCGCCGCGATGCTCAGGTTCGGCGGCATCCTGCATGGCGAGCGCGTGCTGTCGCGGCCCTCGGTCTCGCTGATGACGACCGACCAGCTGAGGGCCGAGGTCAAGGCGGTGTCCGGCCTGGTACCCGGGGACTTCGACGACATGGGCTGGGGGCTCGGGGTCAGCGTGGTGACCAGGCGGACCGACGCGGCCAAGTCGGTGGGAACCTATGGCTGGGACGGCGGCCTCGGCACGTCGTGGTTCAACGACCCGGCCGAGGACCTGACCGCGATCCTGCTGACCCAGCGGGCGTGGACGTCGCATCGTCCCGGCGCGATTTTCCGCGATTTCTGGACCGCGGCGTATCAGGCCATCGACGATTAACTTTCATGAGCGCTGACCTTTCTGATTTCTCTGGTGTCGGGCAGCCGGGGTTCGTCCGGCGGCACGGCCTGGCTTCCGCTGAGCGGAGCGCGTCGGCCGAGGAGGTCGCGGCGCGGATCCGGGAACTCGGGCTGCGGACCGTCCGGCTGGCGGTTGTCGACCAGCACGGGGTGCCGCGCGGGAAGATGCTGTCGCCTTCTGCGGCGATCGCCGCGATGTCCGACGGGCTCGATTTCTCCGGCGCCATCTACAGCCTGGATTCGGGCAATCAGGTGTTCGTGCCCGCGTTCGCG
>JBOHCG010000457.1:0-6515 GCA_050698735.1 Streptosporangiaceae bacterium | reverse complement strand
GCCCCGGCACCCCGTCGCGGCCGTGGCCGCGCAGCCGGGTCGCCCGCCCGCACGCCGACCGCGTCCTCCCGCGCCGGGAGGTCCTCCCACCCGGCCAGCACCCGGCTCCGGACCCCCGTCCGGACCGCATCACCCGGTACCCAGAACACCCGCCACTTGCCCAGCAGGGCATGCGGCAGCCGGAGCAGGCCGACCAGGCGGCGGAAGTCCCGGCTCCCGTTCGCGCGGAGCGGGGGTTCCAGGTCAGGCGGCGGGCAGTAGCCGGCGATGATGTGCGGGTCGGTGTGTTCTTCCCGGCGTCCGGGGCTGTACAGGTAGCGGATCAGCCCGGCAACGTCCTGGCCGCGCGGGCACACCTTCCCGATCACCGCTTACCCGGCCCCGGCCAGCGACCTGGAAAGGCGGGACCGGCACCTTCCCGACCGGGATAGCGGAGCGCCATCCGCCGCGCTCTCGACCGCGCGGAACGCCATCCGTTCCGGTCCCGGATGCGCGGAACGCGGAACGGAATGCCGTCCGCGCGGTGGAGGGCCAGGGCGGATCGTCGTCCGGTCATCCCGGAACGGCTGAGCGCGGCGCGGATTCTGATCCGGCTGTCCGTCCGCGTGGTCCGGGTGCGCGGATGGTCCGGAGGAATCGCTTCCGCAGGTCTTCCCCGGCCGCCTCCAGCCGGGCCGCGCGGCGCACGCTCTCTTCCGCGTACGGAACAAGGTCACCAGACCACTGCCCGGTCGCGTTCAGCTTCGCGACAGCCTGGTTCAAGTTCACGCCTATCCGGCGCACCAGCAGCGCGGCACGGTCCAAGGCGTGGAAGGCGTCCCGCAGCGGCGCGTCCGGTGTCGCGATCTCGCCCCGCGCGACCGAGAGGGCGGCTTCGGCGGCGTACGCGCCGCGCGCCAGCCCGGCCTGGCGGGCGGCGGCCGACACCTCGGCGTACTCGGCGTCGGTCAGCGCAAACCGCACCGTGCGGCCACGCCGCTCCTGATGCCGGGTGCGGCGGCGCGGCCGGGCGCTGCCCGATGGGTCGTCGTCGCGAACCTCGTCATCGCGGATAACGTACGCCACGAGCCTTCCCCTTTTCGCTGCCAGCCCGGCGCGAATGCGCCGTGAATTTCATGCTCTAACCCCGGCCGGGCTGGTTTCAGTATGCCTCCGGGACCGCGCCCGGTCCAAACGGAAGTGAACGCTACGCGCATCTTGCTTCGCGGCCCTGACGGCCACTTTCATCCAAGGTAATAGGTGCTGGCTAATGGCCGCGCATTCCTTCCCCTCGCCGCTGTCTAACGGTCACCCAAGCGCGCCCGAAGCGGAACTGGAGTCCTTGCTGACAACAAGGGATCCACGTTGCGCCGGGGTTGCCGGCCGCGCTAGACCCCAGGCCAGCGACCTGACCCTGTGCCCGGTGAGGCGGGTGTGGCACACCGGGCCAGGCCGACAACACCAACCCGTTGTCATCGGGTTGCTGCTCAGGTGAATTCTTGAACACGAAGAGCGGAGATGTATCCCCGGCTTTACGTGTTCAAGCAAAAAATTTTACGGCCCGAATCGGTGTTATCCGGTGGTAGCCAGTATTGCTGAGTGCGGGTGAGTGATGGTCAGTGTTGCCCAGTCCGGCTTAAAGAGGTCTATGTTGGCCCACGGTGATTTGCAGGGTGTCGTCGAATAGGCGGTTACCTGAAACGGAAAAGGAACGCCACGGTTGAGCACCACATCCGGCCACGCCGGAGGGACGGGGGACCGCGATGACCCAGACCGCAGGAGTCGGCCGGCACCCCGCCCGGCGCGCCCGGCAACAGTCGGCCCCCGTCCCCGCACTGCCGCCGGACGACTACCAGGACGAGGACAACCTGGATGCCTACGTCAAGGAGATAGTGGACGCACTGCTCCCGCTCACCAGCGAGCAGCGCGACCTGCTCGCGCTGATCTTCCGGCAGCAGCGCAGGTAACCGCCACGATCAGACGCCCCGCCCGGCCGGACCGACCGACCGCGGCAGGGGCGTCGTCATTTCCGCGGCCTGTCCGGGGTAGCGGTCTGGCCGAAGCCATGCAGGATGACCTGCAGTCCGCCGTCGCCAAGCAACCACCAGACTGCTATGGTTGTCTAGACCGACAGACCGACAGACCGACATTTATGGATTGGAGGCGGGATGGAGTTCATCTACGGCGGTAAGCGTTATTCGCTCACCAGAGAGCAAGTCGAGGCTCACATGCGGAGCGTCGAGCCGGGCACCATCTACCAGCACGCCGTCGAGGTCAATGGCGTCCGGTACCCAGTGACGCAGGTGCTTAGGGTTGCGACGGGAGTGCGATCCGCTAACACCGACCGGGCGCGGAACATCCTGCGGCGGCTCGGATTCTTCGACCGGATGGCAACTGCCACAACGGCCTCGCAACGGTCCCCGGCCACTGAACAGGCGCCGGGGCGGGTCCTGGAAATCCAGACCGTGACGGGAGGCGTACACGAGTTCGAACTGGGCCCGGAGCAAGACGTCCAGGCCCTCGAAGCCGAGATTTCGCAGAAGATCGGAGGCGACGGGTCCTATCAGGGCCGCAGCCGCCGCCCCGGTGCGGTCGACGGTACCAGCGTGGTAACGGTTGCTTGGAAGCAGGTGGCCGCCGCAACCCTTTACCAGCGTGAAGAATGACAAGTGGCCTGTTCGGGATCTGGTTGCAACAGGTACAACCAAGAGAAGCCCGCTACCGGCAAAGACGCCGGCGAGGGCATCTTCGTGTTGCCAGCACACTGTCAGGCGGCGGTGGCCAGGGCGGGAGCGGGTCCGAAGGCGACTCGCTGCCGCACGTCGAGGCGGAACCCGCGACCGGCGGGCCGGACCGTGATGGTGAACAGGGCCTGGAGCACCGCGCGCTGCGCACCCAGGGTCAGGCCATGCCAGGCGGCGGCCACGTCGGCGGCGCCGACCAACGGGGTGAGCGGGGAGACCTCGGTGGCTTCGGCGAGATGTTCCTCGATGCGGGCCATCTTGGCGCGGCGGCGTTCGGTCTGGGTCAGGAACTGGGTCCGGGTGATCGTGTCATCGTCATAGTCGACGGCGGTCTCCTCCAGCCGCGCCCGGCACGTGGCCAGCTCGGCCCGCAACCCGGCGATGTCGATGCTCTTGCCGGGGGCGGTGATCAGGTCGGCGGCATCGGGCCGGGACAGCTTCTCGATCACCACCTTCCCCACCAGCTTGTCGATCGGTGCGACCGGGATGGACACGTGGCCCCCGCCGGCCTGCTGGCACCGGTAGATGGGCCGGGCCGCGAGATCGCCGGACTTGTTGACCCGCAGGCCCGACCCGTACGGGCAGGTGTAGATGCCCGAGCCGAGCCAGCGGGGGGCGGGTCCGGCGTGGTTGGTGCGCCGCTCGGGGTCGGTCAGCTTGGCCACCACTGACCGCCACACGTCCTCGTCCAGGACCGGTGCCCACGGGGCGCGGCCGACGATGTCGCCGTCGGTGTAGACCTGCCGCTTACGGGTCGTCTCCCGGTGCACCATGAACCCGGCGTTGCGCGGCCGGATCAGCACGGCCCGCACCCCGTCCGGGGTCCACCCGGTGCCGCTGGCGGTCGGCACCCCGAGCTTGCGCAGGTCGCGGGCGATGGAGCGGAGCGGCACCCCGGACAGCACCGCGTCGGCCATGCCCATGATCGCGGCGGCTTCCTCGGGGATGACGGTCACGCCGTCGGTCTCGAAGCCGTAGGAGCGGCGCCCGCCGCCGAACTTGCCCTGCCGGGCCTGCTGCTCGCGGGCCATGTGGACCCGCTCGGCGCGGTGCTCGGACTCATACCGGGCGATCGTGCAGAGCTGGCGGGCGACCATCCGGCCGATCGGGGTGTTCAGGTCGATGATCCCGGCGGCGACGGTCTCGGTGGCGATGTCGCGGGGCTCCACGACATTGATGTAGTCCTCCAGCTCGATGTTGGAGCGGTGCAGCCGGTCGGTGTGCCAGACCAGCACCACGTCCGCGCCCCCGGAACGGAGCAGTTCCAGCATCTTCAGGTACTGGGGGCGGGGCTTGCCGGAGTAGGCGGACACGGTCGGTTCGAGCTGACCGCCGCGGGGCGGCGCCGGGTGGGCAGCTACTCCGGCGGGATGCGCCGCCGGCTCGACCTCGCCGCGAGCCTGGTCGGCCGCCCGTCGGTGATCTTCCTCGATGAGCCGTCGACCGGCCTCGACCTGCCGAGCAGGCAGACGATGTGGCGGGTAATCGCCGACCTGGCGGGCTCAGGCGTGACCGTCTTCCTCACCACGCAGTACCTGGAGGAGGCCGATCGGCTGGCAGACACGATCGCGGTCCTCGACGGCGGCCGCCTGGTCGCCGAGGGCACCGCCGCCGAGCTGAAGCGGCGGATCGGCGCGCAGCGGCTGGACCTGACCTGCCTGACCGAGGCGGCCTGGGCGCAGGTCGCCGGGCACTGCGGCGAGCGCGCGGTGCACCTCGACCTTCGTGCCGGTCGCCACGATGCCGTGGTGGCTGCGCGGGTTCGCCCGCGACCAGCCGGCCACGCCGGTCACCGAGACCATCCGCGGCCTGCTGCTCCGCCAGCCCGTCGGCCCGCACCTGTGGGCCGCGCTGGCCTGGTGCGGCGGCATCCTGGCCGTCTCGGTGCTGGTGAGCATGGTGCTGTTCCGCCGCCGCACGGCCTGAGCGTCAGCCGGCGGAGGCTGCGGGACCGGCGCCGAGGTAGCGCAGCACGGCGAGGACCCGGCGGTGTCCCACGTCGCCCGGGTACAGGCCGAGCTTGGCGAAGATCGAGTTGATGTGCTTGCTCACCGCGCTTTCCGTGATGGCCAGGGACTTGCCGATCTCCGCGTTGGAGCGGCCCTCGGCCATCAGCGCGAGCACGTCGCGCTCCCGCTGGGTCAGGTCGTCCATCGGGTCACCGCCCCGGCGCACGAGCAACTGCGCCACCACCTCCGCGTCCAGCGCGGTGCCGCCCGCGATCACCCGGCGCAGCGCGTCGACGAACTCCGCCACGTCGGCCACCCGGTCCTTCAGCAGGTAGCCGACGCCGCGGGTGTTCGCGGACAGCAGGTCGGCCGCGTACCGCTCCTCCACGTACTGCGACAGCACGAGGATCGCGATGTCCGGCCACTGGCTGCGGATGACGAGCGCGGCCCGGATGCCCTCGTCGGTGTGGGTGGGCGGCATCCGCACGTCGGCGATCACCACGTCGGGCTGTTCCCGCTCCACCGCGGTCAGCAGCCCCTCGGCGTCGCCTGCGGTGGAGCACACCTCGAACCCGGCGCTGTCGAGCAGCTTGGTCAGGCCCGCAAGCAGCAGCACCGAATCCTCGGCGATGACCACTCGGGGACGGCCAGCCTGAGCCTGAGCCGTCCCCGTTTCTCTAGTCACGGATCCCACGCTATGGCACCCCGTCACTCTGTGCGCAGCGCCACCGCGGGGCGGGCCCGGGCGGCCCAGCTCGCGGGGGCCAGCGCCCCGACCGCCGCGATGGCAAGCGCGGCCAGCGAGAGCAGCGCGAGCCTGGACGGCGGGAACACGTCGGTGACGCTGGCGGGTATCCCGGTGTGCGCGATGCCGGCCATCGCGCGCACGGTGGCGGTGTTCAGCGCCTCCGCGGCCGGGGCCGCGATGACCGCCGCCAGCACGGCCGGGCCGACGATCCAGCACACCACCATGGTGAGCATCTGGCCGGGCCGCATGCCGAGCGCCTTGAAGATGCCGAGGTCGTGCACCCGGTCCCTGGTGGTCATCAGCACCGTGTTGAGCACGCCGAGCCCGGCGGCGACCGCGACCATCAGCGCCAGCAGCCCCACCAGACCGGTGGCGATCGCGTAGAACTGGCCGCCATCGACCTGGCTGGTGGCCTGCCACGGGCTGTCACCGCCCAGCGCGGCGTTCACCGCCCGGACGTACCCGGGCGCGGCGGTGCCGGGCCGCAGGGCCACGTCCCACTGGTTCAGGTTCGCCGCAGTGCCCAGGCCGGTCAGCGTCTGCGTGCTGCCGTACACCGCCGGATCGCTGCTCGGATGGAATACCTCCCCGACAATGTGCACGGTGACCTGGGCGGTCCCGGTGTCGATGGTGGCGGTGTCGCCCACGGACAGGCCGCTGGCGGACAGGAACACCGTGTTGACGTCGACCTGGCCAGGCGCGTCCGGCCAGTGCCCGGCGATGATGCCGTACCCGATCCAGGAGGAGTCGCCGCCGAACGCCCAGGCGTTGGCGTTCCCGGCCACGCCGGTCACCTTGACCTGGTCCTGGTACACCGGGACCTCGTGGGCCGTGCCGGGCTGGGCGCGCAGCGCGGCGGCCACCTGCGCGTCCTGCGCCGCCGACGGCGCCTGGCCCGGGCCGCCACCGGTGCCCGGGCCCTCCGGCTGGATCGTCACCGGGACCGTGGCGGACAGGGTCTGGATGCCCGCGGCACGGTGCAGCGAGGCGCTCAGCCCGAACGCGAAGATCACCGCGGTGGCTCCGAACGCGATCGCGGCCAGGCCCACGATGGTGCGCGCGGGCCGGGCGAACGGCGCGGCCAGGCCCATGCCC
>JBOHCG010000456.1:0-6524 GCA_050698735.1 Streptosporangiaceae bacterium | reverse complement strand
CGCCGGGCCGGCGTCAGCCTCGCGGCCATCCGCATCTGGGCCTTCGCGCTGTGCGGGGCGACCGCCGGCCTCGGCGGCATACTGCTCGGTTCCTTCTTCTACGGTGAGTACAGCACGAACACGGCGGACCCCGGTCAGCTCGTCCTGTACGCGATCGCCGCCGCCGTCATCGGCGGGGTCAGCCTCTTCGGCGGCCGCGGCAAGGCGGTCCACGGTGTTCTCGGCGGCCTGCTCATCGGCGGCATCGCCTACGGCGTGTCCCTTCTCAACCTGGGTAACCTGGCCACTCCGCTGGAATACATCCTGCCGGGCGGCGTGCTCCTCGCCGCGGTGCTGATCGACGTGCTGTCACGGCGCGGGACAGGAGCGTGACCCGTGGCTGACCACGCGCGCGGGACAAGCGATGAGGAAATCCCGGTGACCGCGGACCCCAGCCAGACTCCGGCCGCGACGGCGGGCACTAGGACGGTCGACCTTACCCTCGACGCCAAGGCCGCCGCGGCCGACGTCCCGCCCGAGCTCCTCGCCCAGTCGCTGAGCCAGTACCTCCGGGCCTGGTGGCTCCGGGTCCGCGGCGGCAACAGCGGTGTCCTGCCCGTGGTCCTGGCCATCGTGGTGGTCGCGGTCAGCTTCCAGATCGCGAACTCCAAGTTCCTGTCCTCGCAGAACCTGGTCAACCTCTTCGAGCAGAGCACCGTGTACATGCTGCTGGCGATGGCGGAGATCTTCGCCCTGCTCCTGGGGGAGATCGACCTGTCCGTCGGCCTGGTCATGGGGCTCGGCAGCGTCGTGGTCGCCGAGCTTGTGCAGCCGAGCGGCGCGGATTTCCCGTGGTGGGCGGCGATCATAGTGACGCTGCTCGCCTGCTCCGCGGTCGGCGCCATCCAGGGCTGGCTCGTGGCCCGGGTGAAGATGCCGTCGTTCATCGTGACCCTGGGCGGGCTGCTGATCCTTGAGGGGGTGGGGATCCTCGTCCTCGGCGGGTCGCTCGTCGGCATCGGCAACTCCCGGTTCACCAACGAGGTCGTCCTCTACGACATCTTCTGGGGGGAGTTCAGCCCGCTGGTCGGCTGGATCTTGCTGGTCGTGCTGGTCGGAGCCGCCGCCACCGGGCTGTGGCTGCGGGACGCCGGCAGGCGCCGCCAGGGCCTGGAGACTCCGCCGCGCAGCCTCACCGCGCTGAAGATCGTGCTCATGGCGGTGGCGGGCATCGCGGTCGTCGCCATCTGCAACGTCAACCGAGCCCACTTCGGGACGATCGAGGGGGTTCCCTACATCGTCCCGATTGTCCTCGTCGTGCTCGCCGCCTGGACGGTCCTGCTGCAGCGAACCCGCTTCGGCCGCTACGTGTACGCCATCGGCGGCAACCCCGAGGCGGCGCGGCGAGCCGGGGTGAGCCTGACCTCCGTCCGGATCTGGGCCTTCGTCCTCGCCGCCCTGACCTCCGGGATCGCCGGCGTGCTGTTCGCCTCCTGGCAGGTCTCGCTGACCACCAACATCATCAAGACCTCCAACAGCTACGTGCTGCTCGCGGTGGCCGCGGCGGTCATCGGCGGCACCAGCCTGTTCGGCGGCCGGGGCAAGACCATCCACGGCGTGCTCGGCGGTCTCGTCATCGGCGGCATCTACAACGGCCTCTACCTGCTGAGCGTGTCGAGCCAGTGGATTGACGTCGTGGTCGCCGCGGTCCTGATCGCGGCGGCGATCATCGACGTCCTCTCCCGCCGGGGCGCGACGGGCCGGGCGTGACCTCGGCGGAGGCCGCGATCCCCGCCGCTGAGGTCCCGATCCCAGCCCGCCCCTTACTCCCCGGCGGGGCGCCCGGCAACCCCCCCGCCGGGCGCCCTGCCGGGGTCTCCATCCCCGGGTTCCCGCCGTGCCCACGATCAGAGATCACTTTTTATCCGAACGAACAGTGGTAGCCCGCCCCGGTCAGGCTGTCACTGATACAACGGAACAGATGAGCGCGCTGTGGGGCGCGTCTGCTCCGCGGCGCTCAGCCTTAGGAGGGTCGATGCGTCTTGCTGTCTTGTCGTCCGACGAGATGACCACGGACCAACTGGCACTGTACCGGGACATCCTCGGCGGCCCGCGCGGCCAGGGCCCGCGCGCGGTCGCCCTTTCCACCGGCGCGGGCGGCCTGGCCGGCCCGTTCAACGCCATGCTGTACGCCCCCGCCGTCGGCCACGCGCTGCAGGAACTCGGCGTGGCCATCAGGTTCCGCACCGCGCTGACGCCCCGCATCCGCGAGATGGCCATCCTGGTGGTCGCGCAGCACTGGGACAGCGGCTACGAGCGCGCCGCGCACGAGCCGATCGGCCGCGAGGCCGGCCTTACCGAGCCGGAGGTCGAGTCGCTGCGCGACGGCGCCGACCCCGGTTTCCTGGACCCCGCGGAGAACGTCGCGCATGAGGTGGTCCGCTCCCTGACCAGCCGCGGCGACCTGGACGACCAGAAGTACGCCGACGCCAAGACCGTGCTAGGCGAGCAGGCCCTGGTCGAGCTGTCGACGCTGGTCGGCTACTATGCCACCCTCGCCCTGCAGATGCGCATCTTCCGCGTACCCGCGCCCGCGTAAGCCGCGCGGATCAGCGTGACCCGGGAACCGGGGCGGCCGGCGTTCCTGGGAACCAAGGGCGGCCAGCGTGGCCAGGCGACCGGGGGACCGGGGGAATCGGCGTGACCGGGAAAACCGGGGGAATCAGCGCGAAACGGCAACAGGGCGGAAATTAGACAGCTCCGGTACTGGGAGTGGGAGCCGTACCGGAGCTGTCCTTCCCCCCTGTCGGGATCCAAGATCCTCCTCCCTATTGGGATGCAAGATCACGATAACAGATCAGACCAGACCAGTCCAGATGTACGACGTGGTCGAAATTGGTCTGCTATGGTGTTCCGGTGGCCGAACTTGACACGGTTAATCCCCATTTGCCCTTCCCCGCGTACCGCCAACTCGCGGGCATCCTCACCGAGCGGATAACGGCCGGTCAATGGCGCACTGGCCCGCTGCCCTCGGTCAAATCCCTGCAGCAGGAATACGGCGTCGGCCGGGACACGGTGCTGCACGCCATCCAGGTCCTCCGCGACGACGGCCTGGTCTTCACCGTCGCCAAGCGCGGCAGCTACGTGAGCCCGCCTCCCCCCTGACCGCTACGGGTATACCCCCTTGGGGTATGTTGAAGGCGTGGACGCGACCAGGATACAGCTCTCGATCGGCGGCATGACGTGCGCTTCCTGCGCGGCCCGGGTGGAGAAGCAGCTGACCAAGCTGCCCGGCGTGACCGCCTCGGTGAACCTGGCCACCCAGATCGCGACGCTGGCCGTCCCCGCCGCCACCGACCCTGCCGACCTGATGGCCGCGGTCCGCGAGGCGGGCTATACAGCCACCCTGCCCGCCGAGGACCCTGCGGCGCGGGTCTCCTCCAGAACCCTTCCCCTGCGCCTCCTGTTCTGCCTGGTGCTCGCGGTGCCGGTGGTGGCGCTGGCCATGGTGCCCGCGCTGCAATTTCGCGGCTGGGCCTGGGTGTCGCTGGTGCTGGCGTCCCCCGTGGTGCTCTGGGGTGCCTGGCCGCTGCACCGCGCGGCCATCGCGACCGCCAGGCACGGCGCTGCCACCATGGACACGCTGGTCTCGCTGGGTGTGACCGCCGCCTACCTCTGGTCGCTGTACGCCCTGATCGCCGGGCACGGCTCCACTTACCTGGACGTCGCCACCGGCGTGACCGCGCTGGTGCTGCTCGGCCGGCACCTGGAGGCGCGGGCGCGGCGGCAGTCGGGTGCCGCGCTGCGGGCGCTGCTGGACCTGGGCGCGAAGGACGCCACGGTGCTCCGCGACGGCCGCGAGGTACGGGAGCCGGTCTGGATGCTAGCCGTCGGCGATGAGTTCGTGGTCCGGCCGGGGGAGAAGATAGCCACCGACGGCGTCGTCCGCTCCGGGCACTCGGCGGTCGACGCCTCGATGCTGACCGGCGAGCCGGTGCCCGCGGAGGTCACGGTCGGTGACGCGGTGAGCGGCGGGTGCGTCAGCATCAGCGGCCGGCTGGTGGTCCGCGCCACCCGGGTGGGCGCCGACACCCAGCTCGCGCAGATGGCCCGGCTGGTGACGCAGGCGCAGGCGGGCAAGGCGCCGGTGCAGCGGCTGGCGGACCGGATCTCGGCGGTGTTCGTTCCCGTCGTCATGGCAGTCGCCGTCGTGACGCTGGCCGCGTGGCTGGCGGCTGGCAGGCCGGCCGCGGCCGCCTTCACCGCCGCGGTCGCGGTGCTGATCGTCGCGTGCCCCTGCGCGATGGGCCTCGCCACCCCCACCGCGATCCTGGTGGGCACCGGCCGCGGCGCCCAGCTCGGCATCCTGATCAAGGGCCCGGAGGTGCTCGAGTCCACCCGCGCCGTCGACACGATCGTGCTGGACAAGACGGGCACGGTCACCACGGGGAAGATGAGCCTGCTGGACGTGACCGCCGCCCCAGGACAGGACGAGGCCGAGCTGCTGCGCCTGGCCGGGGCGCTGGAGTCGGCGTCCGAGCACCCGATCGCCGCCGCCATCGCGCTCGGCGCCCGCGCCGCGCTGGGCGACCTGGATGACGTCACCGATTTCGAGGAGTCCGGGGGTCTCGGCGTCAGCGGCAAAATCGCGGGGCATATGGTGGCCGCCGGCCGGCCTGGCTGGCTGGAGTCCGAATGGGCGATGAGCGTCCCGGTGCCGCTCGCCACCCGGATCGCGCAGTCCGGGGCGGCCGGGCAGACCGCGGTGGGCGTCGGCTGGGACGGGCAGGTCCGCGGCGTGCTCACGGTCGCCGACACGATCAAGCCGACCTCGGCGGCCGCGATCGCCCGGCTGCGCGAGATGGGCCTGCGGCCGGTGCTGCTCACCGGGGACGGCGCGCAGGCCGCGCGGGCGGTCGGCGCGGAGGCCGGGATCGCCGAGGTGATCGCCGGCGTGCTCCCCGCGGAAAAGGTCGACGCGATCAAACGGCTGCAGGCAGCCGGTCAGGTGGTCGCCATGGCGGGTGACGGGATCAACGACGCCGCGGCCCTTGCCCAGGCCGACCTGGGCCTGGCGATGGGCACCGGCACCGACGCGGCCATCGAGGCCAGCGACCTGACCCTGGTCCGCGGCGACCTGCTCGCGGTGCCGGACGCGATTGAGCTGTCCCGCCGCACGCTGCGGACCATCAAGGCCAACCTGTTCTGGGCGTTCGGCTACAACGCGACCGCGATCCCGCTGGCCGCGCTCGGCTACCTCAACCCGCTGATCGCGGCGGCCACGATGGCCTTCAGCTCGCTGTTCGTCGTCAGCAACAGTCTGCGCCTGCGCCGCTTCCGTCCGTCCGGCCAGGTGTACCGTCGCCTGGTCAGGTGAGGCCGCGCCGGGTGACGCGGCGCAGGTATTCCTCGCGAATCAGGGGGTTGTCATCGGTTCGCGGCCGGGTCGGGGCCGGACCACGAACCGGCTCGTAGCGGTCGAAGGATGATTCCATGACGCCCTCGCCCCTGGTGAGCGGCGGGATCTGCTGCCGTAGCTCGTGCACCCTGGTCACCGGGATGTCTCCCTCCAGGACGCACCAGGAGTCGTTGGTCGCCGACACCACGGGGACCGCGTGCAGCCTCGCGAGTACCGGCAGCAGCGCGGGGAGCGTATCGGCCGGGGTATCCAGGCGGAAGCGGTGCACCGGCTCGCAGACCACCGTGCCGGCCCGCTTCAGCGCCGCCATGACCACGAGCGGGGTGAGCTTGCGGAAGTCCTGCGGGCCGCTGAGCGGTCCGCGGACCGACGGGGGCCCGTCGGCAATGCTGTACCGGGACCTGATCAGCGACACCGTGCAGTCGGTGACCTGCCAGCCGCAAAGGCCCTGCCGCAGCGTCTGCAGGACGTACTGCTCCATGGCGGCGGCGAAGCCTTCCATGTTCTTGTAGATGTACAGCGGCACAGACTCGTGGCCCACGTCGAGCCGGAAGGCGATGCCCGTGCCCGCGGGAGCGGGGTCGATGCGGAACCCCAGCGTGGCAAGGAACGGATTCTCCGGCGCGTGCAGGATTTCCTCGGCCGTGCCGCTTCCGGCGGGCCGTTCGACGCAGATCGGCGTGGTTTCGCGGAAGCCGACCACGATCCCGTACTCGGCGGCGAGGGTGGCCTCGATCACCTGCTTCTGGACCTCGCCGTACAGGGAGACGTAGATCTCCTGCCGGATGTCGTCCTGGCGGACGTTGATGAGCGGATCCTGTTCCGCGAGCTCGGTTATGGCGGCGTGCAGGCGCGGCTTGTCGCGCGGGTCACGGGCCACGATGGCGGTCTCCAGCGTCGGCGGCGCGAAGTAATGCCGGTCCGCGTCGCGGCGGGCCGTCCCGATCGTGTCGCCGATCTGGATGTCCGCAAGGCCGGACAGCCTGGCGATCTGGCCGGCTGTCACCTCGTCGCGGCGTGCCGCGCCGCCGTCGGCGAAGACGCTGATGACCGTCACCTTGCCCTCGCGGTCGCGGCCGAACCGGATGCGGTCCCGGGTCGCGATGCTGCCGGAGAACACGCGGAC
>JBOHCG010000455.1:0-6543 GCA_050698735.1 Streptosporangiaceae bacterium | reverse complement strand
CGGGAATCCTGGTCTGGCGCACTCCAGCCGGACGGACCTACACCACGACGCCCACAAGATACGAGGGCTAGGAGCCGCCGGTTTGGGCACGGATCGGCGGGTAGTCGACTCCGAGCGCATATTTGCAGAGGAGCCGATCATGCCGATGTCTGACGATGAGCGGCGCAGGCTACAGGAACTGGAACTTGAGCTTGCCGACCAGCGGCGCATGGTCACCCTGGCGCGTCGCCTTGGGTCGGCGAACGTCGATACCGGGCTGCGGCGGGTAACCGTGCTGTGGATAACGGGCGGCAGCACTGGCCTGATCCTGGTCGTCGCCGGCGCCGTGGCGCACAGTGGCGCCGTGCTCGCCGCCGCCGTGGTGATCCTTGCCGTGACGCTGATACTGGCCGGAGCGGCGGCGCTCGCGATCGAGGTGGCCGGACAGCGGCGCGAGCATCCTCGCGGTAACGGCCGCCAGCCGCGCTCACCGTCAAGCCACCCGGGCTGACCAGCGTGCAGGCCGATCACCGGGCCGCGGTGGCGACATGACCGAACATTGGGGCGCCGAGGGTCCGGCAGGGGCACCCGCGAGCTGGCAAGACTGGCAGCAGTGGGTTGAGGGCGTCGACTGGTCGGACTGGCGCGGCTGGCTGCAGCGCCTGGCCACGATCGATTGGGCCGCGGGTCCGTGGCCGGGCGTCCCGTGGGAGAGCAAGCCGCAGCAAGATGCGGTCATCCCGCTGACGGTGCGGGCGTTCGAGGAAGATGAGCCGGGTGAGTGGATGGCCGGGCAGCTCGCCGCGGCCTGGCCGGCATTCCGCCGGTGGTGGCAGGAGGGCGCGAACGCCCGCCCAGGTACCGAGGAGGCAAGGGCGCGGCTCGAGCAGCACATGCCCGAGCTGGTTCCGACCTGGCGGCGGCTGGCCGCCATGCTCGGCGACGACCCCGTGGCCGGGGCGGCGCTGACGCTGTGGAACCCGCCGCCGTTCCTGACCGGCTGCTCGCAGGCCGCAGTGCTGCCCGGCGGCCCGGCGCTGATCAGGAACTACGACTGGGACTACCGGCTGTTCGACGCCACGGTGGCCAGGACGGCCTACGGCGGGCGGCGGGTGCTCGGCATGCTCGACTGCCTGTGGGGGCTGCTGGACGGGGTCAACGATGCCGGGTTGGCCCTCTCGCTGACGTTCGGGGGACGGCCGCAGGTCGGCCAGGGCTTCGGCATCCCGGTGGTGATCCGTTACGTGCTGCAGGTCTGCCGGACTGTCGAGGAGGCCACCCAGACGCTGAGCCGGATCCCGGTGCACATGTCCTACAACGTCACCGCGCTAGACCGCGGCGGCAGCCGGGCAACGGTTTACCTGGCCCCCGACCGCCCGGCGCAGGTCACCAACCTGGCGGTGGCTACCAACTACCAGGGCACGGTGGAATGGCCGCCGTACGCGGCCGCGATCAAGACGGTCGAGCGGCAGGAACTGCTGGAGGTACTGCTCACCGCCGGGGCAGATGCCGAGCACGTGGTGGCCGCGTGCCTGCGCGATCCCCTGTACGCCACCAGGTTCGGCGCCGGCTTCGGGACTCTCTACACCGCCGAGTACCGGCCCGCCGAGGGCGTCGCCCGCTACTACTGGCCCGGCCAGACCTGAACGCACGCACTGGACCAGCTCGGGCCCGACAGCATCCAGGTTCGCCTCAACCCGGCCTAGCGGTCGGTAAATCGCCCGAAGTGGCGAGCTCAGGCTGGGGCGAACCGGAGCCTGAGCCCGAGCGTGCGCAGTACCAGGAGGAACCACAGTGTCGACACGCCGGTGCCCGCGATGACGAGGGCCGCGGTGGCGGCTGTCGAGAGGGTCAGGAACAGGCCGGCCGGCTCGGTCATCATGAGCACTGCCAGGCCGGCCGTGAGTAGCAGGAAGATGCCTGCCCACAGCCAGGTGGCCCCCTGGAAGAAGCGGTGCAGGCCCGGGTCGCGGACGGTCGGCTGGCGTAGCGCGACCACTTCAGCCGCGAGCCTGGCGACGAGAGGGTCCGGACCTCTCGCCGTCCGGGCGAACAGGAGGCACATGGCGAGGTTCGCGAGCGGGAATTGCAGCAGGAAGAGCCACAGCTCGCCGGTGGCGAGCACCACCGCGGCCTGCAGGGTCAGGACCACGGCGGAAATCGTCAGCAGGCTCGGCACCGATCCGGTTGCGATCTTGCGGATGACGGCGGTGAGCCATATGGCCGCTAGCCCTGCGACCAGGCCCGCGTCGCGGCCATCGAGCCACGCGGCGGCGAGGTACGCGGCGGCGGGCAGGCCGACCGACTCTGTAAGGTTCCAGCCGGCCGTGAGGAGCAGCCGCAGTGGCCTGGGGAGCTCCAGGTCCTGGGTCACGCGAGCGCTGGCGGGGGGTTGCCCGCCAGGGCCTGCCGGATCTGGCGGCTGAGCGGCCGGAACTTCCCTGTCCGACGTGACTAGCGCCTCATCCGCCGGCCGCTGCATGCTCAAGCTCAGCTCACATTCCCGGGCCCGGGGCCCGCGATCATCCGCACGGCGCTCCGGCGCCGGCAACGGTCCTGCTGAGGATGGCGGCGGTCATCTCGTCACGGGTGACTTGCCCACCGGAACCAGCTCTCTGAAAAGGGCCGTTGTATTAACGTGGTCCACCTGCTGCCCGTGCATGGGGCAGCCAAACGCGGCGTCCGGGTGCTGGCCGAAGCCGGTATCGGCGAGATCGGGACAGCCACGTGGCCGCTAGGTTGCGGTCATGCCGGCCGCCGTGATCCGGGTGCGGGATAGGGGACGCTGAGGGCCAGCAGGGCGGTGTCGTCTTGCACGCCGGCGCCGAGTTCGTCCAGCAGGGCGCTGACTGCGGCGATCGCCGAGGCGGCGGTGGCGGGTGCGAGGCTGGCGGCGAAGGCGCGCAGGGCCTGGTCTCCGTAACGACCGCCGGCGGCATCGGTGCGTGCCTCGGTCAGGCCGTCGGTGTACAGCAGCAGGGTGTCACCGGGTTCCAGGCGGATCGTGGCCGCCTCGAAGACGGCATTGTCAAAGACGCCGACAAGCGGGCCGCCAGGGATGGCCAGGTAGTCGGCCGTGCCGTCGACGCGTATCAGCAGGGGTTCAGGATGGCCGCCGCGGGCGAGGGTGAGCAGGAAGCCGTCGCCGTCCGGGGTGAGCAAGCCGAAGATCACGCTGCAGAAATGCGCGATGTCAGGGGGGAACCCCTGGTACAGGGCGGTGTCGAGGGTGCCGAGCACGGCGGCGGGATCAGTGTCGTAGACCGCGGCGGCGCGCAGGGTATAGCGAATCAGTGAGGTCACGGCGGCTGCCTGTGCGCCTTTGCTGCACACGTCGCCGAGGAACAGCGCGCACCGGTCCGTGCTGAGGGGGAACAGGTCGTAGAAATCTCCCCCCACCTCATCCCGGGACGCGGCGTGATAGTAGGCGGCCGCCTCAAGGCCCGGCACGGCCGGCAGGGCGGGGGGCAGGAGGCTGCGCTGCAGGGTGGTGACCAGCGCCTGGAGGCGTTCGCGTTCAGCCTCGGCTTCCCGCCGGCCCCGCAGCAGCTCGCGTTCATAGGCGCGGCGGTCACCGGCGTCGACGACGGTGGTGCGGATCAGCAGAGGTTCCCCGGCGGCACTGGTTTTGACCGCGGAGTTGACCAGCACGGGCAGCCGCGTGCCGTCAGCGGCTCGCAATTCCAGGGCCACTCCGCCGATCTCGCCCTGCATCGCGAGCAGCGGCGCGAAATGAGTCTCGTGATAGAGCCTGCCGCCGACGGTGAGCAGGTCGGAGAAGTAGCGGCGGCCCACTAGCTCGTCCCTGGTGTAGCCGAGCCACGTCAGCAGCGTGGTGTTGATCTTGGCGATCTGACCGTCCATGCGCGTCGACAGGTAGCCGCACGGCGCGTTCTCGTACAGATCCTCCGCGTCGTCCTCCAGCAGCGAGTTGAAGACGTCCTCAGCCGGACGGCCGCCGCAGTCAGGATCATGGCCGGCCGGGCCGCTGGAGGCCGGGCCCCGGGCGGCGCTGATCGTTAACCGCCGCCTGCGAAAGAGGCGATCGCGGCGAGGGTCGCCGCCGGTGCGCTCAGCTGCGGGCAGTGACCGGTCGCGGGCAAGGTGACAAGATGGCTGCCGGGGATCTGGGCATGCACGAACGCGCCGACTTCGGGCGGCGCGATCACGTCGCTTGAGCACTGCAGCACCAGCGTAGGCACCGTGACCTTGCCCAGGTCGGCGCGGTTGTCCGACAGGAACGTGGTGCGCGCGAAAGCTCGCGCGATCTGGGGGTCTGTCCGGCAGAAGCTGCTGGTCAGCTCCTCGCCCAGCTCCGGACGTTCGGGGTTGCCCATGATCACCGGCGCCATCGCGGCGGACCAGCCCAGGTAGTTGCTGTCCAGCGACTCCAGCAGCTCACCGATGTCAGCCTCGCTGAAACCGCCCCGGTAAAGCCCGTCGTCGATGTACCGCGGCGACGGGCCGAGCAGGATCAGCTTGCTAAACCGGTCCGGTTCCCGGATCGCCGCGAGCACGCCGATCATGGCGCTGACCGAATGACCCACGAACACCACCTGGCGCAACTCCAGCTCAGCGCAGATCCGCAGCACGTCATCGGCGTATCCGTCCAGGGTCGCGTACCGCTCGGCCCGCCAGGCCGACAGATCTGACCGACCTGACCCGACATGGTCGAACAGCACCACCCGGAAGTCCCGCGCGAGCCCCGGCGCGACCAGGCGCCACATGTTCTGATCACAGCCGAACCCGTGAGCCAGCATCACCACCGGCCCGTCCTCACGGCCGGTCAGCAGCACGTTGTTGACGCCCCCGATAGCGACATCGCCCATGACGGGATTCTTCCACGCAAGTGCGCCCGCAGCCAGGTTTCCCGTCCGTAGGAGGGGCATGCTGCCGCTCGATCTCGCGTTAGTCTCAATCGTCATCCGGGCCGGGTACGGCGTCGGTCCCGGTGGCGGCGAGCAGGTCGAGGAACGGGCCGATCCGGTGTCCATCCTGGGCGGAGTGCCGGAACAGGTTGTCCCTGTTCACGGTGTATACAACGCGCCGCCCGGTACGGGCGCGGGTGATATACCCATCGGCCTCCAGGTCGGCCACGATGGCCTGCACGGTGCGCTCGGTCAGGCCAACGACCGGACTGATGTCCCTGATCCGACCCCTTGGATTGCGGGCGATTTCCACCAGCACGTGCCCGTGCCCGGTCAGGAGCGTCCAGGCACCGCGATCGCGGCCGATGTCGCAGTCAGGATCACTCATACTCACCGAGTCTACAACTCGCGTGAAGATAACCGCGAGACAAAGAACACGAGATTTTTCTCGCGGTTATATTGACATGCAACCGCCGGAGAAGTGATCCTGGTAGTGCCCGATCGCGGTCGCGCCTGGGCGAGGGCGGGAAGGTCATACCCGGTCCGGAGACGCGGTCGCCCGCTGTGCTACCCGTGCCCGGCAACGCAGCGGTGACCGCAACCACGGGAGGTGCGCAGATGTCTTACGGCAGTTTCCCGGTTGAGGTGGTAGAGGGCGTGCCGGTGGTGGTCGCGCCCGAGGAGATCGACGTCACGAACGCTGAGATGCTCCGGTCGGCTCTGCTCAAGGCGGCCACGGACGGGCGCGACACGCTCGTGGTGGACATGACTCGGACCCGGTTCTGCGATTCGTCCGGGCTGCATGTCCTGCTCGCCGCGCACAAGCGGGCCCAAGCCGAGGGCCGTGAGGTGCTGCTGGTCGTTCCCAGCGCCGCCGTCCTGCGGGTCTTCGCGATCACCGGCGCGGACCGCCTGATCCCCAATTTCGCCAGCCTGCCCGAGGCCCTGATCCGAACCACCGCCGCCGCGAACGGTGACCACCGGCGGGAGAAAGGAGATTTCGTGCCGAACCCCAGCCGCGGCCAGGCGCCAGGTGGCGAGCTGCCGGGCACCATCAAGCGCTCATCGAAGGAGGCCCAGGAGACGTTCGCCAGAGCGCTCGCCAGCGCCGTGCAAGTCTACGGGGAAGCAGACCAGGCCCTTCGCGCCGCATACGTCGAGTTCAAGCGGACATTCGAGAAACGCGGCGACTGCTGGATCCCGAAACAGTCCCCAGGCTGAGAGCTAGCGCCCCAGCCCGGCAACGGTGGTCCCGCCCAGTAGCGGGGCCGGAAGAAGAACGAGCCGGCTGTCAGCGTTCGAGGGGGATCGCTATCGTGCCGGTGTGGCGGGGGGATTCGGCTTCGTCGAGCATGGCGGCGGCCACGGTTGCCCGGCTGACCCTGGCGGGGAACAGCCGCCGGCGGTAGGCGTCGAGGCCGACGGTGCGGCGGGCGGGGCTGAGCGGGCCGTTGGTGAGCGGGCCCGCGTGGAAGACCGTGCCGTCGGCGCCGAGCACCATGGCGTCGGCCGTGACCTTGTCGCCCAGCTTGGCGGGCATGGCGCGGAACATGGACCGGACGAGCAGGCCGCCGGCCTGGGCAGACGGGCCGGTGCCTAGGACGGCACTGAACAACTCGTAGGCTCTGATCGGGGTGTTTCGCCGGCACCGTGTTCGATTCCCTGAGAGAATTGTGCTATGCAGGGCATCTCGAAG
>JBOHCG010000454.1:0-6569 GCA_050698735.1 Streptosporangiaceae bacterium | reverse complement strand
GGCGAAGATCTTCATCACCTCGTCGCCGTAGTCGTTGATGACCTTGACCGCGATCTTGCCGGTATCCGGCCCGGGGAATGGCCGTGACGTCGTCCGGTACAGGCCCTGCCACGCGCCGGAGTCGATATCGGCCCGCAGCGCCCGCTTGAGCCTGGTGTACGGGTCCCGGCCGCCGGTGAAGTAGCAGTGCCGGACGACGAACGACTCCTCGTCATACGCGGTGTCGATCATCCACAGCGCGACCTGGGCGGTGTCGTTGCTGCGGACCTCGCCGGTGTTCGGGTCGTAGACGTCGACGCCGTGCAGGATGACGCGAAGTACTCCGTGCTCGTCCTCGATCTCGATATCGGGCTCGCCGAACACCGTGAACAGGTTGCCCGCGCCGGTCTTCTTGAGCTCCTCCCCCATGACCAGGTCGGCGTTCATCCTGACGAGCAGCACCGGCATCGGCCCGAGCCTGCGCTCGGAGGCCACGTCGGCGAAACCCTCCTCGGACGTCACGTAGTCCTCGCCGGCGCCGAGCACGGACGGATCGAAGGCGAAGGCGAGCACGCAGAGGAGATCGAGATCCGCGGCCCGG
Source organism: Streptosporangiaceae bacterium (assembly GCA_050698735.1). Lineage (GTDB taxonomy): Bacteria > Actinomycetota > Actinomycetes > Streptosporangiales > Streptosporangiaceae > Palsa-504. The sequence continues at coordinate 5,989 of JBOHCG010000454.1, read as the reverse complement.
TTCGCCTCCCCGACCGCGTCCTCGATGAACGCGGGGCCGACCGTCCCGTACTCGGGGCCGATCGTGATGCCCACCCGCCTCGGCAGCCCTTCACGCTCGCCGACGGCCTGGATGCAGGAGGCTGCGTACGGCTGCACGGTGTCGAACCTGAGGCGTTCACCCCTCCGGCCGTTCTGGATCCCGGCGGCACGCAGGTTCGCCAGGATCATCTGCTCGAAGGACCCGTCGTTACGGGAGCCGGCGAAGGCCAGCGAGCGATACGGCGAGGTGCTCCCCACGGTGAATGGCCCGCAGACGCGGACCTTCCCTGCATCGTGGTAGGGCTTGTCGTGCAGCACCTCGAACCCCGCGTGCCGCCAGATGGCGCCGTTCCAGTTACTCGCACGCCACCGTTCGACCTCGCGGCGGATGTCGTTGACCGGCGGCTCGCTCGGCCGGCGGCCCGCCAGCAGGACGCCGGTAGGTCCGGCCGGTCCGATCTCGAAGTGCGATTCCGGCGGGTCATATGGCGAGTTGATGATCGGGTTGCTCAGATCTGCCGCCAATGCCCGCCCCCTCTGCCCCGCCCGGACCCGTCCACCATAGCCATCCGCCTGGCCGCTAGTGCTTAACTGGTGGAGGTAGCCGAAAGGAGCGCGCCGGTGCGGTGGAGCGTGGGGATCGAGGTCGAGGGCGACCGCGTACTGGCTCGCGAGGAGGTCGTCGAGCTTGCCGACGCCGTCGCCCCGAGCGGCGGCATCGCGACCGGGATCGGCTCCACCAGATACGGCGCCCAGCTGATCGTCGAGGCCGGTAGCCGCGAGGAGGCAATCCAGAAGGCGACAGGTGAGTTCTGGCGCGCCGCGTCCAAGGCCGCCCTCCCGTCCGGCCCGGTCGTGCGAACCGAGGCCACCAGCGAGGACGAGGACGATCCGGAATGATCCGGCTAGGGTCGCTGGCCGGCTATCCGTTCGAGGGGCCCCGCCTGCTGGCCGGCTGGACACCGCCGGCCACGGCGGCCGTCTACGTGATCGCCTACAAGCCGGAGCCGGCGGCCAAGCCGGACAGGTACGCGGTCATCTACGTCGGCCACTCCGATGACCTGACCACGGAGCGGTTCCCCTTCCAGCACCCCCGCGCGTACTGCTGGGTGAAGCGCGCCGGGTCCAAGTGGAAGGTCTACATCTGCACCTACGAGGTGCCCGGCGGCAGCCGGGGCCACCGCGAGCAGATAACCAGAGAGCTGACCGCGATCTACCGGCCGCGCTGCAATGACCAGCGGTACGACCAGGCATGGAAGGACGAGTGGATCGGCAGTTCGACCGCGTCCTCCCCCAGCCTGGCCAAGGATCCAGCCCGGGGTGCCCACACAACCGATCCGGCAACCGGATGAATGCCAGCGCGGGTTCAGGCCGCCCCGTCCCGAGTCGGCCGGCGCGCGGCCGGGCCGGTCAGGAAGATAGGCCGTGCCTCCATCAGCTGACATTCAGATCCGCAGGATCTTGGTTTTGCAGTACGAACTCAGTGACCAGCGCCGAGTATTCTTCCGCTTGCTCCAGCTGCACGAAGTGCCCGGAATGATCAAACACTTCAACGCGGCCATGCGGCACCTGGTCCCGGAAGGCGTCGATCTGGTCTGGCGAGGTTACCACGTCGGACATGCCGACGATCAGGAGCGCAGGCATCTGAAGTCCCGGTAGCATCGGCAAGAGAGGTTCGTGAATGCCAGGATCATTGATCAGCTTCATGGCCACGACCTCTTTGTGGTCATCGCCGGGTAGCTCCGCGCCAGCCCTGCCGGGCTCTCCGCAGACGTCGACGAATAGACGCGTGCCGCGCACGGCGATAGAACGCCCGTCCGAGCTAGGTCGAGGTCCTGAGGTCATAGGTGCCATGATGTCAGGTCCCGAGTTGCCGTCTTTCCTGAACCACGCCTCGCTAGCCGTTGTCGGCCAGGCTGGCGCGTGCGCCGCGGAGCGTGACGGCGGCCAGGCCCGCCGCGAGGGCCAGCGCGGCGCAGATCCAGGCACCGCGGTCGGCCGGGGGGCGGACCGGCCAGGTCCACGGGCTGTGCCAGGCATTGCTCAGCGCGTACTCGGCGAATCCCAGGTAGCCCAGGGGCAGCGTCCAGGAGAGCAGGCCGCCGGTGACCAGCGAGGCCAGCAACCCGATGCCGGTGATGCCGATGACGTTGCGCGCCAGCACCAGGACGCCGCCGGGCAGGCTGGCGCCCGTCACGCCGAGTTGCAGTGCGCCGATCGCGATGCCGGTCAGCGCCAGCATCGTGCCTAGCCGCAGGACATGCAGCCAGCGGCCGGTGGCCCGCTCCGCCTCGCCGAACGGGCTGTGCGTCGTCGCCGCGATCACCACCGCCGCGCCGGCCTCGATGATCATCGGGACCTCCTGCGCGTTCGCCCCGATGGGCGTCAGGTGCCAGTGCAGCACGGCGCGGAGCGCGACGCCGCACACCACAAGCGCGAGCACCGCCGACGGCACCCGCCGGCTGCGCAGGTGCAGCCACGCCAGCCGCGCCGCGAGGCGCCGGACCGCCGACGCCGACGCGGCCGAGGACGCCGGGGGCACCGGCGGGATCTTGACCTCCGCGGCGGTCATTCCGCGCGCTCCTGCGATCGTGCGGCCGGGCTGGCGATGGTCACGGGATCTGCGCCAGGGTGATGTCGCCGGAGCGCAGCGCGGCGATGTTCGCCGCGAGCCAGGCGTGCCTGACGGCGGATGACAGCGACTCGAAGCTGCTCGCGGCGGCGGAGATCTGCGCGGCGGATGCCACCGGCTGGGACCCGCTCGCGCCGGAGGTGGCCTGCGCGGTGCCCGACCCCTGGGGCGGGCTGAACTGCGACGCCGGCACGCCGATCTTGGCCAGCAGCGCGGCCGCCACCGCCTGCTGTGCCGGGCCAAAGCCCCCCGACGAGCCCGTCTGCGGGCCGGAGACGAACCAGGAGAGGAATTCCTGCTGGATCCCCTGTTCCCAGAGCGCCGTGCTCGCCTGAGCCGGGGTGTCCATAAACGAGGACTGGTCCGCTCCTCCCGTTCCTGAATAGTCGTAGACCGACGTCGTTCCCGCGACGGCGGGCCCTGCGCCGCCGACTGCCAGTTCGGCGCGGACCGGGGCGCCAGGCAGCCCGGCGATCTGCGCGGCGGCCGGCTGCAGCGCGGCCGATATGGCGTCCAGGTAGGCGTCGAGCGCCGGGTGGATGCACACCGTGAACGCGGTGCCCGTGCAGTCCGGGGTGTACGGGATCGGCTGGTCGCCTGCCGCGTCGTGCAGCGCGGGAATCACCCATCCCGTCGTGCCGGAGAACCGCGCGGTGCCGGTCAGCGAGAACGCGGTCGCGGACGCGGCCGCGCCGCACGCGACCAGGACGGCTGCCACCACGGCGAGAGGCTTCGCGGTAGCGGCGAAGGACAGTCCCCGGACGCCGGGCACGCGCGCCCCGGGCGACAGGGCCAGCAGGCCGACCATCACGAGCAGTATCCCGCCCATGAACATGACCTGCGCGATGGAGACATCCGGCGAGACGCGGTAGAAGACGCCCAGCTCGACATCCTGCGGACGGTCCGTAGCCGGCACGAGCAGCGCGGATGCGCCTTTCATGCCGATGTTGACGTTCTGCAGGGCGTTCGCATTCTGCAGGGCGTTCGCGGCGGAGACTCCGATGAACCACAGGACGAAGACGCCGGCCGCGACGATCGGCGCGGTGAACCGGCTTGGGAGCAGGGTGCCACAGGTGAAGCCGACCGCGCACGCCGTGGCGGTCGCCACGACGCCGACCGCCACCGGCCACAGCAGCGGGCCGCCCCAGGTCGCCTGGCGCGCGGTCTGGATATAAACGACGGCGACCCCGGCGAGGTAGGCGAGCACCATCCAGAACGCCGTGGCCGCGAGCGCCGTCGCCTGCCGCGCCCAGGCCGCGCGGGCCGTCGTCGCGAGCAGGTCACCGGTCTTCCTGCGACCCTCCCGGGTGGCGACCCAGGCGGCGATCCCGGCGGCGAACACGCTGAAGAAGGCGACGATGTAACCGGTAACGGGCCACGCTCGCAACGCCCAGGTCGGCGGCAGCCCCGCCGCTGTCCGGTACGCGTTGAAGTAGAAGAGCACGGCGAGGATCGGCAGGACCCACACGACCGGGCTGTGCTTGATCTCCAGCCGCAGCGCGCGCGCCGGGCGAAAGCGAGCCGGGCGGGCGAGCGCGACGGCGACGGCGGTCATGCGGCCACCTTCTTGCGGGACGCGGCGAGGACCGCGCTGTAGCCGCGCTCGAGCGGGGAGTCGCCGACGCCGTGGCCTTCGCCCTGGGCGGTCAGTTCGTCGGGCGTGCCGCGGAACACGACCTGCCCGGAGGCCATCAGCGCCACCTCAGAGCACGCCGTGCCCACGTCCTCGACCAGGTGCGTGGACACGACCACGGTCGCGTGCTGGCCGAGATCGCGGATCAGCGCGCGGAACGCGACCCGCTGCTCGGGGTCGAGGCCGGCCGTCGGCTCGTCCAGCAGCAGCAGGTCCGGGCCGTTCACGATCGCCTGCGCGATGCCGACCCGGCGCAGCATGCCGCCGGACAGCGTGCGCAGCCTGGCCTTGGCCTTGGCACCGAGATCGACCCGCTCGACGGCGGCGGCCACCGCCTTCGGCACCCGGTTCGCCGGCATCTCCTTGAGCAGCGCGAAGTACTCGACGAACTCGGCCACGGTGAACGACGGGTAATAGCCGAGGTTCTGCGGCAGGTAGCCGAGCCTGCGCCTGATCTGCGTGCGCGCGGCCGGCCTGCCGGGGTCCCGGTCGAGCAGCCGTACCGTGCCCGAGGACGGCGGCAGGACGGTGGCGAGCATCCGGAGCAGCGAGGTCTTGCCCGCGCCGTTCGGGCCGAGCAGGCCGAAGACGCCAGGGCCGGCGGCAAGGCTCACCCCGTCGACCGCCTTGTTCTTCCCGAACGTCCGGGTGACTTCCGTCAACTCGATATTCACAGCAGGCCTCTCTGCGGGCGGGTGGCGAAGAAAGCGATCGCGGCGCAGCAGGCCGCGACCGCGAGGTAAGGGATGTACAGGTTCGCGTCGGTGATGGCGGAGGTCAGCGCCGTGGCGGCCAGGCCGCCGCCCGGCCTGGAGGGTTCGCCCGCATCGACGGCGAGCACGAGGACCAGCCAGGCGCTCACGCCCGCGACCGCGCCGACGAGCGCCGACCTGGCAGCCGCCGCGACCGCGAGGGCGAGCGCGCAGGCGGCGGTCATCGGCAGCAGCCAGGCGAAGGTGAGCTGTGCCGCGCCCGTCGGCGTGTGCGTGCCGAGGGTCGCGGCGCTCGCGATCAGGCCGAGCACCGCGTTCGCCGCGAACACCGCGACGGCCCTGGTCAGCAGGACCAGCCGGTCGCTGACCGGCGTGGAGCAGGACAGCTCCCACGCCTGGTCGAGCCCGGGACCGTAGCAGTAGGCGATGCCGACCGCCGCGACCGCCGGGGCGATCAGCCATACCAGCGGCTGGCCCGCGCCCACCTGGGTCAGCGTGCCGGCGGCCAGCACGACGGCGGACGCGATCAGCCAGGGCAGCAGCAGCGAGGGCGTGGTGCACAGTGCGCGTGCCAGGCCCGGTGATCGCAGCAGCCGCGCCGCCATCCGCTCCGGGCGGCCGGGATGACGGCGCCAGACCTCGGCTGCGACGTTCACCCACACGCGGTCGAGGTCGATGCCGTCGCCCGCCACGCCGCGGCTCTCGCCGCTGATCGGCTCGTTCAACGACGGATCGTTCATCGGATTCCTCCAAGCGCCGCGCGCAGCAGGCGGCGCGCCCGGTGGGCGCGGCTCTTCACGGTTCCCTCAGGGACGCCCATCAGCTTCGCCACCTCCGCGACCGGCCGGTCCTCCTCGTACATCAGCCGCCACACGTCGCGGTCCGGGCAGCCGGGCGGGCCGAGCGCCGCGGCCGCGGCCGCATCGAAATCCGCCCTCGCGGCCGCGGCCTCGGCGTGATCCGCGGACAGCCCGCCCTCGCCGGGCAGCGC
>JBOHCG010000453.1:0-6579 GCA_050698735.1 Streptosporangiaceae bacterium | reverse complement strand
AAGCCGACAACACTTCCACGCCGGTACCATGCAGCCCATGACGACGGTGTCGATGAACTAGGTAGTCGCCAGTGAACCCCGAGGTCGTATCCCTGACGACAGAGCAGCAGGCCGTGATACAGGCGGTCTATGACTACTTTTACGAGCGCGCCGCCTGGCCGACGTTCATAACCATCGACCGGCCATTGCGCCGGGAGCACGGCTGGGACAGCGGAGCCATCCTCCAGGGCTTGCCCGAGTCCCTGATCGTCCCGCCTCAGCCTGGACGCCTGCGGCCGATCGAGAGCGACGAGTTGCGGCTCAAGCTGCTCGGCATCCAAGCCTGCCGAGGCGGCTCAGAAGACACGGACCGCTTCGTCCGGCTCCTGCGTTGGCTGGCAGAACGGGAGATGGCCCACGAGCCGCAGCCCGGCAGCGGTGATGACATGCCGCGCGTCACCTCGGCGGAGATCGGCCAGTACCTCGGACTCATTGACACCGACAAGCTCGCCCTCAGGCGGCTGCTCCTGATGCTCCAACTCGGTAACTGGGGACTCGGCGCCAGCGGTAGCAACGAAGACAGCTGGTACGTGATGCTCCGACAAGATATCTGGCGCTTCCGCGACGTCCAGACGGTCGAGGACTGCATCGAAGCGTGGGAGGCGTGGGCGTCGGAAGGGCGGCCTGTTATCCCCCGGGTGAACGGCCCTGCCCCGTCCACGTACCACCACGTGCGGGTTTCGAGCAAGGTGGCCCCTGCGAGGGACCAAGTCAAGCTCGACCTATCCGAAGACGAACTGGAATCGAGGTTCCTTGCGCCGCGCCGCGAAGGTCGGCCGATTGTCATCGACGGTACGACCATCCCTATCGAAGACCTCGCGCAGCTCCGCATCAGCCAGAGCGCACAGCCGTCTACCGTTCTGCGCTCAAGTCCCGCCTTCCGGGCGAACCTGAAGGCCAAGGGACCGACCTACGCCACTCCCGAAGACTGGATGATCGCTGACCTGTGCGAAGACGTAACGGATCGCTTTGCCACGGAACCGCCGGGAAGGCAGGCCGCGCCGCCGAGGATGGTGGTCGCTTCACCGCCACCCCCGCCAACACCTCCTCCCTATGTGAATGAGCAGATCGTCGAGGCGATCCGGGCCAAGGACGGGCTGAGCACGTTCAACGTCACCAAACTCCTTGAGTTGATCGCGGAGCTGAACCAGAACTACACCCGTAGGAATACCTACGCTTCCCATGCACTCCTGCGGGCCATCCTGGATCACATTCCACCCATCCTCGGCTGCGCCAACTTCCGGGAAGTGGCTAACAACTACGCTTGGGGGCAGACGGATAAGCGCTACGTGAAGAGGCTGGCGGACTTTCGAGACCAAGCCGACGATGCTCTGCACCGACAGATCGCCGCTGTGGCCGACGTACTGGACTTTGACGATATGCCCGCGAGCGTCTGCGTTGATCGACTGCTCCAGAAGTGTGCAGAGCATCTGTAAGCCGGCTCTGAGAGGTGTTCCCATACGCACCCGAGGCCCATGCCACGGGTGGCCTCTATCAAGCAGACACCTGTGATACTGCCGCACGTGCGTGGCCAGGCGGCAGCCTGAAGACTGCTTGGCACTGGCGGACGGTGACGGCGGGGGCGGTCCCGACGACCGCTCCCTTATTGAGCCTGGCCTGCCGAGCGTCGCCCCGCATTCGCCAGAAGATAACCGGCCCGACAGAAGATCCCGTTCTGCGCGCCGCCAGCGGACTGGACCGCGCAGAGACCGTTCCAGTACAGATCGAATCAAGCAGATCTAGTGCGTGTCAGGCCCGCCCGCTGTCGCGGTGGGTGACTAGGCGGCCGAATGTTCCCCCTGGGCGAGAGGCGTCGGGAACGCGTGACGGCGCGGAAGTTCTGCCTCCATCGGCAAGGCGGACACACCGTGATCATGAGCTGACCTGCAGGTATGCCATTGGATGCGATTCCGGGAGAGTCAGCTGGTGCTCGTTTTCGCAGATCAGGGCCATCGGGGTTCAAGTCGGGTTCAGGTCGCGGAACGGTAACGACTCCTTGGGCTGCGTCCTGATCCAGCTGGTGATGATGACCGGGTCGGCGCCCGCTTCGAGGGCGGCGCGGTGCTGACGCAGCTTAGCGTCACAGTCGGCGATCTCCTGCCGCGCGTCCTCGTCTGACTGCGGCTCGGGTCGTTGTGACTCGTACTCGCGGACGGGCTGCGGTGAAAGCGACTGGGTCGAGCTTGCGGGCCAGCCAGGAGTCGACCTCCGGGAGCAGCTGCTCCTCGAGCACGTACACCGCGAATGGTGTCCGCCGTGCGCGGCGTGCGCCGTTTCGCAGGGGCCGGACCCTCCGGCATCCGCTTAACCACGTCCGGGTCGCGCATCGACTGGAACGCGAACAAGCCCGAGATCACCGCCAGACGCCGATTGATCGTGGCCGACGCGAACCCGGACGCACTGCTGCGGGCCAGCCAGCCCGCCTAGCTTAGCCATTCCTGGGGGATTAGCTTGCGGCCGTCGCGCCAGTTGTGGACGACGGAGTCCTGGAACCACTGCTGGGGCAGGTTGGCGTGGTCGCACACGATGATCTGGAACTGCGGCGCAAGCTCCGCGGCGACGTCGTACAGCAGCCGGAAGAGGCTGTTGACGGCGGCGCGGTCGGCGTCGCTGTCGGGGATGCCGCTCTGGAGGGAGACTTCGGAAGGGTAGTGGGCCTGGGTTGGCTGGTCGAGCAGGAGGAATCGGGGCACGGGCCGCCCCTGCCGGGTGAAGTACCGGTGCAGGGCGAGGTGCGTGGCGAGGTGGTAGCCGATCCAGTTGGCGGCGCTACCGATCCGCTCTAGGGGGATCGGGCCGCGCTCGGTGTCCGCGACGACGGTGAGCCTGGCCAGGTCGAGGCGGACGCTGCCCTCGCTGTGCTCTAGGCGGAGCTGGTCGGCGTAGGTGGTCATGTCTCGGCCGACCATCAGGAGCCGTGAGGTGAGCTGCTCGCGGTCGTCATCGTCGCTGAGCTCGGCTTCGAGTGCCTCGACGGTCGCGGCCGCGCGGCCGGCGTTGCCTCGGAGCCGCTGGAGCTCGGTGTCGTCGGTGGCGGGGACTCGGGCCAGGGTCGCGTCGATTCGGCCGCGGGTGAAGTCCCAGCCGTCGGCTTCGGCGATCTCGGTGATGCGGTCGGCCGCTTGCAGGGCGTTGAGCGCGGCCTGGGCGGCGGCCAGTTCCTCGCGCAGAGCTGCCGCCCGGGTGTCGAGGGCGGTGAGGGCACCCCGCTGGGAGGGCCGTGCGGCGGTCAGGCCCTCAAGCTGGTTACGCAGCTGGTCCAGGCCCGAGCGCAGGGCGGCCGCGGTCGGATCGGCGTCGGGAGTGGCTTGCCCGCACGCCGGGCACGGGGGCGCGCCGATGCCGTCAGGCGCAGCGAAGTCGAACAGGCCGAGGCTGGCCAGGCGCCCTGCCTGGAGTTGCAGGGCCTGCTCGTAGTCGGATTCTTCGTTTCGCTGGTCGAGGAGGAGCGCCCGGTCGGATAGGACCTGCTGCAGGTCGCGGTGCAGTTCCCGGCTCTGGCGTTGCAGCGCGAGGTATCGGTCCTGGCGGGCAGGGTCGCCGCTACTGAGGGGCTGGTGGTCCGGCCTGCGGGCGGTACGGGCGCCCTGGAGGGTCCGGACGAGGACGGCGCGGTCGGTGATGTTCTCGTCGGGGACGAGCCCGGCGGCGCGGGCTTCCTGGTGCAGCGCGCGGAGCTCCACGTCGATGGTCTGGGCGGCGAGCTCAGCGGCTCGCAGGGCGGCGTCGGCGCGCTGCTGGGCCAGCCGGGCGGCTCGTAGCTGGGCACGCTTAAGTGCCTGGTTGCGGGGCACGGCGCCGAGGAAGTAGGGGATGGTATCGCGCAACGCGTCCGCGATGCCGCGCTCGCCCTGCCGGTGGAACAGCGCGGTGGGGCTGGCGATCTCGCCCTGGCCCTGCAGGCAGAGCAGGGCCGCGTGTGCGAGGGTGGCCTCCAGTGGCTGTCGTCCTGTCCTGGGGTCGGGGTCAGTGATGTTCTCCTCGATCCCGATCCGGCGACCGATCTCCGTGCGGAGTCCGCGGGAGTCGGCGTTGACTTTCAGGGCGCTTAGCAGCGGGGCCTGCAGGTCGGACCCGAACTCGAGCATGGCCTGCTGGGTCGTAGCTTTGCCCGGCGCAGGGGCGGGCCGGGCTGCGAAGGCCTGCCCGTTCTCCAGCTGCCACGTGGTGGCGTACCAGGCGACGGTATCAGTGATCGGCCCGGCGGGCACCTGCATGCTGTCGCGGCCGAGGCAGTAGTCCGCGATGGTCAGCAGGGCACCCTTGCCGGTGCGGGACTCGCCGGTCACGATGTTCAGCTGGCCGGGGAGGAACTCGACCGTGCGGGTCCGCCCGTCGTGGCTGTAGAGGGTGATGGAAAGCAGCTGCACCGGATCAGGGTGCCACACCCAAGAGCACGAAGATGGTCGCTGGCTGATCTGCCTTGGTGAACCACCGGCCAACGAGCCCGGCCGACCGGATGATCTCGGCCGTGTCGCCACCCTCGATAGGGCGCGCAAAGGGGAGCGAGCTGTGGATCCGGCCGTCCCCAGTCACCTCCAGCACGCCGTGGGTCATGCCGAACCGCAGTCCCTCGCGGACCAGCCCTGTCAGCTCCTGCGCTCGCCGGGGGAGGCCTGCCCGTATCACCGGATTGCCGGCGACCCATGCGGGCAGGTGTGTCCGGGTGTCCCGGGGCAGCGCCTCGCGGGTTCCGCGGTGCAGGACGAGTGGCGCTACCAGGAATGTCAGAGGCCACGGCATGGCCTGGCGTGAGGCCCGCTCGTACTGCGAGGCGGCGGCCGCGGAGATGGCCGCGAGCAGCGCGGGATTCAACAGGGCGGCTGCCTCGGCGGGCCGGTCAGCCCACGCTCTCATTCCCCCTCCGCTGCCGCGGACGGCGAGGTTACGCTGAGCAGGACCTCCAGCCGGGACTGGAAGTCAGGGTGCCAGCCAATGTCCCCGCTGTCGGCTAGGTGGTGCCGACGGCCCCGGGCGAAGAACGGCTCGTTGTACTGCGGGCGGACATTGACGGCGGTGGAGTCCCGCAGCGTCCGGAGCAGTGTCTTGCCCGCGGCGACCTTCGCGGCCTCGTCGGCGCCGATTCCCAAGTCCTCGACCATGTCGGCGAAGACCCGCTCCCACTCGTCCTTGAGGTTGTCTTCGAACTTCTCCAGCTCATGCAGGCCGATCAGGTCCTCGGTCAGCCACCGGGTCGCCTGAGTGACCGCACGGTAGTAGTCGATGATCGCCCTGCGGAGGTTGGTCTCGTTGTACTCCACCCAGCGCATCTGGTGGACGAACACCTTCTCCCCGTGCGCTTCGATGACGGACACCTCATCAACATCCGCCAGCTCGACCGTAGTGGGCAGGTTATCCTCGCTGAACTGGTCGCGCAGGTGGGAGATCGCGGCGTGCGCATCGCGCGCACTCACCATTGCTCGGTGGCCGCGCAGCATGTCCAGCGCCACTCCGGCCCACCACCGCCACACCAGGGACAAGAATGTGTCCTGATGGCTGACGGGCAGCACGTGCCACAGAACCCGGGCCAGCTTCGCCTCTAGGTCATCCGCACCCGGCGCCCCGTCGGCCACGACGACCCGGGCGATGAAGACCTGCCGTTCCGCCTCGGTGAGCCGCAAAAACCGGTCCCTCGCGATCTTGGTGTTCTCGGCAGTCGAGGCCTGTGCTGCTTCCGTGAGCTTGGCGACAGCCGCCGCTGTGTCCCGCACGTCCCGGCGCAGGGCGTGTGCCGCCGTGCCCGGCTGGGCGACCGAGGTAGTGACAAGGAAGAGCGCGGGTCCCTGCGGGTCGGCCGGCCGCGCGGTGTTCATCCACACCAACAGCGTCTTCCACATGTCGGTGGCCTTATCGCCCAGCCCAGTCGAGACGCCCACGTGGTGCTTGGTCTGCAGCAGGTCCACCGGCGAGCCGGACTCCTCCCACGCCACGTCATCATGGGTCTCCAGGCTGATCGCCTGATCAGGCCTCTCCGGCGCGCGCTCCAGCAGTTCGACCAGTGCCCAGTTCACCTGGTACAGGTAGCCGACCGCACTCGCAGACGCGTCGTGCTGGCCAGCCGTCATATCCCGAGTCTCCCCCCGTCCCGTCCGGAATGTCCACACTGCACTGGACGCATGTCGCCCGACGAGGCTCGAGTCGGTAAGACAGTGCAGCCGTCGGTCACGTTCCGCTGCGCTCGCGCGAACTCTGGCTCACGTGGCACTGGATCACCGACCCGAGGGGCAGCCCACGAGGTCGCTGGCCGCCGACAGCGCGGCCGTGATCGCCGGGCGCCTCCGCATTTTATCGCCCCAAGCCCTTCACGCGGTACCTCCCCCCGAGGCTGTCAGTGCTGTTGAGTGAGTCGTAGGCCTTCAGGAGAATCCGGAGCAGCACCCTAGCTGGACTGCCCCGGTCACCGCACACCGCCAGCAGTAATCACGAACTCCGCGGTCAGGGCGATATCGATCATGTACGTAAGGTGCGACTCGCCCCTCGGGGACCCTCCTACACATAGTGGTGCTGGGCTCAACCCGACCCCCCGCTAAGCGCTACGTA
>JBOHCG010000452.1:0-6598 GCA_050698735.1 Streptosporangiaceae bacterium | reverse complement strand
GGGCCGCCGCTGGCCCGGTCACTACCGATACCCGTACTCGAAGCCGGGCCGGCCACGCCGGTCGCCGGCTAGGAGGTGTGCTTCCGGTGGCATTGACGAAAGTTCTGCCCGAGATCCCCCTGCTGAAGGCGTCGTACGCGACCGGACGGGTGATGGCACTGCCGGTCAACATCACCGTGAGCGTCAGCTATCGCTGCAATTCGCGGTGCAAGACCTGCAACGTATGGCTGCTGCCCAACGATGACCTGGTCCTGGAGGAATGGGATCGCGTCTTCGAGTCGCTAGGCCGGTCGCCGTACTGGTTCACGTTCAGCGGCGGGGAGCCGACGCTGCGCAAGGACCTGCCCGACATGGTGGAAAGCGCGTACCGGCACTGCCGCCCCGGGATCATCAACATCCCCACGAACGGGATCCAGCACAAGGTCATCCCCGGCCGCATCGAACGCGTGCTGCAGGCAGCGCCCAAGTCAGAGGTGATCATCAACCTCTCCCTCGATGGCGTGGGCACCCGGCACGACGAGATCCGCGGGGTGCGGAACAACTGGACCCACGCGATGGCCACGTGGGCGGCCCTCAAGGACCTCAAAAAGCAGTACCAGCACCTGACGCTCGGGATCCACACGGTCATCTCGAACTTCAACGTCACAGACTTCCCGCAGCTGTGCGAGTACGTGCAGCGTGAGCTCAAGCCCGATTCCTACATCACCGAGATCGCCGAGGAGCGGGTCGAGCTCGACACCGTCGGGATCGGGATCACGCCCACCGCCGGCAATTACACCGTCGCCATCGACGCGCTGCTGGACAGCATGCGGGAGCAGCACCTGACCGGCGTCGCCGGGGTGACCCAGGCATTCCGGCGCCAGTACTACGACCTGGTGAAGCGGACGCTGCGCGAGCACCGGCAGGTGATTCCCTGCATGGCCGGCGTGGCCTCAGCGCAGATTGCCCCCAACGGCGATGTCTGGACCTGTTGCATCCGGGCCCAGTCCATGGGCAACCTGCGCGAGCACGACTACGACTTCGGCTCCGTGTGGAGAACTGGACGGGCCAGCGAGCTGCGGCGGAGCATCAAGGCCGGCGAGTGCTACTGCCCGCTGGCGAACGCCGCCTACACCAACATGCTGATGCACGGGCGCACGGTCACCAAGGTCGCGGCGGACGTGACCTGGTCCCGCGCCTCGGCCAGGAAGCGCCAGCCAGCCAGCCGGGAGCCAGCATGAGCCATCGCCCCGGCCGGGCCGAGCCTGCAAAGACAGAGCCGGCCGGGACAGTCCTGGTCACCGGGGCCACCGGCTTCCTTGGCTCGAGCCTGGTGGACCGGCTGCTCGGCGACGGCACCCGGGTGCGGGTGCTGGCGCGCTCGCCAGTCAAGGCGGCGTCCCTGGCCGGCCGGGGCGCCGAGGTCGTCACCGGCGACATCACCGACCGCGCCGCGGTCGGCGCGGCCGTGGACGGCGCCGAGGTCGTCTACCACCTGGCAGGCCGGCTGTTCCAGCCCGGCGTCCCGGCCTCGGAATACCGGCGGACGCACGTGACGGGCACGAAACTGCTGCTGGCCTGCTGCACGAACGGATCCCGCCCGCAGCGGTTCGTGCACTGCAGCACCACCGGGGTGCTCGGCGTGACCGGGGACCAGCCCGCCGACGAGCAGGCCCCGATCCGGCCGACCAACGTCTACGAGGCGACCAAGGCCGAAGCCGAGCAGGCGGTCCGCGAGGCGCAGCAGGCCGGCCTGCCGGCCGTCATCGCCCGGCCCGGGCTCGTATACGGGCCGGGTGACCTGCACCTGCTCCCGTTCTTCCGGGCGGTGTTGCGCCGCCGGTTCCGGCCCATCGGCCGGCGGAAGGTCTGGCTGCACCCGATCTACATCGACGACATGACCGACGCGCTGGTGCGGTGCGGCCAGCAGGCCAGCGCGGCCGGCGAGTGTTTCCATTTCGCGGGCCGGGAGCCGGTGCCGCTGGACGGGCTGGCCAGCGCCATCGCCCAGGCCGGGGGGACCCGGCTGCCGGCCGGGCACATCCCGATGCTGGCCGCCCAGGCGCTAGCGGCGGTCGGTGACCGGCTGCCGTCCGATCTCCGCCGGTCCGCCCCGCTGACCCGCAGCCGGCTCGATTTCCTGACCCACAGCCGGGTGTACGACGTCACGAAGGCCCAGCGCCTGCTCGGCTTCGCGGCCGTGACGGACCTGCCGGCCGGCACCGCCGCGGCCATGGCGTGGTACCGGCAGCAGGGCTTCCTCACGCCAAGCACGGCGTCCTGAACCAGGGTGGCAGGAGGGAGCAGCTGATGCGAGTCCGGGATCACATCGTGCTGTCCGCGGCGGGCGCGGCGCTGCTCCGACCGTGGGCCGGACGGGACGCGCTGGGCCTGGTCGCGGGGGGCGTGCTCATCGACGCCGACCACTACGCCTGGTTCTGCCTGCGGCACCGGCGGCTGAACCCGGTGGCGGCGGTCCGCTTCTTCAACGAGGCGCACCCGCCGCAGCATCCGGGCACGCGGGCGCTGCACTCGCCGGCCGCGCTGCTCGCCGTCCTGGCCGCCGGGTTCGGCTGGCCGTGGCTGCTGCCTGTGGCCATGGGCATGGGCCTGCACGTCGCCCTAGACGCGCAACATAAGGCGCGCATGCACCGGGCGCGCGCGGCCGCCCTGGAGCGCGACGGGTTCTGTTGCCAGGCATGTGGCGCACCGACCATGGACGCTCACGTCCGGCGCCAGCCGTTGCTGCTGCCCTCCTACGCGACCCAGAACCTGACCTCGTTGTGCCGCGGCTGCCATCAGGATGCCCATGCCCGCGGGAGGGAGCCGTCGCCATGGACCTAGCGTCGGCGCCGCGCGGCCGGGCGGCCCAAGTCCGAACCGTCACCCTGCGCACCGCGGCCGGACTGGCCGCCGGGGCGGCCCTGGCCATCGCCTTCCTGCGCCTGGTCAACGTGGGCGCGGTCTACCAGCGGCTGCAGCACCTGGAGATCGGTTTCGCGTTGCTATGCGGAGCCGCGTTCCTGGGCGCGTACGTGGTGCGCGGCCTCCGCTGGCGCTGCCTGCTGCGGCCGTGCCAGGTCAGCATCCGCCGCGCGGTCGCCATCTACCAGGTCGCCATTTTCGTGAACTGGCTGCTCCCGATCCGCGGCGGTGAGCTCGCCATGAGCCTGCTGCTGCGGCGGACGGACGGCATCCCGGTCAGCCGCTCGCTGCCCGCGGTGGGCATGGACAAGGCCATGGACCTGCTGCCGGTGGTCGCCCTGCTGGCCGTCCTGCCATTCGTCCCGCTGCGCCTGAGCGACCCGCTCTGGGTGCTGCTGCTGTTGACCCTGGCGGTCGTCGGCTTCGGCGCCGGGGTGCTCGCGCTGGCGGTGTGGCGGCGGGAGCGGGCCCTGGCGCTGCTCACCCGGCCGGCCGCGGCGCTGCTGCCCAAGGGTGCCCAGGAGCGGGCCGCGGCGTTCATCGTCCAGTTCGTCGACACGCTGCTGGCGCTCTTCCGGCGGCCCCGCCAGCTGCTCGCCGCCGCGGTGTACACCATGATCGCCCTCGGCCTGGACGCGCTGTTCTGCCTGCTCGCGTTCCGGGCCGTCGGGGTGGTCGTGCCGGTGCCGGTCGTCCTGTACGGGTACACGTTCTTCAACCTGGCCTTCATCCTGCCGTCGCCGCCGGGCCAGGTGGGCAGCAATGAGCTCATCGGGCTGCTGATCTTCTCCGGTTCGTTCGGCATCAGCCGCTCCGGCGTCGGCGCGATGTTCCTGTTCTCCCATCCCTGGACCGCGCTGCTCATGACGTGCACCGGCCTGGCGTGCCTGAGCGCGATGGGGCTGACCGTGCGCAGCACGCTGCGCCAGGTCCGGGAGCACGGGGAGCCGGAAGCACAGGCGGAACCGGAAGCGCAGGCGGAACCGGAAGCGCACGAGCGAGGCGAGTGGGCTTCGCTGCAGCGAAAGGAGCTGGAAGACGTATGACGGTGCTGGTAACGGGAGCCGCGGGCTTCCTCGGCGGCCATGTGGTCGATCTGCTGCTGGCGCGGGACGAGCGGCCCCGGGCGCTCATCGGCCCGGACGACAGCGGCGGGCGGCTGGCCGCGGCGGGAGCCGACATTCATACCGCCGACATCAGCGATCGCGCCGCGATCGGGGCCGCGCTGCAGGGGGTGGACCAGGTGCTGCACTGCGCAGCCCGGACCGGTCCCTGGGGCCCGGCGGCTGAGTACGAGCGGACGAACGTGCGCGGCCTGGAGACCCTGGTGCGAGCCGCCATGGCCGCAGGCGTGAGTCGCATCGTGCACGTCAGCTCGATCACCGTGCACGGGAACGACGTCGGCGGCCAGGCCGATGAGGACGCGCCGTTGCGCGCGGAGCCCAACCCCTACAGCCGGTCGAAGGTGGCCGGCGAGCGGCTCCTGGAGCGCCTGATCCGGGACGAGGGCGCGCCGGTGACGATCGTGCGCCCGGGCTGGATCTACGGGCCAGGAGACAGCGCGAGCTTCGCGCGTTTCGCGGGGATGATCGAGCGGGGTCAGATGATCATGTTCGGGCCCGGCACGAATCATCTGCCACTGGTCTATGCCCGCGATGCCGCGGAGGGGGTCCTGCTGGCGGGCGCGGCGGCCGGTGCGGAAGGCCGTTCCTACCTGCTGGTCAACGACGAGCCGGTGACGCAGCGGGATTTCCTCGCGACGATCGCGGCCTACCTGGGCGTCCCCGCGCCGACCAGGCGGATCCCGTACCGGCTGGCGGTGCTGGCCGGCGCCTGCGCGGAGGCGGTCGGGCGGGTGACCGGCAGGCGGCAGCCGCCGCCAGTTACCCGGTACGGCGTCCGGCTGCTGGGCGGTGATAACCGCTTCGTCATCAGCCGGGCCCGGCACGAGCTCGGCTTCTCGCCGCGGGTGGGCCTCGCGGACGGCATCCGGCTCAGTGTCAGGTGGTACCTGGATGACCACCGGGTGGCGCAGAAAGTGGCGGTGGCGTCATGAGCAGCGTGCTGGTCACCGGCGGCAATGGCTTCGTGGGGCGGCACCTGGTGGCTGCGTTGCAGGACCGGGGTGACACGGTGCGCGTGCTCGCGCTGCCGGGGGAGGACACGCGGTGGCTCGACGAGCGCGGCGTCGCGGTCTGCCGGGGTGATGTGCGCCAGCCGGAGGCCGTCGCTGCGGCCGTCCGTGGCATGGACACGGTGCTCCACCTGGCCGCGATGATGGACGTCTGGCGCTCGCTGCGGGACTATCACGCGGTCAACGTGACCGGCACCCAGAACGTGTGCTGGGCCGCGCTCGCGGCGGGGGTCCGTCGGCTCGTTCACATGAGCTCGTCGAGCATCTACGGGATGGCCCTCGGCCGGCCGGCCGACGAGACCTTCCCGCTGGCGCCGTTCCCCGATCCCTATCCCGTCACCAAGGCGGCGGCCGACCGACTGGTGCAGCGGATGATCGCGCAGGAGCACCTGCCGGCCGTCATCATCCGGCCGGACCAGATCTTCGGTCCCGGCGATCACCTGCACTTCGGCCGGATGGCCGACCAGCTGCGGGCGGGCCGGAGCATCATCGTCGGCCGGGGCGGCAACGCGATGCCGTTCGTCTACGTCGCCGACGCCGTGCAGGGGTTGCTGCTCGCGCTCGACCATCCCGGCGCCGTCGGCCGGGCCTTCAACATCACCAGCGACCGGCCGCTCACCCAGCAGCAGTTGCTCGGGGAGATCGCCCGGGCCACGGGCGCCAGCCCGCCCCGGGTCCACGTTCCCTACCGGGCTCTCTACGCCGCTGGCTACCTCGCCGAGCGCTTCGCGACGGCCACCGCGTCCCGGCGGCGGCCGCTGGTCACCCGGCTCGGCGCAGCGTTCTTCGGCACCGATAACCGGTATGCGATCGCGAAGGCCCAGCGCGAACTGGGCTTCCAGCCCGCGGTGGGCTTGCGCGAGGGCATACACCTCGCGGCTGAGTGGTACCGGCGGGGCGGCCACTCGGGGCCGGTGCGCCTGCCCGGGGCCGGCCCTGACGCCGAGGAGGTGCGGGTACAGATGTTCCCTGGCATGGCAGACGTAGTGCACCAACGGCGCCATTGGCCGCCGATCCGGGAGGAGGAAACAGCGACATGGACGTCCTGATCACCGGCGGAAATGGCCTGCTCGGCCGCCATCTCGTCACCGCGCTGCAGGACCAGGGCGAGAGCGTCCGCGTCCTGGCCCTGCAGGCCGAGGACACCCGCTGGCTCGACGAGCACGGCGTCACGGTGTACCGGGGTGATATCCGGCGGCCGGAGACCCTGACGGCGCCGATGCACGGGGTGCGGGCGGTGCTGCACCTGGCCGGCATGATGGGAGTCTGGCGGCCGATGGCGGACTACCGGGCCGTCAACGTGACCGGCACCGAGAACGTGTGCCGGGCAGCGCTGGCCGAAGGTGTCGCCCGGCTCGTGCACGTCAGCTCCTGGACCGTCTACGGGATGGACCTGGGCCGGCCTGCCCGCGAGGATTTCCTGCTGCGGCCGTTCGGCGAGCCCTACGCGGTCACCAAGGCCGCAGGCGACCTGGCCGTCCAGCGGATGATCATCGAGGATCAGCTGCCCGCGGTCATCATCCGTCCCGGCACGTTCTTCGGCCCCGGCGACCGCCTGCA
>JBOHCG010000451.1:0-6601 GCA_050698735.1 Streptosporangiaceae bacterium | reverse complement strand
GATGAGCACCGGGTGCGGGCCGAGGGGGCGCGCGTACAGCCATTCCAGGCCCGGGTGGCGGGCGCGCTCCCTGGCCAGGGCGGCGGGGATGTCGCCCTTGGCATGGCCGGCCGCGGACAGCATCAGCGGCACGGCGACGATCCGCGTGCCGCCGTCCGCTGCTGCCGCCCGGGCGGCCGGCGCGAGAGCGGCTACGGCGTCGCGTACCGGCGGGGATGACAGCTCGATGAAGCCGCCGGCGGCTTGTGTGCCTGCCGCGGCGGCGAGCGCGCCGACCCGGTCTGCCAGCGCGGCGAAGGCCGCGACCCCCGCCGGATCGCGGGTGCCGTGCGCGGCCAGCAGCAACGGGGGCCTCATCGGGCTGGTACCTGCGCGTCGCTGGCGGTGTCGGCTGCCGGGGGCCTGGCCACCCGGAGCAGGGCATTGAAGGCGGCCACCGCCACCGCCGAGCCGCCCTTCTCCGAGACATTGGTCAGCGCGGGCAGGCCGGACAGGCGCAGTTCCTGCTTGGCCGCGGCGGCGCCGACGAATCCGACCGGGACGCCGACGACCAGGGCGGGCTCGACCTCCCGGCTGATGAGTTCGCTGAGCGCGGTCGGCGCGCAGCCTACCAGCCAGATCGCGCCCGGTCCGGCCTGGCCGAAGGCCAGCCTGGCCGCGGCCGCGCTGACCGTAATGCCGGTGGTCCTCGCCAGCCTGGCGGACAGCGAGTCGGCGATCTTGCAGATCACCGGGTAGCCGGTGATCCCCGCCGCGACCATCGCCACGTCCGCGACGACTGCCGCGCCGCGCCGCAGGGCCGCCACGCCGAGGGCGAGCGCATCTTCGTCGCAAATCAGATCGGTGATATAGTCGAAATCAGCCGTCGCATGGATAATTCGTTCGGTCACGGCCCGGCTGAGCGGCGGCAGTTCGCTCAGGTCGGCCCGGGACCGCAGGATGCGGTACGACTCGGCCTCGATGGGATGAACCTCGTTCACGGCGTCACCTCGCTTGTGCTCTCTTGCTGCTGCCTTGCCCAGCGGTAGTCGCGGGGTGTAACCATACGGCCTGCCTGTACTCGGGTGCGGGAGGAGCCGACCACGACGAGCGTGTGCATGTCGGCCTGGGCGGGGTCGAAGTCGCGGAGCGTGGTCAGCGACGCGGCCTGACCGGGGCGGGTGGCGTCCCGGACCAGGCCGACCGGCGTGGCGGGCGGCCGACAGGCGGATAGGAGGCGCATGGCGCGGCCGAGTTGCCAGGTGCGTTTGGCGCTGGCCGGGTTGTAGAAACAGGTCACCAGGTCCGCTTCGGCGGCGGCGGCGATCCTGCGCTCGATGACCGGCCAGGCCGTGTGCAGATCGGACAGCGAGATCATGACGTGATCGTGGCCGAGCGGCGCGCCGAGCACGGCCGCGGCGGCCAGGGCCGCCGTAATGCCGGGCACCACGGTCACGTCGATATCCTGACCGGCCAGTTCGAGCGCGGGGCTGGCCATCGCGTAGACGCCCGCGTCGCCCGAGCCGATCAGGGCGACCGCATGCCCTGCCTTCGCCTCGGCGACCGCGGCGGCGGCGCGCTCCTGCTCCGCGCCCAGGCCGCTGGCCAGCACCGTGGTCCCGGGCCGCAGCAGGTCGGCGACCTGCTCGGTGTAGGAATCCAGGCCGACCACCACGGTGGCGCGGCGCAGTTCGGCCACCGCGCGCGGGGTCATCAGATCCCTGGCGCCGGGGCCGATGCCGATCAGCGCCAGCCTGCCCCGCGGCCGGAGCCTGGCCACCGCGATCGTGGCGTGCGCGCTCGCCCGCTTCGCGGCTATCAGTGTCGCGTCCGGGTTGGCGGGCGGGAGGGTCGCGGCGGGGTTGGCGGGCGGGAGGGTCGCGGCGGGGTTGGCGGGCGGGAGGGTCGCGGCGGGGTTGGCCAGGGCCGCGGCCTCCGCGACGCTTGGCGTGCCTACGGCGCGCAGGACGACCTCGCTCGGATTCGGGACGGGGACGGCGGCGAGAAGGCCGGCGGGGTAGGTGACGACGCGCCAGCCGCGTTCGGCCGCTGCCGCCTGCAAACCGTGCTCGTCCGACTTCACATCCGCCGTCGCTATATACCGAACTGATAGTGGTGACAGGCCCAGGTCAGCCAGCGTCTCGTCGATGAGCTCGCCTGCCTCGCCGGCCGGGACGCCGCGGGAGGCACCCATGCCCACGATCAGGGTGGGGGGACGGTAAACCACGGCTCGTTCGGGAAAATCTGCCTTGTTACCTGCGCGGTCGGTCACGATGATCGCGGGCCCGGCCGGAGCGGGTTCTTCGGTGGGCGCCACGTTCGGCGGGAGCGGGGGCAACGGCCACTGCGCGTCGGCGGTAAACGTGACGCGCTCGCCGGACAGGATCGCCGCGCCGACGGCGGCAAGATCGCTGCCGGGCTCGATGCGGAAGCCCAGGTCCGCGCCGAACTCATCGAGCGCGGCGGACCCGGCCGCATCGCTGGCCGTGGTGATCACCGGCTCGGCGCCGAGTGCGTCTTGTACGCGCCGGGCCAGGTCGTTGGCGCCGCCCGCGTGCGCGCCGAGGACGGGGACCGCGTAGCGCAGCGCCTCGTCGACGCAGACGATGCCGGGATCGTTTGCCTTGGAGCCGAGCAGCGGGGCGATCAGGCGGACGGTTGCGCCGACGGCCAGGAAGCAGACGATCGCGTCGCACTCGCCGAACGCGCGCGGGAGAGCTTCGGCCGCCGGGCCGTCGTAGGCGCGCGCGTCCGGCCATTGCGTTGTCAGGGCGTGCGCGGCTAGGCGGCCCGCCTTGGTCACAGCAACCACTGCGATCACGGCTGGCTCCTGCGTTGCGGGCTGGGCTTCGGTCCCCGGGATCGTGGATACAAAGCGACGAAATACGGGGGGTAACGATCCACGATCATGGCTTTGCCGCCCAGAGGATGAAGATGGGGTTCTCGGGGGTGAGGCGGAAGGGGCCGGTGGGGAGCGGGGTGAGGCGGTTGGACTGGAGCTGGACGCCTTCTGGGGCGTAGCCGAGGTCCGTGAGGATGTTGGCGGTCTCGGCGACTCGGTGGATCGCGGCCAGCGTGACGACCACGCGGGCCGGGGAGGCGGCGCGGACGGCGGCGGCGAGCACCGCGGCGTCACCGCCGCCGACGAAGACAGCGTCGGCGGTGGGCAGGCCGGCCAGCGCTTCGGGGGCGCGGCCGTGGAGGACTTGCAGGCGGACGCCGTGATTGGTGGCGTTGTTGCGGATGCGGGCGCACTGGGCTGGGTCGGCCTCGACGGCGATCACCCAGGCGCCGAAGCGCGCGCACTCAACCGCTACCGAGCCGGAGCCCGCGCCGACGTCCCAGATGGTCCGGCCGGGGGCAGGGCCCAGCCGGGCAAGCACGAGCGCGCGGACCTCCGCCTTGGTGATCATCGAGTCGCGGTGCTCGAAGGCCGTTTCTGGCAGCGCCCAGGCGGCCGGGCCGCCCTGATGGCCGGCCAGCCAGCGCGGGGTTGACGGGACGGCTGCGGCGTCCGGGACAGACGAGGCCGGTGCGGCCGTGAGGGCGCCTGGGGAGGCTAGGGGGTCTAGGTCCAGGGAGATGAGGAGGTTGGGGTCGGCGAGAGGGCGGTGGGGGCCGGAGAGGCAGCTGGACGGGTCGGCGGATAGGTCGGTGACCTTTTCCTCGGGGGTGCCCAGGCGCTCGGCTAGGTAGACCCTTTTGCCGGCGGTGAGCAGGTCGGCGGCTAGCTGGGTGACGTTGGCGGGGGCGGTCAGGATGACGGCCTTGGGGTGGGCGAGGGCGGCGGCCAGGGCGCGGCGCGGGTCGCGGCCGTGGGCGGAGAGGACCAGGGCATCGTCCCAGTCCAGGCCGAGGCGGGCGAACGCGAGCGCGACCGATGATACAGCCGGGATGACCGCCGGCCTGAGGCCGCGGGCGCGCAGGGCACGGACGATGCCGAAGAAGCCCGGGTCGCCGGAGGCCAGCACGGCCACCCGGCCCGGGTGCTGCTCGACGGCGTCGAGGGCATCGTCGAGGTGCTTGATGGGGTGGCGTCCGGCGTTCGGCGGGATCGGCGCGCTGTCCAGGTACCGGGAGGCGCCGACGACCCAGTCCGCCTTGGCGAGGGCCGCTAGCGCCTCGGGGGCAGGCGGGCGGGTGTCGCAGCCGATCACGGTGACGGCGGAGGTCATTGCGTGGTCCCGCGGAGCTGCTGCCTGGCCTGACGGTCGGCGCGGCGGTAGCCGTGGAAGTGGCCCGGGTGGTACAGGCGGGAACGGCTGCCGCCGGCGGCGAGCGCGGGCCCGACCAGCACCAGCGTGTGCTTCCAGAGCTTGCGCTCCCTGATCGTGGCGGCCAGGTCGGCGAGCGCGCAGCGCAGGATGAGCTCGTCCGGCCAGGTCACCTGGGAGGCGACGACGCACGGCGTGTCCGGCGGGTAACCGCCGGACAGCAGTTCGTCCTGCAGCTGGCCGGAACGTGCCGCCGAGAGGAACAGCGCCATCGTTGCCTGATGGCGGGCGAATTCGGCCACCCGCTCGCGCGGCGGCATCGGGGTCTTGCCGCCGCCGAGCCTGGTCAGGATCACCGACTGGGCCACCTCGGGGATGGTCAGCTCGCGCCCGATCCGCGCCGCCACCGCGGTGAAGCTGGATACTCCGGGCACGATCTCGGTGTCCAGGCCCAGCTCGGCGCACCGGTCGAACTGCTCCTGGACGGCGCCCCACAGCGAGGGGTCACCGGAGTGCACGCGGGCCACCTGCAGTTTTTCGCGGGCGGCCCGCTGGTAGTAGGGCAGCACGCCCTCCATCGGCAGCCGCGCGGAGTCCACGATCTCGGCGTCCGCGCGCGCGTGCCCGAGCACGGCCGGGTGGACCAGGCTGGACGCCCAGATGACTACGTCGGCGGCGGCGATGGCGTTCGCACCCCGCTCGGTCAGCAGGTCGGGGGCGCCGGGACCCGCGCCGACAAAGGTCACCTTGCCGGTTGGCGCTTCGGCTTGCGCCTCGGGCTGCGCCGGCTCGATGTCACAACGTGCCGGCTGGGACCGGCTCGATGTCACAACGTGCCGGCTGGACTCCGGCTCGCGGGCCAGGGAGCCGCCGCGGGCGCTGCGGTGCGCGGGGGCGATGAGGGTGGAGAGGTAGGGGAGGTCGGGGGCGGGGGTGGCCAGGGCACTGGCGGCCGGAGCGGGGGTGAGGACGTCGGCGGCGGGGGCGAGGGCCTCGGCGGCGGGGGCGAGGGACTCGGCGGCGTCCCGGCCTGGGGCGAGGACGTCGGCGGCGGGGGCGATCAGTTCGCCGGGCAGGCCTAGGCGGGCGCCGATCACGGCGTCGTCCAGGCGGCCGACCGCTTGCAGGCGATCGCGGAGGACGGCGGGCGCCGGGCTGGCGGCGGCGCCGACCTTGTAGCCGACCACGGTCCCGCCGTGGGCCAGCGCCCGGTCCAGCGCGCCGGTGCCGGCGTTGAGCGGGACGAGCGTGACCGGTTCCGTGCCCTCGGCCAGCGAGATCCCGGCCCTTGAGGCAAGGTCCTGCATGGCGGTGATGCCGGGGACGGTTTCCACCTGGACGGCGGGGACCAGCTCGCGGACTGTCTGGGCCAGGTAGCTGAAGGTCGAGTACAGGTTCGGGTCGCCGAGGGTGCCGAACGCGATCGTCGCCGCTCCCCCGGCGAACTCCTCGGCCACCGCGGCGGCCGCCTGCTGCCAGGCGGCCGTGCGCCGCGGCGTGATGCCGCCGGTGTCGTTCAGCGCGAACTCCAGGCGCTTGATCCTGTTCGCGTCGACGTGTGCCCGGATGATCCTCTCGGCGCGGCCGGGTTCCGGGCTCCCGGGGTCCGCGGCGGCCAGCACGGGGACCAGGACGACGTCCGCCTCACGCAGCACGCGGACGGCCTTGACCGTGACCAGTTCCGGATCTCCCGGCCCTACACCGACTCCGATCAGGCGTTTCATCGGGCCGGTACCTCCGCGGCGGGCACCGAGCGGCAGGCGGCGGCGAACCTGGCCGCGGCCAGCGGATAGCCGGCCCAGTGCGTGTGCAGGTAGGAGGCCGTCACTTTGCCGGTGACGTGGCCCTCCGGTTTTCCCGGGGAGAGCCGCCAGGCGGGCTGCTCGCCGTGGGCGGGGACGGCCACGGTCCGGTGAAACTCGTGGCCGCGGAGCTCGTCCCCGGCCCGGGCCAGGGTTGAATCCGTCATGGCCACGGCGGTGCGGTAGCCGAGCGTCAGCTTCTGCGTCATCGTGGCCCGCACGTCCAGGACGCCGCACATGGGCTGGCCGTCCAGCGTGCGCGCTAGGTAGAGGAGGCCGGCGCATTCGGCCGCGACCGGGGCGCCCCGGCCGGCGAGCGCGGCTACCCGCCCGCGCAGGCGCTCGTTGGCGGACAGCGCGGCCGCGTGCACCTCAGGGAAGCCGCCGCCGAGGATCAGCCCGCTCGTCCCCTCCGGCAGGTCTTCGTCCTGCAGCGGGTCGAAGGGCGCGATCTGGGATCCGGCCGCCTCAAGGAGCTCGGCCTGCTCGGCATAGCCGAACGTGAAGGCCGGTCCCTTGGCGAGCGCGATGACGGGGCGGGGCTGCCGACCGGCGGTCGGCCCCGCGGCGGCCGGCCCGCTGGCCTCGGCGGCCGCCGGCCCGCTG
>JBOHCG010000450.1:0-6612 GCA_050698735.1 Streptosporangiaceae bacterium | reverse complement strand
CGGCGCTTGAGCGCGTCGTGCACCTCGCGGGTCCGGTTGGACGTGATCACGACCAGCGGCGGGACCCGGGCGCGGATGGTGCCGAGCTCGGGAATGGTGACGGCGTTGTCCGCCAGGACCTCCAGCAGGAACGCTTCGAATTCGTCGTCGGCACGGTCGATCTCGTCGATGAGCAGCACCGAAGGGCTATTCTCCAGTGCCTGCACTATCGGGCGGGCGATGAGGAAGCGCCTGTCGTATAGCGAGTCTTCAAGCGTGGCGGCGTCTGCCGAGCCGTCTGCGGCACGAAGGTGCAGCACCTGGCGCGGGAAGTCCCAGTCATACAGCGCTTGGTTGGCGTCGATGCCCTCGTAGCACTGCAACCGCACCAGCCGGGCGCCGGTGATGTCGGCCAGCGCCTGCGCGAGGGACGTCTTGCCGACACCGGGATCACCCTCAAGGAACAGCGGCCGGGACATCCGGATGGCGAGGAACGCGGCTGTCGCGATGCCGGCATCTGGCAGGTACCCGGCATGGTCCAGCGCGTTGGCTACCTCATCGGGGGAGGCGAAGGCGGTCGGCTGCATACCTGCTAGCACCGTCCGTCCGGCCAGCTCATGCCATGCCCCCATGTCAAGGAAATTGCGGTGCAGGACCGGTCGGCTGGCTCCGCGGGGCGTTGCTCTTGCTTACTCTCAACGCAGCAGCCTCTGTCGCTAGAAGGCGCGAGGTGAAACGGCCACCTCACGGGCCATTATCGTGTTTCACCTTGCGAGAAGCTTGCACTGCGCGCTAGCCCCAGGCTGATCCGTGCCTCTGTGACCCCCGCCTCCCGCCGGGTAGTAGTCATCGGTCCGAGCCGCCTGAGAAGTCGCGGGGCGGCGATGTTTGACGCAAGGTACAGCGCGGTGAGGGAGCGGATGCCCGCCGTGTGAGCGCGCACTGCGATCTGCTGCAGAAGCAGGCTCGCGATTCCCCGTCTTCCCCAGCGGTCGGCCACGGCGACTGCCACTTCGGCCGCCGAGGAGCGCTGAAGCCGGACATAACGCGCGATCCCGGCGACGGCTCCATCGGCTGCCACCGCCACGACGGCCTCGTGGTCTCGGTGGTCAACCTGGGCCAGCTGGGCGCGTGTCCGGTCGTCCAGCTTCGTGACGCTGGAGAGGAAACGCGCCTGCCGGGCTCTCGGTGATCGGGGTGGCCGCGACCATCGGCGCCGGGTTCCTGGGGTGGAAGCTGGTGCAGGACTACCACATCGGGATCCGGCTGACTCCCGAGCAGGAGATCGCCGAGCCTGCGGTCCAGCACCACCAGCCGCCCATCTCGCTGCGCCGTGGCCACGCGGCCTAGATTGTGGGTTCTGGTCGCCGAGGCGCCCACGTCGGTCACCAGTTCTCCGGCGTGGAATATCACCGTCAGCCTTCTGGGTGCGGGCCGTCGAACGCCGGCAGCCAGCAGGAGGCTGGTAAGACTGTTGCTTAAGCCGTGACCAGCGCGCGGGCGGCGGCGGCGATGCGGGATGCGGAGATTCCGGCGGCCTCCATTAGTTCCTCAGGCGTCCCGGAGCCGGGCAGGCCGCTCACCGCGCAGTGCCGGACCCGCAGCAGTTGGCCGGTCTCGGCGAGCGCCTCGAGCACCGCGGCGCCGAGCCCGCCTTGGGGGTAGTGGTCCTCGGCGATGACAGCCCGTCCGCTGGTGGCGGCGACCGCGGCGGCCACCGTGCAGACGTCGAGGGGCTTGACCGAGTACAAGTCGATGATCCGGGCCGCGATTCCCTCGGCGGCGAGCTCGTCGGCGGCGCGCAGGCACTGGTGCACGGTGACGCCCGCCCCGATCAGGGTGACCTCATCGCCGCGAGCGGCCCGCAGCACCTTGCATCCGCCGGCCGCGAATGCCTCGCCGGCGGGGTAGAGCACCGGCCAGGCACCCCGGGTGATACGCAGGTACACGATCCCGGGCGTGGCGGCCATCTCGGCAACCAGGGCGGCGGCGGAGGTGGCGTCGGCCGGGTAGAGGACGGTCGACCCGTGGACCGCGCGCAGCGCGGCGAGGTCCTCCAGCGCCATCTGGGACGGCCCGTCCTGGCCGATCTCCACTCCGGCGTGCGACCCGCACAGCTTGATGTTCGCCCCGGAGATGCCCGCCATGCGCAGGAAGTCGTAGCCGCGGCTGAAGAACGCGGCGAAGGTGGACGCGAACGGTACGTAGCCGCGGACCGCCAGCCCGACCGCGGCGGCGATGAGCTGCTGCTCGGCGATGAACATCTCGAAGAACCGGTCCGGGTAGGCGGCGGCGAACTGCCCGGCGTAGGTGGAGTTGCCGACCTCGCCGTCCAGCGCGACCACCTCCGGCCGCGCGCCGAGCGCGACCAGCGCGTCCCCGTAGGCCTTGCGGGTCGCCACCTTGGCGCCGACCTCATAGCGGGGCAGGCTGACCGTGCCCGGGGCGGACCGCGCGCGGGCCTCGCGGCGATCCGGTCGCGGCGTTGCCACCCGCAGGTGGCGCTCGCCGCCGAGACCGGCCACGGCCCGCCGGGCCATGTCGGCGGGCAGCGGCCGGCCGTGCCAGCCGTTCTTGTCCTCGACCTCGGCAAACCCCTTGCCTTTCACGGTCCTGGCGAGGACGACGGTGGGCGCCTGGGCCTGCCGGGCGGAGGCCAGCGCCGCGTCGATCTGGGCGATGTCGTGCCCGTCGATGACGGCGGCGGCGCAGCCGAACGCCTCCACCCGCCGCCGGTAGGCGTCCATGTCCCATCCCAGCTCGGTCGGCCCGCGCTGGCCGAGCCGGTTCACGTCGATGATCGCGGTCAGGTTGCCCAGACTGTAGTAGGCGGCCTTGTCCAGGGCCTCCCACATCGATCCCTCGGCCATCTCGCCGTCTCCGCACAACACCCACACCTGGTAGCGCAGCTTGTCCAGGCGCCGGCCCGCCAGCGCGATCCCCACCCCGTAGGGCAGGCCCTGGCCCAGCGACCCGGTGGCCACGTCGACCCAGGGCAGCGCCGGGGTCGGGTGGCCCTGCAGCCGGGAGCCGAACCGGCGGAACCCGCTCACCAGTTCCTCGTCGCTGATCGTCCCGGCCGCCTTGAACATCGCGTACAGCAGCGGGGACGCATGGCCCTTGGAGAAGATCAGGTGATCGTTGCCGGGCTCGCCGGGGTCGTCCCAGTCATACCGCAGGTGCCGGGCCAGGAGCACCGCCATCAGGTCGGCCGCCGACATCGCCGAGGTCGGGTGCCCGGACCCGGCCGCGGTGCTGCAGCGGATGCTGTCAGCCCGCAGCTGCGCGGCAAGTTCCCGCAGGAAACGTGCCTGCTCGGCAGGCAGCTTCGCGGTGTCCGCCAGGCTCGTCACGATGAGTCTCCCTTCCGTTCACCGGCATCAGGGCCGTGGTCCGGCGGTCAGCCCGCGGCCAGGACCTCGCCCAGCGGGACCGCCGGGTCGGCGAGCCGGGCCGGATCTGTACGCCGGCCCGACCGGATCAGGTCCTGGATCGCGTCGTTGACGTCCCAGATGTTGACGTTCATCCCGGCGAGCACCCGGCCGCCCGACAGCCAGAACGCGATGAACTCGCGCTTGGCCACGTCGCCGCGGAAGATCACTTCGTCGTAGCCGCCCGGCACGGCGTAGCCGGCGTACTCCATGCCCAGGTCGTACTGGTCGGTGTAGAAGTACGGCACCCGGTCGTAGGCCGCGTCCCGGCCGACCATGGCCGCCGCCGCGGTCTCCGGCTGGTGCAGCGCGCTGGCCCAGTGCTCCACCCGGATGTGAGTGCCCAGCAGCGGATGGAAGGCGCGGGCGATATCCCCGGCCGCGAAGATGTGCGGATCGGAAGTCTGCAGCGCGGCGTCGGTCACCACCCCGTCGCGCACCTCCAGGCCGGCCGCCTCGGCCAGCCCGGTGTCCGGGGCGGCGCCGATCCCGACGATCACCGCGTCGGCGCCGATACGGCTGCCGTCGGCCAGCCGCGCCCCGGTCGCCTTCCCGCCGGCTCCGGTGATCTCGGCCACCTGCGCGCCGAGCCGCAGATCGACCTCGTGCTCGCGGTGCAGGCCGGCGAACACCGGCGCGACCTGCGGCCCGAGCACCTGCAGCAGCGGCAGTTCCGCCGCCTCCACCACAGTCACCTGGACGCCGGCCAGCCGGGCCGCCGCGGCCACCTCCAGCCCGATCCACCCGCCGCCGATGATCAGCACCCGGGACGCCGACGCGAACGTCTCCCGGATCCGGTCGCTGTCGCCGACGTGGCGCAGGTACAGGATGTTCCCTGCGTCCGCGCCCGGCAGCCGCAGGCGGCGCGGGGTGGACCCGGTGGCCAGCAGTAGCCGGTCGTACCCGAGGCACCCGCCGCCGGACAGGGTCACCTGGCTGCGGCTCCGGTCGATCCGGGTGACCTCCGTGCCGAGCAGCAACTCGACGTCGTGGGCCTGGTACCAGTCCGCGGGATGGACGAAGATCGTGTCCCGGCCTGCCTTGCCCTGCAGGTACTCCTTGGATAGCGGCGGCCGCTCGTAGGGGCGGACCTCCTCCCTGGCGGCCAGGACGATCCGCCCGTCGAAGCCCTGGCTGCGCAGCGCCTCGGCGGCCTTGGCCCCGGCCAGGCCGCCGCCGGCGATGACGAACGTGGTTGCTGCTGGCATCAGATCACCCTTCCGGCCTTCCATGCGTGCCATCAGCAATCGTGCCCGCCGCTGCTTGCAAGGAGCTTGCGAACCTCGCATGACGAAGACCCCCGCTCGCCTTGGTCCCTGCGCGGAATGCCCGATCCCGGGTGTGCGCGGTACGGCGCGCTGACGGGAATCCCTAATTTGTTAAAGTGAAATCGTAAAAAACGGCCTGGCGGGACGGACGAGGCCGACGCCGTGAGAATGTTGGAGGTGACGCGCGCGGATGGCCGGGACCGCGACCGAGCCGGGCCGGCAGCCGATCACGCGCGGCGCGCAGGACCGGCGCGCCCTGGCGGTGATGACCGTCGCGCACGGCATTCAGCATTTCTACGTCGCCGGGCTGGCGGTGACCTACCCGTTCGTGGTCGCCGAGTTCCACGTCTCCTACGCCGTGCTGGGGCTGTGGCTGTCCGCCGCCGGACTGCTCGGCGGGCTGCTGCAGGCCGCCGCCGGCCTGGTCCGCCGGGCCAGCGCCCGCGCCGTGCTCAGCGCGCAGGACGTGGCGATGGGCGTCGCGTCGGCGCTCGGGGCGATCGCCCCGGGGTTCGGCGTGTTCGGGGCGGCCAGGGTGCTGGGCGCTGTGGTGAGCTGGCCGCAGCATCCGGTCGGGTCCGCCTACCTGTCCGACCGGTTCCCCGGTCGGCGGGCCACGGCGCTGAGCTGGCACACCGCGGGCGGCAGCCTCGGCACCGTGGCGGTGCCGCTGCTGCTGTCGGTCGTGGTGGCAGCCGCGGGATGGCGGTGGGCCCTGGTGGCGCTGGGCGCCGCGCTGGCGGCGGGCGGCCTGCTGGTCCGCCTCGCGCTGCCGCTGGAGCGAGCACCGAGGCCGGGTCAGGCGAACGGCCGACCCGCAGGAGCAGGGGGGGAGGATGGCGGCGCTGCGCAGCATGCGCGGTCAGGGCAGTCAGAGGAGCCAGGAGGGCCGGCCGGGCTGTGGCGACTGCTGCACCGCCGGCAGGTCGCGGCCGTGCTGGCCGCGGCGACCATCGCCGCGGGCGGCCGGGGCCTCGGCACGCTGAGCACCTACATCCCCGCCTACCTGCGCAGCGGGCTGCATTTGCCGACGCTGACGGTTGGCACGCTGTTCACCCTGGTCATGGCCGCCAGCATCGCCGGCCCGGTGGCCGGCGGCATGCTCGCCGACCGGTTCGGGCGGGTGCGGACCCTGATCGTCACCTACCTTGCCGCCGCGGCCGCCCTGGCCGGGTTCGGCTACGCCGGCCGGGACCTGGGCCTGCTGGCCGGCGTGGGCGTGCTCGTCGGCGTGCTGGCCTACGCGGAGTCGCCGCTGCTGCAGGCCGTGTTTTCCGACCTGGCGGGCGATGGCGCGGCGCGGGCGGCGTTCGGCGTGTTCTTCGCGATCTCCTACGGGGTCGGGTCGCTGTGGACCGCGGTGATCGGCTGGGTGATCAGCGCCGCCGGGTTCCCGGCCGCGTTCGCCGTCATGGCCGGCTCGTTCGTCGCCGCGGCGGCGATCATCGCGGCCGCTGCCCGTGACAGCGGGGATGTGCCGGGATCCCGCGCGGAGGCCACGCCACCGGCTGGTGAAGGCGATGCGCTACCGGCTTGAGCTGCGGCTGACCGCGGAGGACACCGGGAAGCGGGTCGTGCTGCGCTGGCGTCGGCCGGCCGAGGGCGGCGGCGAGGAAGTCGCCGACGTCCTGGGCATCCTGGAGGCGGCCGGCCAGGATTCGTTCACGGTCCGCAAGGCGTCCGGCGAAGTCGTCGTCATCCCCCGGACGCTCGTGCTCGGCGGCAAGACCATACCGCCCGCACCTCGGCGTGCCAGGCAGCCTTGGCAGGCGGGAGGGATCAGCGCGTGCTTACGCCCCGCGTGCACGATCCCGGCCGGGGGTCTCGGCGTGCGGCTTTTCGCCGCGAGCGAGGGCGGCGGCCCGGTCGAGCGCCTGGACGCGACCCTCCGCTCGCCACCAGCGGCGCGCCGCCCGCCGTGCGCGGCGTTCGGC
>JBOHCG010000449.1:0-6618 GCA_050698735.1 Streptosporangiaceae bacterium | reverse complement strand
GGGATCGCGAGCGGCACCACCACGAGCACCGCCCAGGCCCGGCGGCCCGGCAGGTCGGTCCGCTCGACGCACCAGGCGGCGGCGGTCCCGATCACCGCGCATGCCAGCGTTACCACGACGGTGAGCCGGACGGTGTTCCACAGCAGCGTGCCGGTCAGCGGCCTGAAGACGAGGCGGCTTATATCGGAGACACCTGCGCCGTGCGCCTCGATGAGCAGGAAGACGAGCGGCAGCGCGAGCACCGCCGCCACGAGAACGCTGACCGCCAGCAGGGCCGTGGGACGACGGGTGCGCGCGGGGACGACGCGCACCTTTGTCTCGTCGCGGCGCTCGGTCAGCGTTGCCATCAGCGCATCGTTCCTGTCGGGGGGATCGTCGCGGGTCCTGGTCCGGCGGTCACAGCAGGCCTACCTGGCGGAGCAGGGCGATGGCCGCGGAGCCGTCGCCGAGTTCGGCGATCGTGATCGGGTAGGGCTGCAGCTGGCTGAAGGGCGTCTCAGGGGCGGTCGTCGCGACACCGGATCCGAGCGGGTACTCATAACTCTGCTCGTTACCCGACGCGCGGGCAATAATGTCCTGCCCCTGCTTGCTGGCCAGGAAGGCGAGGAACTTCTGCGCGTCGGCCTGGTGCTTGCTCGACTTCAGCACCGCCGCGCCGGAGACGTCGATCACGTAGCCAGGGTCGTGCGGGGCGAAGTGGGTGATCTGCGAGTGCATCCCCGACTTTCCGACCTCGGCCTCGAGCCGGTACCAGTAGTACTGGTTGATGACGCCGAAGGCGACCTGGCCGCGGTTCACCTCGTCGGCGATCGTCTCGTTGTCCGGGACGATGTGCGCCGCCGCGTTCGACTTGATGCCCTCGAGCCAGGTGAGCGCGGTCGTTTTGCCGTAGGCCTTCACTACCGAGGTGACGATCGGCTGGAAGTCGGTCTCACCCGCGGCGAAGGCGAGCTTGCCCTTGTACCTCGGGTCGGCCAACTGCAGCACGCTGGTCGGCAGCTGGCTCTGCGAGATCAGCGACGGGTTGTAGATGATCACGCTGACCCTGGCGGACACGCCCAGCCAGTCGCCCTGGGGGGAGTTGTACTTGGCGGTCGCCTCTTTGAGGGTGGCCGGGTCGACCGCGGACAGCAGGCCCTTTTCCTGCAGGAACTCGAGCGGAGGCGAGTTCTCGGTGTAGAAGATGTCGGCCGGGGAGTGCGAACCCTGCAGCGCGATCAGGTTGGCGAGGGTGTCCTCGTCGTCGTTCCGGACGTTGACGGTGATCCCGGTCTGCTGCTCGAAGGCGGCCACCAGGCCGTCCGTGGTCTGCTCGTGCTGGCCGCTGTACAGGGTGATCGACGGGGCTGAGGACGCCGAGCTGCAGCCTGCGAGCAGCCCGGTGGCGGTCAGCGCCGCGGCGAGAGCGGTGACCGCGATGCGCCGGCGCATCATGAGGTGGCTCGGGGGCAGATCGAGTCGACCTTCTTGCTGGCCACCGTGACTGACTCCTTGGCCTTGCTGCTCGTGCCGTTGCTGTCATAGATCTGCCGGTAGGCGTCGGCGAGCTGGCCGATGGCGTTACGGAGCGCCTGGTCCGACGTGCTGATCTGGCGGAGCGGGAGGACCTGCGCCTCGGCGTAGCCGACCGGGTCGGCGTCCGGGTCCGGGCCGTCGCCGAGAACCGCGCTGACCCGCTGGCAGGTATCCTGGGTGGCCGCCGCAACCGAGTGTACTGACGAACCGCACGAGCACAGGACCACTGCCATGAGGCCTGCCGCGATGGCGCCGAGCGTTCTGATGCCCGGCGCTCTGATGTCCGGCGCGGCACGCCCGGTCAGGCGGGTCATTGTGTTCGGGTTGGTCATCTACCCCTCCTCGCGGGCCGTCACGACTCCGACCGCAGAGAGCTTAGCTTAGGCTAACCTAACTCGTTGTACCAGTATCAACATGAGAAACTCGAGTGTGACTCAGCCCTCACTCGTGCTCGTGCACAGTCCGCTCGTCGGGCCGCTGACCTGGGAACCAGTGGCGGAGCGGCTGCGGCGGGCCGGACGCGTGGTGGTTGTGCCCTCGCTGGCCGGGGTCATCGACGGCGGGCCACCCTACTACCGGCGGCTGGCAGAACGGGTCGCCAACGAGGTGGACGGGGCGCGCGCGGGCAGCCGCGTGATGCTGGTGGGCCACAGCGGGGCCGGGGCGCTGCTGCCGGCGGTTGCCGAGGCCATCGCGGGCCGAAGCGAGGCCATCGCGGGCCAGGACGGAGACGGCGCGGCGCCGGGCGAGGACGGCACGGGGCCCGGCACGGTCTGCGGCGCGATCCTCGTTGATGCGATCCTGCCCCATCCGGGGCAGACCTGGTTCGAGACGGCGCCTGTGTCGCTTGGCGAGCACCTGGTCGGGCTGGCCCGCGACGGGCGGCTGCCGCGGTGGAGCGAGTGGTTCCCTGCCGAGGCGGTGTCCGAACTGCTGCCCGATGCCGGGCTGCGGGAGCGGTTTGTGGCTGACCTGCCTGAGCTGCCGCTGGCGTATCTGTACGAGATCGCGCCGCAGGTGGCCTGCTGGCCGCCTGCGCGGTGTGCGTACCTGCGGCTGAGCGAACCGTACGACGAGTTCGCCGACGAGGCCGGAAGGCTCGGCTGGCCAGTGCACCGCGAGAACGCAGATCACCTGGCGACGCTCACCAAGCCCGACCGGATGGCGGCCATCCTGGACCAGGTTGCCGGCTAGCGCTTGGCTTGTTGGCTAGCGACGGCGCAGGCGGGTGTGGGCTAGGGCGGCGGCGGGGGGTGAGGTAGCGTCGGCAGGGTGAGCACCGGAGAGTTCGTAAGGGATACCAAGTACCTGGACGGGCGGTTCTCGGCCGACGGACGGGATGGCACGTTCCCGGTGGAGGCCGGGCGCTACCGGCTGGTCGTGGCGCGGGGCTGCCCGTGGGCGAACCGCACGATGATCGTGCGGCGGCTGCTCGGCCTCGAGCCGGCCCTGTCCATGGGCATCTGCGGGCCGGAGCACGACTGGCGGAGCTGGACGTTCGATCTGGACCCCGGCGAGGTGGACCCGGTGCTCGGGATCCACTGGCTGCGGCAGGCCTTCGAGAAGGCGGTGCCGGGGTATGACAAGGGAGTCACGGTCCCCGCGGTAGTGGACGTCCCGGCCGGCGCGGTGGTGACCGCGGACTTCCGGCAGATCACCCTGGACATGGAGCACGAGTGGACGGCCTACCACCGGCCCGGCGCGCCCGACCTGTACCCCGAGCGGCTGCGTGACGAGATCGAGGAGGTCAGCGCCGGGATCTACGCCGACCTCAACAACGGCGTGTACCGGTGCGGGTTCGCGACCACCCAGGTCGCCTACGAGGAGGCCTACCGCGCCCTGTTCGCCCGGCTTGACGCGCTGTCCGAACGGCTCGCCACCCGGCGCTACCTGGTCGGCGGCACGATCACCGAGGCCGACGTCCGGCTTTGGCCCACTTTGGTCAGGTTCGACGCCGTCTACCACGGGCACTTCAAGTGCAATCGGAACAAGCTCACCGAAATGCCCGTGCTGTGGGCGTACGCCCGTGACCTATTCCAGACGCCTGGCTTCGGCGACACGATCGACTTCGCCCAGACCAAGCAGCACTACTACCGCGTGCACACCAACCTGAATCCGTCGCAGATCGTGCCTGCCGGGCCCGACCTGTCCGGCTGGCACGAGCCGCACCACCGGGAGGAACTCGGCGGCCGGCCGTTCGGCGAGGGGACGCCGCCAGGTCCGCCCCCGGCGCCGGAACGGGTGACGGGCGACGGCGCGACGAT
Organism: Streptosporangiaceae bacterium; assembly: GCA_050698735.1. Taxonomy (GTDB): domain Bacteria; phylum Actinomycetota; class Actinomycetes; order Streptosporangiales; family Streptosporangiaceae; genus Palsa-504. The sequence goes on along the minus strand of JBOHCG010000449.1, from coordinate 2,839 downwards.
CGGGTCGGCTGGTTAGCCGGCATCATCATGGCCGATTTACCGGGTCAGCACGTCTTTCCGCCTATAGGCGGAAAGAGTAGCGTTCCTTTCGTCTAGAGGGGTGTGTCCTCTTTGCGTAGGGGGTGGGCCTATATGCCCGGGTTAGAATGGCAGCCCGGAGAAGGCCCCCTAATACCTTTGTTCTTTACTCCTAGAGTTTTCCGCAGGCAGATATGGCTTCTGCCACCGGCCGTTATACAGCAGCCCGTCACGTTCTGGCGTGTCCACCCCGGTCGCTTTCCCGTGCTTACGAAGAATGCCGCGCCGTGCGCGAATAAGCCCTGCTTTGTAGAAAAACGACACGTAGGTGTGCGATGGCCATCATCACTGACAAGAACACCCAGTACGGCCCGCCGCTAGTGAATCAGAAGTACGCGCCGCTGCTACAAGGACAACTCGTTCAGGTGCTTCGGGCCGTTCGCGCCGACCGCCGGCCAGCAGCTGCCGGTCGGCACGCTGACCGCCTCCATCGACAGCGCCGGGTTCAGCATCGGCACCCCGCCCAACGCGCTGTCGCTCGCCAAGCCGCGGGTGGCCGAACCTGATCGTCGAGGTAGTGGACCCGGCCGGACTGAACTGGACCTCGGTGGGGATCGCCGCGCGGGCCGAGTTCCTGCCGGACATCTTCACCGGCGAGTTTGACTTCGCCGTCGGGCTGGAGAAGCAGTCCTCCTGGGAGGTCAGCACCGTAAGCGGCAGCTACCACGGCTCGGTCAACCTGGGCGACCTGGCGGCAGGCCTGCTCGGCAGCCACGAATCGGTGCCGGCGGTGCTGCGCGGCATCTCCTTCGCCGACTTCGGGGTCAGCGCCACCCGGCCCGCGGCGCGCCAGCCGTTCGACTACACCTGCTACGGCAACGCCCAGGTCGCGCTGCCGCTGCTCGGAACCGAGCTGACCGCGCGGCTGGCCGTGGTGTTCTTCAAAACCACCGACAGCTACTCGGTGCACCTGGCCGGTGCGCTCGCGGTCGGCGGCGAAGCGTTCACCTTGACGCTCGACCTGGGCACGGCCGGCTCGAAACTGCAGGCCACATGGGAGGCGACCGGCCAACTTCTGGGATTCGCCGACCTCGCGGCCCCGGACTCGTCAGCCACCCCGACGACTTGTTCCTCGATGTCCCGATGGTGGCCAGCCTCGGACAGGTACCAAGCCCGGGCAGAGTGTGAGGAGGCGGCGATGAACGGCGGTGGCGTTCCGGTCGGCGACATCCGCTTCTACCAGGCGATCATCCCCCCGCTCGAGGACGGGAACTACACCCTGCGGGCACGGCAGGCGCTCGACGGCCTGCCCGGTGCAGAACCCAGCCCTTCGATCCCCCCCGTCACGCTGCAGTTCGCGGTCCGCGGTCCGCGCTTCACGCTCAACCCGGCGGACGTCCACTCCTACTTCCCGCCGCCGAGTCCCCCGACTCCGTTCGAGGGACAGCTTCCGCACGTCGTCGTCGCCCGCAAGACACTGCCCTGGGAGCGGCTGCTCGGTCCGGATCCGGACTATCAGGGGATCCCGTGGCTCGGGCTGCTGCTCGTGGATTCCGGCGACCCCGACGGGATCCCGAAGGTGCAAAGCGGAACCGTGGCCGACCTGCTGAGCGACGGCGGCAAGCTGCTCGCGGGGACGATAGGCCCGGCGTTGAGCACGGGCGACCTCGACGACGGCGAATCGGTCGATGACCCACGATTTCCGTGACGGCGGCCAGACGTTCTCCTGGTACCGCGGCCCCCTCATTCCCTACCTGCTCGGGCTCGTGGTCAACGCCGATCAGTCCGATCCGGTGTTCCGGACGGCCGACTCGCTGCTCCGCTACGACCCGGCCTCCGGCCTGTTCGATACCAGCTATGCCGCCGCCTTCGAACTAGGCTGGCTCCTCGCGCTGCAAAGCGAGGGATTCGTCGTCTCGCTCCGCTCCTACCTGCACCAGGTGAAGGCGAAGGCACTGCGCCTTGAGAACCGCCGGCAGCTCGCCGCCGGCCCGTTTCCTCTCGATCTGCCGGCCGCCCAGACGGCATCGATGCGCAACGGAGTCGTCCTCGACGCCGTCGTCCGATGGCTGGCCACACAGGGCGCCGATGCCCTTCAAGTAGCGACCGGGCAGGCAGCGCTCGGCCCGACCGGCACCCCGTCCGATGGCGAGGTCACATCATGAGCAGCACGTCGCAACCGCCCCGGCTCTCCCCGCTGCACAGATTCCTGTCCGACGAGTCGCATCAGCGGGCCTTTCTCAGCGCGGTTCCGCAGCCTCCGGATGCGGTTCACCAATGGCTCGCCCAGCTCGTGCTGCTGACCGGCGTTCCCCTCGAATACCTGGTGCCTGACGACGCCATGCTGCCGCCGGAATCGATCCGGTTCTTCTTCGTCGACGAGAACTGGATCGAGCGGATGATCGACGGCGCGCTGAGCGTCGCGGCGCGGACGGGGCTCGACCAATTGATCACCGACACGCTGCGCAGGGCAACGTCGGGCTCTCGAACAGCAAGCCCGCCGCCCGGCTCGACGTAAGCGGAGACGCGAGCGTCAGCGGAACCGTGACGGCGAAGGAAACCGTGACCGCGAAGGGTTTCCTCGGCGACGGGACCGGCCTCACGGTGAACGGCCCGGCGACGCTGCAGGCGGCCCTGGACGCGAAATTCGACAAGGCCGGCACGAATACGACGCACGAATGGCTCCCCATCTACCACTACAGTTCCGATCTCACGGTGAGTGATCCAGTGATCACCATTCGGGAGTGGTGGGCGGCACCCGACGCCAGAGGTGAATCTGAGTGCCAGTTACATAAGGTGACGACTCCGCGGAGGTCGGTGG
>JBOHCG010000448.1:0-6635 GCA_050698735.1 Streptosporangiaceae bacterium | reverse complement strand
CGAGCTGGTCCCAACCGGTTGAGCACGACCACAGCCGGTCCCGATCCAAGGAAACAGAACTTGATCGGCAACACGCACAGACTTGACACGGAAGACCACTTCCGCACCGACGTCTCCCACCTCCCCGACCTGACCGCCTACCTCGATGACCTGCTGCAGACCCGGGAACGGCTGGCCGCCGCCATCGACGGCGCCGACGAGCGGGCCCGCGCCGACGCCACCCCCGCCGACCAGGAGATCACCCGCATCCGGGCGCTGATCGCCCGGATCAACGGCGACATCGCCCAGCTCACCGACGCCGAGCGCGCCCAGATCGACCAGGCCGTCACCGTCGTGCGCCGTCATCGCGCCGTCTCGCTCGGCATGCCCGCCATCCGCCCTGCCGCAGCAGCCGCCACGGTGACCCGATGAGCGCCCGTGCCCAGGCTGGCCGCCAGCGGACCGAGGCCATGCGGCAGGGAAGGCAAGCCGACTCCGCCCGGCGCCGCCAGCGCGTCATCACCGCGCTCGAGCGCGCCAGCCGCCACGGAGCCGAGGTCAGCGTCTCGGCGATCGCGTATGCGGCCGGAGTCGACCGCAGCTTCCTTTACCGGCACCACGACCTGCTCGCCAAGATCCACGCCCTCCAAGCCGCCCCGCCCGCAGAGGGCCAGCCCAGCGGGCCGGGCGTCACCCGCGCTTCCCTGCAAGCCGACCTGGCCGCCGCCCACGAGCGCGCGCTCCGGCTCACCAGCCGCATACGGCAGCTCGAACACCGCCTGTCCGAAGCGCTCGGCGAGCAGGCCTGGCACGAGTCCGGGCTCGGCATCCCCGCCGATCCCGGCCGCCTCGCCCAGGAGAACAGCCACCTTCAGCAGCAGGTCATCGACCTGCGGCTCCAGCTCGAGGAACGAGACCAGGACCTCACCGCCGCACGCTCGGCCAACCGGGAGCTCATGGCCCAGCTCAACCACGCCATGCGAGGCGGCTGAGACATCCAGCACCGTACGTGCACAACACGTGTTGCCCCGCTGGCCGCAGCTGATAGGCCGCTGAACTGCGGAAACATCAAGCAAGTCCCGTAATGTCCGAATTCTCCCCTGGAGAAGCACGCCGCCGGGGCGGCGCGCTGGCGCTGCGCCCGCAGGACCTCGACACCGAGCAGTGCCTGATCCTGCTGCGCGAGAAAGGCGAGACCGTCCGGTGGCAGCCAGTCTCGCCTTGTTCCTGCCGAAAATCCCATCCATGCTGGTGGGAGGAGTTATGGGTGAGGCCGATGTCGTGCGCGATGGCGGCCTGTAGGGCCGCTCGTTCGGCCGGTGAATGCTGTGGCAGGGTGATTAACCGTGCTGCTGCGACTGGTCTACCTCAGTGTGGCGAACGTGTTCGCGCTGCTGCGGCTACTGCCGATGAGCGACCGGGACAAGGACGCGGAGATCCTTGGGCTCCGCCACCAGCTCTCGGTCCTGCAGCGCCAGCTCGGTCCGGGCAGAGTCCGGTTCACCACGGCTGACCGGGCATTGCTGGCGGCCCTCCTGCACCGGCTCCCAGGGCAGGTGCTCAGCAGGCTGCACCTAGTCGTCCGCCCGGATACCGTGCTCCGCTGGCACCGCGACATGGTCGCACGCCGCCACGCTCGGCGGTCCCGGCCGCGGCGCCCAGGCCGCCCGCGAACCGTGCGCTCGATTCGCGTCCTGGTGCTGCGGCTGGTCCGCGAGAATCCCGGGTGGGGGTATCGCCGGGTGCACGGCGAGCTGATGGTGCTCGGGATAAAGGTCGCCGCTTCCACCGTCTGGGAGATCCTGCACGACGCCGGGATCGACCCGGCGCCCGAGCGCAGCTCCACCACGTGGGCTGATTTCCTGCACTCGCAGGCCGATGCCCTGCTGGCCTGCGACTTCTTCGAGACCGTCACGTTGAGCGGCGCCCGCCTGTACGTGCTCGCGGTGATCGAGCACGCCAGCCGCAGGATCAGGGTCCTGGGCGCCACAGCTCACCCGACGGCATCCTGGGTCGGGCAGGCTGCCAGGAACCTGGTGATGGACCTGGAAGATGCCGGCTGCCGGGCGCGGTTCCTGATCAGGGACCGGGACGGGAAGTTCCCTGGCCTGTTCGATGCCATCCTCGCCGATGCGGGCATCGACGTTGTGCTCAGCGGGGGTCCGGATGCCGAGGATGAACTCGATCATGGAACGGTGGGTGCTGACCTGCCGGCGTGAGCTCCTGGACCGCACGCTGATCTGGAACCAGTCCCATCTTCTGCACGCACTGCGGGAGTTCGAGCAGTTCTATAACGGGCACCGGCCCCATCAGGGCATCGCGAACGCCCGCCCGCTCTAGCCGCTGCCTGTGCCGCTGGTGGTTCCTGCCCAGATTGTTTGCCTTGATATACGACGCGACCGGCTCGGTGGCGTCCTCCACGAATACCAGCATGCAGCATGAGCTGCATGGATGAAGTTTTCGGCAAGTCGGCACTCTTCCCAGGCCAGGCAGATCAGACCGGCACCGCCGGTGGGTGCCGTAAAGACCTGGGGCCCGGCCGGCAGATCGTCTCGCAGGACAGCCCGGACGGCGTCAGCCGACTCGGAGGTCAGGCCGGGACCCAGGCTCCCGACCCTACGCCCGTATCCAGTCAAACCGGGGATGCCGGGCCGGAAGCACTATCCACAGTCTCCCTGCCGATTCCGGGCGGCTGACACTGGCAGGATCGCGCAATGGCACTGAGCGCAGACCATCGTTCCCGCGCCTGGCTGAATAGCTCACGACCGGCGGCGTCGGCTAATGCCGCTGGTGTGCAGCGAGTCGGCGGCGCATGATCGTGGCCTGTTCGGCCACGGCGAGCCGTAGGACGTTATCCGGCGGCTCTGCGGCGTTCGCCGCCTCGATGGCTGCCTCGGAAACGAGCGTTGCCGGAAACAGCAGGCGGCTCAGCCGTGACTTTGACCGCTGCTTTCTGGCGGCGAGCGCGGGGAGGGCCTGGGTGAAGTACCGGTCGCGGTAGCCGGCCATCAGCTCCTCCTGCCCCGGCACCCAGATGCCGGCGGCACAGGCCTGCGCGATCCTGGCCGGCTCGCCGGGGGAGAGGGCGACGGCCCAGGCGGCTTCCTTCGCCGCCAGGTCCGGCTGCATGGCCAGGCAGGTCGCGCGGTTCACCTCGCCGGTGACGGGGTCGAGCCGCGACAGCGCGTCGATGTCCTCCCCGCGCGCCAGCCCGCGGGCCGCGAGGGTAAACAGGATCCGCGCCCGCAGCTCGGCGTCGACGGCGAGCCCGTCTGGCAGGTCCTTCCCGGCCAGCCAGGCGCCGAGCACGGCGAGCTGACCGTCGGCCTGCGCGCTGGCGGCGAAGCCGAGCGCGAGCTTGCGCGCGTCTCCGGCGCCGGTCCGTGCCGCGTCGGCAATCTGCTCCCGCAGGCCCGCTCGCTGGCGCGGCGGGGCCCACGCGTCGGCGGCCTCGACGGCGCGGCTGAGCAGCGTCTCGACGCCCACCTCGGGCAGGCCGCCCGCCTGCAGCCGGCGGCAGACCATGTCCGTGAACCGCGCGGCCGGCAGCTCGCCGCTGGTGACCAGCAGCCAGAACCCGTTCCAGCACACCGCCTCGCTGAGCGGATCGCCCACCTGGCACGCGGCCGCGGCCAACGCCCGCGCGGACCGGACGTCGAACCCGGTCCGCGTGTAGGACAGGTCCTGGTCGTTGAGCACCACCGCGTCCGCCGAGGTCAGCCCGGCCACCACGGTCCGCTCCCCGTCGAGTTCCGCATGCACCAGGCTGCGACGGTGCAGCTGGCCGTCGCCGTCCAGGTCGTAGAGCCCGATGCCGATTCGCTGCCGGCGCGGTATGTCCTGGACGACAGCGCCATCTCCGTCCAGCCGGATCGCGGTCGTGCCCTCGGCGTGCAGCCACTGCTCCGCCCAGCCGGCCAGGTCCTGCCCGCTGGCCCGGGACCAGCATCCGACCAGGTCGTCCAGCGTCGCGCTGCTGAAGGCGAACCGGGTCAGGTAGTCGCTCAGCCCCCGCCGCAGCGCGTCGTCGCCGATCAGCGCGGCGAGGGAGCGGATGACGCTGGCGCCCTTCACGTACAGGATGCCGAACGGCTTGTCCCGGCCCTGCGTGGCCGTGCTTACCGGAGACGACACCGGCTCCCGGCTCGGCAGCTCGTCCGCCTTATAAGCCACCGGCTTGTCTGTGTAAGCGAACCCGGTCCACGACAGCGACTCGCTGACCCCGGCGACCGCGGCCAGCGCGGCGTACGACAGGTAGGTGGCGATCGCTTCGTCGAGCCACACGTCGTCCCACCACCGCGGCCCCACCAGGGCGCCGAACCACAGGTGCGCCACCTCGTGCGCGCAGATCATCGCGCTCTGCTGGCCGCCGGCTCCGTCCGGCCGCCCGAGCAGCTTCTCGTTCACCACCATCAGGCCGGGGACCGACAGCGCCATGGCGGCCAGGTCCGGCATGAACACGATGTCGTACGCGGGGTAGGGGCACGACACGCCGAGGCTGTGAGCGTACCAGGCGATGGCATCGCGGGCATAGCCGACGAACCGTGGCAGGGAACCCACCGCCGTCTGGCCAAGTAGCGACTGCCGGTGCCGGACGGTCACTTCTGTCCGGCCTGCCTCGGTGCGCGCTGCGGTCGAGAACGGCCCGGCACAGAACGTCAGGTCGTACGGCCGCATCCCGCTGACCGGAGCGAACGTGCACACATCACCCTCGCGCCGGGCGAGCCGGCCGTTCGCCACGCACTCCCACCCGTCGGGGACGCGCACGGCGAACCGGAACGTCGCGGTCAGATCCGGCTGGTCAAAGCAGCAGAACAGCTCCGGCCCGCAGTCCGGGTAGCTGAGCGCCATCACGTAGCCCGCGCCGTCCGCCGGATCGGTGAACCGGCTCAGCCCCCGCCCCTCCTGCGAGTACCCGGCGTCGGTCTCCACCACCAGGACCGCCTGATCACCCCCGCCGGCCCGGCTCAGCCGCAACCGGCCGTCCTCGGGTGGCGGCAGGGTCACCCCATTGAGCGTCACGCCGCGCACGCCCTGGGTGCGCAGCTCAGCGAACGTTCTCGCGCCCGGCCGCAGCCACCGGAACCGGACCTCGGTCCTGGAAAGCACCGGCTCGGCCGCCAGGTCGAGAAACACATCATACGAATCGACTTCGATAGCCCGCGCCCGCTCAATCGCCTCATCCTGGGTCAGATCCGCCACCCAGCGAGCCTAACCCGGTCATTGGTCAGGGCAAGCATCAGATCGTGGGGCTGGCTGCCAGCATCGACGCATAACATCCATTCTGGCGCGCCCCGCAAGGCGCTAACCGCAGCCCGCGGCGTCGCTCAGATCGGCGGATCTCGCGTGCTGAGCGTAACCAGCAAGCGTGACGCTGCGTCGCCGATCCTCGAGAGTACGAGCGACCCGATCGCCGACTATGAACCGGCGGGCATCGCCGCCGGACCCGTGCATACCGGGCGGCAGAACACCCAGTTCTGGCTCGTGGTGGTGCCAGTCAGGTTCGCGTCAGTGGTCGTCGTAGTGGAAGCGGCAGGCGATTATGGTGATCACGTCGGACTGGATGTCGTACACGAGCCGGTCCTTCTCGGTTATCCGGCGTGACCAGACTTCGCCGCCCAGGTGCTTAAGACCTTCCGGCTTGCCGGTGCCGGTTCGCGGCGTACGTGCGGCCTCCGCGATCAGCCTGATGATCTTGGAAAGCACTTTGGGGTTGGTCGTCGACCAGGCCTCGAGGTCTTCCAGGGCGCCAGAGGTGATTGACAGTTTCACCCGTCTGCCTGCACGTTGAACCGGGCGGCCAGCGCCTCCAGTTCGGTCGGCTGGGCGGCGCCTTCGCGTGCCTCGGCCAGCCCGCGCAGGATGTGGACGGCATTGGCGCGCGTGGAGAACAGGTGGAGCGTTTCCTGCAGCGATTCGTAGTCTTCGGCGGACATCAGGACGGCGTTGCCGCCGTTGCGTGCCACGATCTCGATGACGACGTGGTCTTCGTTGACCTGCCTTACCAGCGGGAACAGATTCTCGCGGGCGTTGCTGATACTTACTGCGGCCATCGGATCTCACCTCACTCGTACAGGGTTCCTGTACGACTTTATTCCGTCGGGAGCAGGGATGGCAAGGAGGGCGATCCGCTGCAGGCCAGCGGCCGAGCTGAGCACCTTACTTCCTATCCTGACTGATCACCATCAGCAGTCGCCAGACAGATCACCCGGATCTACGCTGACCATGGCAGCCTCCGCCGTGACAAGCCTGCCGCACCGATCGGCGGATATTTTGCGCATGTCAGTCTATGGGCTGACACGGACCGTCATCGATTGCGTGTACGCACTGGTGCACGCTTGAGTGATGGCAGCGCCGGAGGTCTTGTCGTTCCGCGAGTTCCGCGCCGGGCTGGCGGACGTGCTTGACCGGGTCCGGCGATCCCCGGGGCCGCGGTGTTCGTGGCGCTCACCGGATGGCGGAGGCGGTGCAGGTGTCGGTAAAGCAGTACGAGGCGCTGCAGGAGGCCGCCGAGCGGCGGCACGCCGTCGCGGCGGCACGCCGTCGCGGCGGCGCTGGCCTCGGTGCGGGCCGAGGGGCTGGAACCCGGCCCAGAGGACCTGGCGCTGTTCGCCGAGGTGGCGGCCGGGCGGCTGTCCACTGATGAGCTGCAGGAG
>JBOHCG010000447.1:0-6643 GCA_050698735.1 Streptosporangiaceae bacterium | reverse complement strand
CGCGATCGCGCCGATCGCGCCCGGGCGCAGCGGGCTGCCGAGCAGGGTGACGTGCAGCCGTCCGCTCCTGGCCGGCGTCTCGGCGCGGCCCGAGCCCGCGGTTATCTCCGCATCCAGGCCCAGGTCGGCGGCCAGGCCGCTGACCGCGGCGTGGACGCCGGTCAGGTCCGGCGGGCAGTCGCAGCCGAGCAGCACGCCTAGCACCAGCTTGCCGCGGATGACCACCTGCTCGATGTCCAGCACGCGCAGCGGGTGGCCGGCCAGGATGGCGAACAGCCTGGAGGTGACGCCCGGCCGGTCCGGGCCGGTCAGGGTGACGAGCAGGGTGATTGGGAGGGTGGTCCGCTGGCCGTTCATCGCGGGCGCCAGGCTACCGCACGAGCGCGTACCCGCCCGCCCCGGCCTACGGCAGCAGCAGGTGCACGTCGCCGAACTCGTGCCAGAGGTACTCGCTCCTGATCGCCGCCTCGTAGCACCGGCTGAGCAGGCCCGCGTCGGCGAACGCGGCCAGCATCCGCAGGTGCGAGGACCGCGGCTCGTGCAGCCCGGTGAGCAGGCCGTCCACGGCCCGCACGCCGGTTTCCGGCGTCACCACGTGCGACGTCCAGCCCGCCGACGCCACCACCTGACCGCAGCGACCGTCCCGCCCCGCCGCCAGCGCCGCCGTTTCTATGGCCCGAACGACGGTGGTTCCTGCCGCGATGACGCGACCGCCGCTTGCCCGCACGTGGCTGATCAGCCGGGCGGTCACGGGCGGTACGTCGTAGGCCTCGGGGTAGGGGTCCTCGCCAGCTTCCAGCGAGGACACCCCGGCGTGCAGGGTGATCGGGGCGATCAGCACGCCGCGCGCGACCAGGGCGGTGACCACGGCGGGGGTGAACGGCCGGCTGGCCGACGGCATCTCCGCGCTGCCCGGCTCGGTCGCGAACACCGTCTGGTAGGACGCAAGCTGCCACTCCCGCGGCACGTAGGAGTACCTGATCGGGACGCCGTGCCGCAGCAGGTACGGCACCACCGCGACGGACAGCCTGGCCCGCCACAGCCGGGCCGTGGCCCGGCCCTCCAGGGTCAGGATCGCACCCGCGGGCAAGTCGATGACCTGGCCGGGATACCCCTGTTCGTTCGGCATAGAGATTTTGTCTTTTATCTTCCTGAGCTCGATCAGCCATGAGCCGTCGGCCTGCGGCGTGGAGAAGTGCACCGCCAGCCCGCCGCCGGCCCGCACCTGCGCGGGCAGCGTGCCGGTGTTGTTGATGACCAGCAGGTCGCCGGGCAGCAGCAGGCCTGGCAGGTCGCGGAAGGCGTGGTGGCTGATCTCGCCGGAGGACCGGCGGCTGACCAGCAGCCGCACGCCGTCCCTTGGCACGCCGCGCGCCTCGGGCGGGTCGTGTGCCTCCAGGCCCGGCGGCAGGACGAAATCGATGACCATGTGCTCACCTGGCCGCGGGCATCAGGTGGGCGGCCCGGTACCTGCCGCTCGGCAGGCGCTGCGTGATCAGCCGCAGGAACGCGGGCACGATCTCCCCGGGCAGCGGCCGGTCGGAGATGTCCTCGCCCGGGAAGGCCAGCTGGTGCATGTCGGTGCGGATGTCGCCGGGGTCGGCCCACCAGACCCGGACCGCGAGTTCCTCGGCCGCGAGCACGTTCGAGGCCTGCTCGAGGGCGGCCTTGGCGGCGCCGTAGCCGCCCCAGCCCGCGTACGCCTCCACGGCCGCGTCCGAGGTGACGTTCAGCACCGCGCCGCCGCGGGCGCGCAGCGCGGGCAGCACCAGCTGGGTCAGCGCGATCGGCGCGATCACGTTCGCCTCGAAGGCGGCGCGCAGCTCGCCGACCGGGTAGTCGGCGAGCGCGGGCAGCGGGCTGGCGCCGAGCGTGCCCGCGTTGTTGACCAGCAGGTCAAGCCGGCCCGCGGCCGCGCCCGCAGCGGCTTGGGCGAGGGCGGCACGGTGCGCAGGGTCGGTCACGTCGCCTGGGATGGCGGTAACGCGGCCGCCGGCCGCGCGGATCTGGCTCGCGGCCGCGTCCAGCGCCGCCGCGTCGCGAGCGTCGATGATGAGGTCGTAGCCCTCGCGGGCAAGCCCGGCGGCCAGCGCCCGGCCGAGCCCGCGGGAGGCCCCCGTGACCATTGCTATCGGTGTGTCCATGACTACCGACGCTAGGCGGTGGGGCGCGCCGGGGCATCGGTCCCGCGCCCCGGACGGCCCGGTCCGATGGTCTTAGGACCGCCGCCCGATGCCGGCCGCAGGTGCGGCGGCTAACGTCAGATCTATGGGCGACGGCTTGGACGAGCTGTACAAGGTGAGCCAGGCGGTGCTCTCGGTCACCAGGCAGATGCCCGTCCGTGACGTGCTGCAGGTGATCGTGCGGTCCGCGCGGTCGCTGGTCGGCGCCAGGTACGCCGCGCTCGGCGTGCCCGACGAGGGCGACTCGTTCGCCGAGTTCGTGGTGGACGGGATCAGCGGGGCGCAGTGGGCGGCCATCGGGCCGCTGCCGCGCCGTCACGGCATGCTCGGCGTGCTGCTCAACTCGGGCAAGACGGAGCGCCTCGCCGACATCAGGGCCGACCCGAGGTTCGAGGGCTGGCCGGCCGCCCACCCCAACATGTCGCACTTCCTCGGCGTGCCGGTGAAGGAGGGCGACACCGTTCTCGGCATCATCTTCGCGGCGAACAAGGTGCCTGCCGCGGCGGCCGGCCGCGGGTTCACCGAACGCGACGAGGAGATCCTCTCCCTGTTCGCCGCGCACGCCGCGATCGCGCTGACCAACGCCCGGCTGTATGAGCACAGCCGGGAGCTTTCCGTGGTGCAGGAGCGCTCCAGGCTGGCCAGGGAACTGCACGACGCGGTCACGCAGAAGCTGTTCAGCATCAGGGCGCACACCAGGGCCGCCGCGGTGCTGGCCGGCCGGGAGCCGGTTGACCCGGGCCGGGTGAAGGCCGAGATCGAGGTGGCGGACGTGCTCGCCGCGGAGGCCCACGCCGAGCTGCGCGCGATCATCGACGGCCTGGCCCCGCCCGATCTGCAGGCCGGCGGGCTCGCCGAATCCCTGCGCAGGTACGCCGTGCTGGCCGGGCGCGCGCACGGCGTCACCGTGGAGTTCTGCGCGGCCGACCTGCCCGCGCTCGGCACCCGGGTGGAGGCGGCGCTGTACCGGGTCGCCCAGGAGGCGCTGCACAACGCGCTGCGGCACTCCGGCGCGGCCCGGATCGGCCTGTCCCTGTCCCGGACGCGACGCCGGGTGATCCTTGAGGTGTCCGACGACGGGCGCGGGTTCGTGCCCGGGGCGCCGTCAAGCGGCGTCGGCCTGGCGTCGATGGCCGAACGCGCCGCCGCGGCGGGCGGCAAGCTGACCATCCGCTCCGGCGCGTCTGGCACCCTGGTACGGATGACGGTCCCGGTGGGAGGTGATCGATGGCGCAGCCCATCACCGTCCTGATCGTCGATGACCACCCGGTGGTCAGGCAGGGCCTGCGCGCGCTGCTCGCGGTGCAGGACGGGATCGAGGTGGCCGGCGAGGCCGGTGACGGCGACGCGGCGCTCTTGCTGGCCGCCCAGTACGGACCGGATGTGATCCTGCTCGACCTCAAGCTGCCTGGACAGGACGGCATCGCCGTGCTCGGCGAGCTGAAGGCCCGCGGCAGCGCCGCCCGCGTGCTCGTGCTGACCAGCGCCACCGAGCCCGCCACCGCCAGCGCGGCGCTGCGGGCCGGCGCGGCCGGCGTGCTGTACAAGGACGTGGACCCGGACGCGCTGGTCCGCGCGATCCGCTCGGTGCACGACGGTCACCTGCTGCTCGCGCCGGGGGCGGCCGGGTCGCTGGTGCACCCGGCGGGGCAGGGCTGGGGCGGCGTCAACGCGCTCACCAGGCGCGAGCGCGAGGTGCTCGCCGAGCTGGCCAAGGGCCGGTCCAACCGGGAGATCGCGCGCGCCCTGCGGGTTTCCGAGAAGACGGTGAAGGCGCATGTGAGCTCGGTGCTGGCCAAGCTGGGCGTGCAGGACCGCACCCAGGCGGCGCTGTTCGCCGTGCGGCACGAACTGCCCACCTAAGCCGCGGCCTCCCGACCTAGACTGGGTGCGCCTGCCTTTTCTTCGCAAGGGAGCCCGATGTCCGACGAGGTGCTGCGGCTGCGCGGCGTTGAGGTCCGGCGCGACGCGGCCGTCCTGCTGCGCAACGTCGACTGGACCGCGCACGAGAACGAGCGCTGGATCCTGATCGGCCCGAACGGCGCGGGCAAGACGACCCTGCTCCAGGTGGCCGCCACCTTGGTGTTCCCCTCGGTGGGCACGGTCGACGTGCTCGGCGAGCGCCTCGGCGATGTCGACATCTTCGACCTGCGGTCGCGGATCGGGCTGACGAGCGCCGCGATCGCGGAGCAGGTCCCTGGCGGGGAGAAGGTCATCGACCTGGTGCTCACCGCCTCCTACGCCATCCTCGGCAGGTGGAAGGAGGACTACGACTCCGCCGACGTCACCCGGGCCGTCGAGATGCTCGACGCGCTCGGCTGCGCGCACCTGATCAGGCGCCGTTTCTCCACCCTGTCCGAGGGCGAGCGGAAGCGGGTGCAGATCGCCCGCGCCCTGATGCCCGACCCAGAGCTGCTGCTGCTCGACGAGCCCGCCGCCGGGCTCGACCTCGGCGGCCGCGAGGACCTGCTGCGCCGGCTCACCACGCTGGCCCGCGATCCCAAGGCGCCGATGATGGTCCTCGTCACCCACCACGTGGAGGAGGTGCCCGACGGCTTCACCCACGCGATGCTGCTGCGCCGCGGCTCGGTGCTCGCCGCCGGGCCGATCGAGGAGGTGTTCACCGCGAAGAATCTGTCAAAGACGTTCGGCATCCCGCTGGAGATCGAGCACAGGCAGTCACGCTGGAGCGCCCGGGCGCGGTGAGCTGCCCGCTACTGGCTGAATCCGCTTGCGGTCGGTAACGTAGCAATCGGACCCGAACCCCCCTTAAGTTCGGGCGCGAGAGCGGAGCAGCCATGAGCACCCTGGTCGCGACCATCCTGCTCATAGTCATCATCGTGGTCATCGTCGTCGCGATCGCCAGGTCTATCAGGATCATCCCGCAGGCGCGGGCGGGCATCGTCGAGCGGTTCGGCCGGTACCACAGGACGCTGAACGCGGGCCTGAACATGGTGACGCCGTTCGTCGACCGGCTGCTCCCGCTTATCGACCTGCGCGAACAGGTGGTCAGCTTCCCGCCGCAGCCCGTCATCACCAGGGACAACCTGGTGGTCGCCATCGACACCGTCATCTACTTCCAGGTCACCGACGCCAAGGCGGCGACCTTCGAGGTCGCCAACTACATCACCGCGGTCGAGCAGCTGACCGTGACCACGCTGCGCAACGTGGTCGGCGGGATGGACCTGGAGACCACGCTGACCTCGCGGGACCAGATCAACCACGAACTGCGGCGCGAACTCGACGACGCGACGGGCAAGTGGGGGCTGCGGGTCAGCCGGGTCGAGCTCAAGGCCATCGAGCCGCCCACGTCCATCCAGGACTCGATGGAAAAGCAGATGCGCGCCGACCGCGACAAGCGCGCGGCGATCCTGTCCGCCGAGGGGTCCAAGCAGTCCGCGATCCTGACCGCGGAGGGCGAGCGTCAGGCGGCGGTGCTCAAGGCCCGCGGCGAGTCCGAGGCGACCGTGCTGCGGGCCGAGGCCGATGCCAAGGCGCAGGCGGCGCGGGCGCGCGGGCAGGCGGAGGCCATCACCACCGTGTTCAGGGCCATCCACGAGGGCAATCCGGACCAGCCCCTGCTCGCCTACCAGTACATGCAGATGCTCCCGCAGATCGCGCAGGGCGACGCCAACAAGGTGTGGATCGTGCCGAGCGAGATCGGCAAGGCGCTGGAGGGGATCGGCGGCCTGCTCGGCGGTGCCAGGTCCGCGGCGTCGGGGCCGGTGCCCGCGGCTGCGTCCGTGCCTACGCCTGTGCCGGTGGCTGTCCCGGTACCGTCAGGGCCGGGGCCGCAGCTCGACTCGCCCATCGGTCGTCACTCGGGTCTCGAAGGCTGGCTGACGGGCGGTGGCGGGCCCGTGCACGACGGTTCCGTCGGCGATCACGAAGGTGGACCCGTGCCAGGGGCAGGCGACGCAGGCGGCGCCCCGCTCAACGACGATCCGGCCCTGGTGCAGGGGCCCGCCTAGGTGCGAGCAGCGGTCTGAAAGCACGCTCACCTCGGCACCCTGCCGGTAGACAAGCAGCGACAGGTAGCCGAGCTGGCGGCGGACCGGGCGCCGGTCCGGGAGCTCGGCGAGCGGGCCGAGATCGTGCCAGCCGAGCCCGGACAGGTGGCTGACCTGCTCGGCGTGGTTGGCGCCCGCACCGAGCCGCAGCGCGAGGTGGCCGCCCAGGTAGGACCCGGCGGTGGCCATGGCGAGCCCGCAGCCGGACAGCACCCGGCCGTACCCCCGCCGCCCGCCGGCCCGGGCCGCCAGCGAGCCGAGGAAAAGCACGGCGGCGCCCGCCTGGCAGGCGGCGTGCACAAGGCCGACCCGCTGCTGCTCGGGGTGCAGCGCCGACCAGTCGGCGAGCCCGGTGGCAACCGCCGGCACGCTGCCCGCGATCCCGGTGCCGATCAGCACCCAAGAGGCGCGATCCGAGCCGCGGAACAGGTCGAGCAGCACCGCCGACGT
>JBOHCG010000446.1:0-6643 GCA_050698735.1 Streptosporangiaceae bacterium | reverse complement strand
GGGGCCGGGGGGCCCGGCGGTGCGGGGGTGCTGTTCGTTCAGGCTGTCGATCATGGCGCGGGCCACGTGGGCGTTCATCCTGACGACCACGGCGGGCTGCCCCGTCGGGTCCACGAAGGGGGAGACCGTACAGGGCTGGTCCACGCCCCGGTAGCTGAGCCACTGCCCCACCGCTTTTTGCAGATCGCCGGCTAGCCGGAGAGCTCGCCGGTCGTTGTCGCTGAGGTTCCCCATGGCGACCTTCCTCGGTCAGATCGACTGGGTGGATGGGGGACGTTCCTGGTGCTGCGTGGCGTAATAGGCGCGAGGCGGGTGAAGGTAACGCTCCGCGCTCTCGCCTATCCTGCTGCGCCTATCCTGCTGCGCCGATCGTGCAAACGCAAGTGCATCTGCCAGAACATCTGAACAGAACAAATGAATGTGCAGGCGAGTCAACCAGGCTCGTCTGTGATTCTCACGGGGAATCGATGAAGTCGGGGCGTTGGTGAGAACTTGGTCACCAGGGGCCATTTGAGCTGAGCTTGGCGGTATGGGTGGCTGGGTGGTGATGGTCACCGCCAAGATGGGCCCCCGGGACGATCCGGAAGTACCTCAGCTACCTCTACCCCATCCTGACGGCCTGGTCAGGACGGATCACGAGCCTGCTCATCCGCCGGGACCTCGCCCGGCACACCGTCTACCTGGACGAGCTCACCCGCACCCTCGCCGTCGCCTGGCTCCGGGAACGGCACCGCCGCTGGCCCGCCACCGCCAACCCGCACCTGCTGATCAGCCAGCAAACCGCAGCCATGGACACCCTCCCGCCGATCTCCAGCATGGTCATGACTGGCAGCGCGCTCCGTTTAGATGGACGTGGCGTCCCTCGCGTCCGTGCGTGCGGCGGGTCTATGCGGGTCATCCTGGCAGGTCAGCCAGCCGGATCGGGGTTATAGAGTCCGTCTGAGCCGATGCGGTTGCTGCACTTTGCTGCTGCACCATCGGCGGACTTGACGCTTAAGCGTCAACGGCTCGAACGTGCGGTCTTCGGCCTCCTGCTGCCCTCCGGTCTGCTGACTGTGCCAGGTTCGAAGCCAGCCACTCGCGGTAATTCCGTTCCAGGACACTAAACGGAGCGCGCTGCGTCTGCCTCTCCTTCAGAGCCCCGAGGAGTTGGATACGCTGCTCCAGGCAGTGCAGGCAGTGCAGGGTGATGCCACTGACACGGATGTCCTTGTCCGGTCCGGGGCGGGTGCCGGAGTTGCGGCCTTTACTGCCCGCGGAATCTCTTGATGGCGTCCTCGGTGGCTGGGGTGAACAGGTTGACGAGGTTGCCGTCGGGATCACGAAACAGAATGGAGCGATTTCCCCAGGGCATGAGCGTTGGCTCCAGCACCCACTCGCTCGCTGACGAGGGGTTTGAGCCGCTCGTACTCGGCGTCGACATCATCGACCACGAATTCGATGATGGCAGTCTGGTTGTGCGCGGGGCGGGCCGCGTTGTTGAACAGTCCCGCCGTCCTGGTGTGGCCGAGGGCGAGGGTGCACGACGGGTATCGAAGCTGGGCGAAAACGGGTGCGGGCCGGTCCGCCGTGATTCCGGTTACCTTCTCGTAGAAGTCCACCATGGCGTCAAGGTTGTCGACGCGTGCTTGCGGATGGATGACGGTGACGAAGCGCCCCCGGACACCGGTTCCCTCGAAGGCGACGTCAGCGCCTTCCTGAAGAACCTCGCCGAACTGCTCGTCACGGCGCGATGGTCCTCGATCCTCCCCTCGATCGTCGACGCCGCAGAACATGAACCGAAGTTCGCCGATATTCACAGCACAATCCAGCGCAGGCACGCCGCCCCCCTGCGAGCAGTCCTCGAACGAGCAGTCGTCCGAGGGGAGATCCAGCCGTCAGCTGACCTCAGCGCTATCGTCGCCGCATTGCTCGGACCACTCTTCTACCGCCGCTGGTTCTCCCGGGAGCTGATCGACGACAAGTTTGCGGACCTTATCGTTCGGGCCGTCCTCGCCGCGGTGCCTCGATGACAATGGAGTGGCTGGGACGAGAACGAGAACGGGCCTGCGAGGCACCAGGGGCCGCTGATGCATGCCTGTGACCCCGCGGACTGGGCGGGGTTCTTCACCGCGGTCACCGGGCCCGCCGCGGCTGGCTTAGATCGTGCAGTCTGATGAGTTCCCGTCGATTACCGGACTTCGGATCTCGCCAGCCGTGACACTTAATCATCAAGGATCAGCCGCTACTGTCAGCAGGCCCCTGACAGTAGCGGCTGAGTCTTCCATTCGGCAGCGCATGGCGAGCGGTCAGTCCCGCGCTGACGGAGTGGCGGATTTGATAAGGGGCGGCGGCCCGTACGCTTGTGCGCGGATCGGTCTGGCTTCTCGCCTGCCCGCGACAGCCCAATGAGGGCCGCCGCTAGATCGGCCCGGCGGACACTTGACTTCTCAGCCCGGGGACTGGCGTTTCCTCACAGACGGTGATGGCTCCGCGGTCGCCAGTACGCGATATCCGCCGCTCTGCGCGGCATCGGGCCTAGCGTCGATCCGACCTGCGGCCAGCGCAAAGCCGCTCGATCTGCGTGGTGAGGCGAGCGAGGCGCAGGTATTCAAGCCCGGCTCCGTGCGTTCGCGCTCCGCGTGTTAATGGCTCACCGAGCTGGGGACGGCCGGGCCAGCGGGCCCGGTTCAGCTGCCGGTGTCCTGCCGGTGCAGTTCGGTTTCGAGCAGGTCCATGGCCTTGAGGAAGGCTTCCTGCTCGCCGGGGGTGAGCTTGTCCAGGACCCGGGCCAGCGGTTTGGCGGCGCCATCGAGCCAGTGGCCGATCAGGGTTGCCTGGTCGGGGATGATCTGGACGATCGTGCGCCGCCGGTCGGCTGGGTCAGGGCACCGCTCGACCAGGCCTGCGCGGTCAAGGTCGGCGAGCACGCCGCTGACCGTGGGGAGGGTCAGGTCCAGCCGGGAGGCCAGTTCCCCGACGGTGAGCGGGCCGCCGCGGATCTGCTCGAGTGCGGCGACGTGCCGCGGGCTCAGCGGAGAGGGCCCGGGCGCGGGCGCGGCGCGGTCCTGCCAGCGCCGCATTCCCCTGGTCACGCGGGGAAACAGCTGCACCAGGCGCAGGCACAACGCGGAGTGCTCAGAGCTGCCCGCCTGGTCCGCCATGGCCCTGCTTCCGTGGTGCGCCGTCCCGCCTTGACTGCCCGCACCCAAGTATATACGCTTTCGCTATCAAAACTATTCTGATTCAGGAATGAAAATTTACGGAGGGTGGCATGACACCGCAGGGAGAGCAAACCACCTCAGCGCTGGAGGCGCTGGTCCAGGACGGCACGCTCACCGGGTCCTGGACCCTGGACCCAGCCAGGTCCGAGGTCCGGCTGGAGACCAGGCACACCTGGGGGCTCCGTCCGCTCCACGGCGTCTTCCGCCAGGTCACCGGCAACGGCACGGTGACCGCAGCCGGCCAGGTCACCGGCACCCTCACCGTCGCTGCCGGGTCGATCGACACGAAGAACAAGATGCGCGACAAGGATCTGCGGTCGGCCAAGCTCTTCGACATCGCCAACCACCCAGACATCACCTGCACCGTCGATGGCATGCAGCCCGCCAGCGGGGGCGTCCGGGTGACCGGCAGCCTGACCGTCCGCGGCCGCACCCGCCCGCTCTCCTTCGACGCGATGGTCTCCGCCGCCGCAGGCGAGGTGCGGCTGGACGCCGAGGTCCCAGTCAACCGGGCGGACTTCGGCCTGACATACAGCCCGATGCGCATGGCGTCGCTGAACAACACCATCACTGTCCACGCCGTGTTCACCCGTCAATAAGCCCACGGCGCTGCACACGATGGCCCTGCGCCGGCCGGGGATACGTAACGTGATCAACGTTGACGCAAGAGCCGTGAAATACCCGCCCAATTCGGTAGGTCAGCGACATGCCTGCTAAGGGGCATCGATGCCACGCCGAACTCGATGATCTGTGCGGCCACGTGATGGCTGGCACGACTGAGCGGAGCCCAGCTTTGCTGATGTGAGTGCCCGGCTCCCGCATGCCGGATCGGCGATCGGGGTCATCCGGCTGCCGGTGATCGTGATGGCGGATCCACGGCGCGCCAGAGGGTTACGTACGGCGCATCATGTACCGCGAGCAGGTCAGCTGGTGGCGGCGCCGTGCCCGGCGGCCCGAGGTGGCGATGGCGGATGTGCCTGAACGGCCAGCGCGGGACGAGGTTGTCATGGTCGAGGCCCGGCTGGCGCTGCGGGATGCGCTGCTGGCCCTTCGGTCCGGCAAGCGGGCCCTGCTGGTGCTGCGGTACCTGGCTGTGCATGGCGGCACCGTGCTCTCGCAGTCGCCCTCGCGCCCGGCATCCCCGCAGGGGCTGGTGGCTCCGGTCAGCCTGCGGTCGCCGGTCCGGTTCTGGCAGGTGGCCGCCATCAGCAACACGTCCTGTCCGGCAGGTTCCGGGGGGTTGCCGGGGAGCGCGGAACCTGGCTGTTTCTACCTGACCGGCACTGGTATGACCGTCACCGTTTGGTAGTCAGCGCAGGTCGCCCCGTCCGGCACGGGCGCCGGGTATGTGCTCGACATCGTCTTCACCCCGGCTGAGACAGGCCAGTTTGCGGCCTTGACCCGGCGGCTCTCCGGCCTGCCCAGCCCTCGCGACCAGCTCGCGATCATCATCGACGAGCGCGTGATCGCTCATCCCGCGACACAGGGCCCGATAACCGGCGGCAAGGCCCAGATCCCGGGCTTCGCTACCCGGGCCCAGGCGGAAAGCCTCCTGTCGTCCTTGCAAACCCGGTAACGCCGCTCACCCCTGCCCGGATTCGCCACGCCCGAGCACCACGAGGTCCTGCGGCTGATCCTGCCGGGCTGATCCCTTTCCTGCAAAGCACGCATCCGAAAAGGACCCAACCCGATGAGCGATAACCGGTCGGTCACGGACCTGGTGACCCGCGCCAGAAACGACGATGAGCAGGCATGGGACGACCTCGTCGAGCGATACGCACCGCTCGTGTGGTCAATCTGCCGCAGGCGCCAGCTGAGCGGCGCCGACGCCGCCGACGTCAACCAGAGCGTCTGGCTGCAGCTCATAAGCCAGCTAGACAAGATCCGCGATCCGGCCGCGCTTCCCGGCTGGCTGGCTACTACCACCCGGCGGGAGTCCGCCCGGGCCCTGCGCGCAGAGCGAGAACCGCACGCTGCCGGGTGCCTGCTGGACGCCCAGACCATCCCCGACCTGCAAGCCGGGAGGACGGGACGAACCTGGAGCGTGGCCTCACCATGGCGCAGATGATGGCCACGCCGAATTGCCCGCCAGCGCCATGGACACCGACCGTAGCCGAGGATCTACGTCAGTCTGGTCACGCCCCTGGGCGCTGAGGAAGCATGGACGTCCCGTCAGGACTGATGTAAGGTGCCCCGAGGCTTCCGGAGGCCCTTGAGGCGGCGACCGAGGTTGAGCTGTATCTCGCCGTAGGGCTGGCCGCTAGGCGTCCTGGAGGAGACCGATGAGGTTGCCGTCAGCGTCCTTGACCGAGGCGATCAGTCTTCCGCCGCCCACGTCCTTCAGGTCCTGATCCACTTCGGCGCCGGCCTCGAGCAGCGCCTGCAAGGCGCCCTTGATGTCGCCGACCTGGAAGTAGCCGACGGCGCCGCTCTTGTGGCCGTGCGGATCAAGACCGATATCCTGGCCGTTGACCTTGAAGCCGACGTAATAAGGCGTGTCCATGACCGGCCCGGCGCCCAGGACCGCGCTGAACATGGCCTTGGCCCTGGCCAGGTCGCTGACGGGGTAGATGACGGTCTTGATGCCCTCACTCATGGGTACTCCAGATGGTTGTCGTCACATCGACGGGGTTCCGTCGGTCATTGATATGACACGCGGCGACGGAGGAACGTGACCGATGGACGAACGCGACTGGCTAACCGCAAGGTTCGAGGAGAACCGCCCGCACCTGCGAGCGGTGGCGTACCGGGTGTTGGGGTCGGTGAGCGAGGCGGACGACGCGGTGCAGGAGACCTGGCTGCGGCTCAGCCGTTCGGGCACCGACGAGGTGGAGAACCTGGGCGGCTGGCTGACCACGATCGTGGCGCGGGTGTCGCTGAACATGCTGCGCTCCCGTGCCTCGCGGCGCGAGGAGCCGATGGAGCCGCCGGTCACCGGCTCGGTGGTCACCGGGCCGGCGGACCAGGGGGTCGGGACCGATCCCGAGCACGAGGCGGTGCTGGCGGATTCGGTCGGCCTGGCCCTGCTCGTGGTGCTCGACACGCTGACTCCGGCCGAACGGCTCGCGTTCGTGCTGCACGACATGTTCGGCGTGCCGTTCGAGGAGATCGCCCCGATCGTCGAGCGCTCCCCCGCCGCCACCCGCCAGCTCGCCAGCCGGGCCCGCCGCCGAGTGCGGCAGGCCGGACCCAAAGGCCCCGCAGATCCCGAAGCCGGAACCAGCCGCCAGGAAACCGAGGCCTCCCGGCTGCCGGAAGAGGTTTCCCGGCAGCGGGAGGTGGTGGCCGCCTTCCTCGCCGCCTCGCGGGAAGGCGACTTCGAGGCCCTGCTCGCGATGCTCGACCCGGACATCGTGCTGCGGGCCGACGCCGACGCCGCGCAGATGGGCGCGGACAACGAGGTCACCGGCGCGCGCGCGGTGGCCGGCACCTTCTCCGGC
>JBOHCG010000445.1:0-6659 GCA_050698735.1 Streptosporangiaceae bacterium | reverse complement strand
GGTCCGGCCGGCTGGCCGGGCGGATCGCGGCGCTGCCGCCGCTGGCCGTCGCGGTGCTCGGGGTGCTCGCCTGGATAGCGGCGCTGGCCGCCGTCGAGCCGCTGGTGCGCGGCTACCTGACCAGCGTGCCCGATCAGCGGATGGTGGACCTCGACGTCTACCGCACCGGCGGCCTTAGCGTGCTGCGGGGCCAGCCGCTGTACACCATGCTGACCCAGCCGCCGCAATTGCTCGCGTTCACCTATCCGCCGGTCGCGGCGCTGTTCGCGGTGCCGCTCGCGCTGATCTCCTGGCCGGCCGCGCAACTGGCGTGGGTTGCCTTCATCTACGTGCCGCTAGCGGTCGTGCTTGCCTACGCGTTCGCGCCGCTGCTGAACCGCGCCGGGCGGATGCGGGCGGTCGTACTCGCCGCTTTGTTCGCCGCGTGCGCCTACCTGTTCCCGATGCGGGATGAGATCCGGTTCGGCCAGGTGGACATGGTGCTGCTCGCCTTGGCCGTCGCGGACTGCGCCGCCCGCGCCCCGCGCTGGCCGCGTGGCGCGCTGGTCGGGCTGGCCACCGCGATCAAGCTGGTGCCCGGGATCTTCATCGTGTACCTGTGGCTGTCGGGTCGGCGCCGCGCCGCGCTGACCGCGCTGGCCGCGGCGGCGGCCTGGACGCTCGGGGCCTGGCTGCTGCTGCCGCAGGACTCCAAGACCTACTGGACGAGCGCGGTGTTCAGCCCCGGGCGGCTCGGGTCCAACTCGGGCACGTCCAACCAGTCGCTGCGAGGCATGCTGCTGCGGGCGTTCCTGCCCGGCCAGGCGCCCGGAGCGGTGTGGGTCGCCGTCGCCGCGCTGGTCGTGGTGGCCGGGTTCGCCGTGGTGCGGCGGCTTGTCCTGCAGGGCCGCGAGATGGAGGGGATCGCCGTCACCGGCCTGCTCGGAGTGCTGCTCTCGCCCGTCTCGTGGATTCACTACTTCGTGGTCGTGGTCGTGGTGCTCGGCGCGATCCTCGCGGACGGCCGGTCGGCGCGGCGGGCGGTCATCGCGGCGGTCATCGCGGCCTACTTCTATCTGACCATCCCCTGGTGGGGGCAGTCGCTGCTGGGCGCGGTCGGCGTGCCGCCGCTTGTGGCGCGGATCGTGCAGGACGGCTTCGGCATCGCCGCGGTTGTGCTGATCGCGATCATCGCCACGCTGCGACGCTGGCATCATGTGCACTATGCCTTACGCCTACCTGGGACCCGAGGGCACCTTCTGTCAGGCGGCGCTTGCCGCCGTCGACCCCGGTGCCGAGCCACTGCCCTGCCCGACGATCCAGGCCGCGCTCGCCGCGGTGCGCGGCGGAGCGGCCGAGCGGGCCGTGGTGCCCATAGAGAGTTCGGTGGAGGGAGTCGTCACCGCCACCCTGGACGACCTGGCCACCGTTGACGGCCTGGTCATCGTCGCCGAGCTGCAGATTCCGATCGCGTTCGCGCTGCTGGCAAGGCCCGGCACCGGGCTCGGCGACATCAAGCGGGTGGGCGGCCATCCGCAGGCGATGCCGCAGTGCCGCGGCTGGCTCGCCGCCAACCTGCCGGACAGTGAATGGGTCCCGGTCGCGTCCAACGCCGAGGCCGCGCGTCTCGCGGCGGACGGGCAGCTCGACGCCGCGCTGGCGGGCGCCTTCGCCGCGGACATGTACGGCCTCGAGGTTCTCGCCGCCGAGGTGCACGACCGGACCAACGCGGTCACCAGGTTCGTCGTGGTGGCCCCGCCCGGCCCGCTGCCCGCGCGCACCGGGTCGGACCGGACATCGCTCGCGGCCTTCCTCGTCGAGGATCATCCGGGTGCGCTGCTCGAGATCCTCACCGAGTTCGCCGTCCGCGGCATCAACCTGACCACGATCCAGTCCCGGCCAACCGGCGACCGGCTCGGCCAGTACTACTTCTTCATCGACTGCGAAGGGCACGTGGACGACGCCCGGGTAGGCGAGGCCCTGATGGGCCTGCGCAGGGTGTGCGCCGACGTGCGGTTCCTCGGCAGCTATGCCCGGTGCGACGGCGCGAGCACCCACGTCAGGCCCGGGACGTCCGACGCCGAGTTCGCCGAGGCGGCCGCCTGGCTCGGCCGCCTGCGGTTCGGCCGGCCCTAACGCTCGCCCGGTACGCGCCGGGCACCGCTGCTGGGTCTAGCCATCGCGAGGAGCGGCCTGCCTACCGGGCACCGCTGCTCGTCGAGCCCTCGCCAGGTGCGGCTTGCGTGGCCCGCGCACCACTGCTCGTTCGGAAAAATAAAAATCTAAGGTGGGGTGGATGAGGTGATCGTCGGCAGGTGGCCGACGACGTTTGCGCTGGAGCTACAGGTAGGGGCTGGAGCCTTGGCGCTGCTGGGGCGAGCTGTCCTGCTCGGGCGGCAGCATCCCGGGCGGGAGGGCCCGGCGCATCTGCTCGAGCTGGGCGCGGGCCGCCATCTGCTGGGCGAACAGCGTGGTCTGGATGCCGTGGAACAGGCCCTCCAGCCAGCCGACCAGCTGGGCCTGAGCGACCCGAAGCTCGGCCTCGCTCGGCACCTCGGCCTCGTCGAACGGCAGCGACAGCCGCTCCAGCTCGCTGACCAGCTCGGGGGCGAGCCCGTCCTCAAGTTCCTTGATCGAGCTTGAGTGGATCTCCTTCAGCCTGGCGCGGCTCTTCTCGTCCAGCGGCGCCGCCCTGACCTCCTCGAGCAGCTGCCTGATCATGCTGCCGATCCGCATGACCTTGGCGGGCTGCTCGACCATCTCGGTGACCGGGCGCTCGCCCTCGCCCGACTGCTCTGCGGCCATGGCGATGCCGTCGGGACCCACCACGAGGACCTGCGGGTGGTCTTGTGATTCTGGGTTCATCCCGTTGCTCATCCCCTTAGTCTGGCCGATCCGGCCGGCTGCTATCGCATACGGGTCAGTCTGGCAGCAGCAGGATCTTACCGACATGCTCGCTGCCGGCCATCACCCGGTGCGCCTGTGCCGCCTGTGACATGGGCAGTTCCCTGTCGACCACGGCGGTGACCTTCCCGGCACCGATCAGCGGCCAGACGTTGGCGCGAACGGCGGCCACGATGGCGGCCTTCTCGTTGACCGGGCGCGATCGCAGCGTCGTCGCGTGGATGCTGGCGCGCTTGGCCGCCAGGATGCCCAGGTCGATCTGTGCCCGGGTACCGCCCTGGTGGCCGATGATGACCAGGCGGCCGCCCGTGGCCAGCGCGGCCATGTTGCGCTCCAGGTAGCTCGCGCCCATGATGTCCAGGATCACGTCCGCGCCGTGCCCGCCGGTGGCCTCCAGCGCCGCCGCCACGAAGTCCTCGTTGTGATAGTTGATCGCGATCTCGGCGCCGAGATCGCGGCAGCGGGCCAGCTTCTCCGGCGACCCGGCGGTGCAGCCGACCCTGGCGCCGAATGCCTTGCCCAGCTGGATCGCTATCGTGCCGATCCCGCTCGCGCCGCCGTGCACGAGCAGCATCTCGCCCTCGCGCAGCCCGGCGAGCTGGAAGACGTTCGAGTACACGGTGCACACGGCCTCGGGGAAGGCGGCCGCGGCGGTCATGGCCACGTTGCCTGGAACGGGCAGCAGCTGCCCCCCGGGCACCGCGACCTGCTCCGCGTAGCCGCCGCCGGACAGCAGCGCGCACACCTCGTCGCCGGGCCGCCAGCCGGTGACCTCTGCGCTGACGGCACGTATCCGGCCCGAGCATTCCAGGCCCGGGTACGGCGGCGCGCCGGGCGGCGGCGGATAAAACCCCCGCCGCTGCAGCAGGTCGGCGCGATTGACGCCGCAGGCGGCGATGTCGATGACCACTTCGCCCGGCCTGGCGACCGGATCGGGAACCTCGAGCCAGTGCAGGACCTCGGGTTCGCCGGGCTCGGTGATGACGACGGCGTGCATGCGTGCCTCCCTGTGTTCGGTGCCAGTCTGCCAGTTGTGGCGGGCGGGGGTCTGCAGGCGGCACCGACAACGGAATGCAATCAGACATGTGCGTTGGGTATCGAAATCTGAGCAGATATGACTTACGCTTCGTATAGCACTGTTTGCACCCTGTATTCACCCGCCCGTGAGGAGGGATGAACCATGACGACACGTCATGATGCAGAGGTCGGCTACCCAGCGGGGCTCGCCGGTTCTGGGTACTTGCCGGATCTTGACGAGTACCGGCCTGACCCGGGGTACCCGTATGAGCCGGAGGCGGGGTACGAGCCAAGTGCCGGGTACGATCCGGACGCGCGGTACGAATCAGGTGCGGGGTATGACCCGGAGGAGGGCTACGCGCGGGGCTCGGGCTACGTGCCGTATTTCGGTTACCCGCCGGTCGACGCGCCTGAGGTAGGCCATGCGTACGCGCCTGGCTGGGGTTCGGCGGCCGCGCTCGAACCACTTCCCGAGCCGCCGGGGACGCCGTCGCCGTACGCGCCGGATCACGGGCCCTCGCCCCAGGAGAGCGCCGATCCCGAGCACGGGGCGCAGGCGGCCGACTCGCTGCTGCAGGGGAAACGGCCGGTTCCGGCGGCGGGCTGGCGGCGGAACATCTACCGGGCCAGCGGCGGGCTCGTCCGGTTCGGCGGATCGGCGGCCGTCATGCGGCGCCGCGACCTCATCAGCCGGATCAGGACGCCGGTCGCGGGGGGTCACCACCGGATTGCGGTGCTGAGCCTCAAGGGAGGCGTGGGCAAGACCACGACCGCGGTCGGGCTCGGCGCCACGCTCGCCGCGTTCCGCGGTGACCGGGTGATAGCCGTCGACGCGAACCCGGACCGCGGCACGCTCTCGGACAAGGTCCGGCTGGAGACGGCCGCGACGATCAGGGACCTGCTGGACGAACGGGGGCAGGTCCGCCGTTACCCGGACATGCGCGCCTTCACCTCCCAGACGCCGAGCCGGCTCGAGGTACTCGCCTCCGACCGCGATCCCGCCGTCTCCGTCGCGTTCGGCGCCGACGATTACTGCGACGCCGCGCGCATGCTCCAGCAGTTCTACTCGATCTGCCTGACCGACTGCGGCACCGGCCTGCTGCATTCGGCCATGTTCGGGGTACTGGAGCTAGCCGACCAGATCGTCCTGGTCAGCTCGCCGTCGGTGGACGGCGCGCGGAGCGCGAGCGCGACCCTCGACTGGCTGGAGGCCCACCGCTACGGCAGCCTGGTGCGCAACGGCGTGGTGGTGCTGTCCGCGATCCGGCGCAACAGCAAGAGCACCGTCGACCTCGACCGGCTCGAGCATCATTTCGCCGCAAGGTGCCGCGCGGTCGTTCGGGTGCCGCACGACGCGCACCTGGAGGAGGGCGCGGAGATCGACCTCGAGCTGCTCAGCGAGGAAACCGCGCAGGCGTACCTGGACCTGGCCGCACTGGTGGGCGACGGCCTGGCCTGGCCGCGGCGGCTGACGTACCGGTCGGCGTTATCGTAGGCTGATTCCACACTGGAGGGCTCGCCTAGTGGCCGATGGCGATGGTCTTGAAAACCATTGTGGCGGCAACGTCACCGTGGGTTCGAATCCCACGCCCTCCGCTTGACCTGCGAGAACAGTCCCGGCTACCCAGGACGGGTGGCCGGGACGGGTGGCCGGGACGGACCCTAGCCCTCGGGCAGCTCGGCGATCTCAATGGTTTCCAGCGGTTCGTCCAGGTCCGCTGCGTGCTGCTGCCACTTCGCGGCGTCCAGGGTGAGGATGGGGCACGCCGAGGCGGTGGCGACAGCAGCCACGTGGGCGTCGCCGTGCTCCAGGCCGGCCTTGGCGGTGATGGCAGCCAGCCTCGCCGCCTGTTCCGCGTCCCGCAGCGGGGCGACCAGGACGCTGTCCAGTTGTTCCAGGCCCCGCAGCGCAATGTCCGCATCCTCGGTCCGCGCGTCTGCGGACGCGACGACCATCACGAGTACCGGGATGATGAGCGGCTGCCCTTGGGCGTCGAGGTTCAGCAGCAGGCGGGTGACATCGGCGTCCGCGCGGGCGATGGCGACGAGCACGCCCACGTCGAGGACCCACGGCTCAGGCGCGGGCCCGCTGTCTTCGCTCATTTCTTGCGGAGCGCGGCGGCCTGGGCGTTGACGTGAGCCATCATCCTGGCCACCTTCTCCGGATCGGCCTGCGCGGCGATCTCCTTCAGGCGGTCCACGGCGGCCCGGTCGCGCCGGGCCTTCTCGGACAGGGCGTCATTGAATACGGCTGATACCGACGGGGCTTTGCCGGCTTCGACCAGCTGTTCGGCGTAGGCGGACAGGTGGGGATCGACAGTGATGGTCAGGCGGGCTTTCCGGTCGCTCATACCCGGATCATACGACGGAGCGCTCAGAGCGAACACAAGCCGCGCGGAGCGCGCTCAGGACACGTTAAGCACATGCCGCAGATACCGGATCACCGGTTCGTAGATCGTCCCGCTCATCAGCCCTTCGGCCTCTCCGAGACTGACCCACCGGACCTCGGCGAGCTCGCCGCGCACGTCGGCCATGACGCCCGGCTCGCTCGTCAGCTCCGCCGCCACATACACAATCCAGACCCCGGTCACCGGGTGGATCCTGCTCCCGATCAGCCCGGCAGCCCGGGCCCACTAAGCTCGCGCGCAATAATTAGTTCCCTTCATTCGGGCGTGTCGTGTCGCCGGGCGGGTCTGCTGGGATGGTGTAGTTCCAGTTGCCGTGAAACTCGTGGCGCTGCAGGTGCCGGGCCTCGAATG
>JBOHCG010000444.1:0-6670 GCA_050698735.1 Streptosporangiaceae bacterium | reverse complement strand
GCGTCGAGCAGCACGTGGCCTTGCACCCTTAGAAGGGTCGTGTCCGTCTCGGTGCTGACGGTGGCATTCCTCGGCGCGTTGTCGAGCAGGCCGCGCTCGCCGAAGCTGTCGCCGGGACCCAGGCGCACGACGGGCGTGCCGTCCCTGTGGACCAGGACGCGCCCGTCCACGACGGCGTAGAAGGAACGTGCCGGAGCGCCCTGGACGATGACGTCGACGCCAGCCGGCAGCCTGAGGAACCGGGATGCCGCGGCGAGCTGCTCCAAGACGATCTGGGGTACTCCCACCGTGACCGGAAGGCCGTGCAGAACCTTCACCCGCGACGCGAGCGCGCCGGCCTGCTGCGCGCTGAGTGCGTCCAGGCCGCGCAGGCCAAGGCCGCAGGCGAGAGTGACCGCCACCGCGGCCGCGCCGAGGATGAGCAGGCTGGCGCGTACCGAGGCGGACGCCACCAGAGCCGGCGCCAGGACCGCGCCGGCCACGATCGCGGCCGCCGAGGTGGCGCCGAGGATCCCGATCACCCGGCCGAGCGCCTCCCTGGGAACGATGCGCGCCAGCGCCGTCTGCGCGACCACCTGGCAGGAGACCAGGCCGGCACTCCCGATCACGGTCACCGCGAGCGCGACCGCCAGCACCCGGGTCCCCGCGTAGGCAAGGCTGGTGACGCAGGCCAGCGACCCGGCGGCGATCACGATCCCCGATACCCGGGTGCCCGCGGCCAGCCGGCCGTTGACCAGCGCGCTCGCCAGCCCGCCGACGCCCGCGGCGGTGAGCAGCACGCCGTAGCCGCCGCTGCCGAGCCCCAGCGACTGCCTGGCGTACACGACGAGCTGCACGGTCTGCGCCCCGTAGGTGAACTCGACCATCGCCACGACCACGATCAGCCACCGCGCGAACGTCGTCGTCCGCACCGTCCGCAGTCCCTCGGCCAGCTGGGCAATCCCGGAGGCCCGTCGCAGCGCCGGAGCACGGTCGGCGCGCATTCGGCTAATTGCATGGCTGCCACGTGCCCGGGCGGACAGTCATCGACCATGGCGACCAACTCACGGACGGTGCCGATATCACCCAGATTGTAAGCAGCGCAGACAGCACCTGGCCATGCCAGCGACAGGTGTCGTTCACCTACCGGCGGTCAACGCTGGTCGACCAGGCGAATCCTTCATCTCGAACGCCACCCGTCGGCCACCGCCGCAAAAGACTGGCCACCACCGCCACCTGCCGGCCACCGCCGCAACAGGCTGGCCACCACCGCCACCTGCCACCGCCACCCCGCCGACAGCGGAAGGTCCGCCGCCATGGCCGCATCGAGGCACGCGGAAGTCACCTCAAAAAGATCTTGGAAGATTGGGGCTTGACGGAAGAAAAGGCGCCGTATATGACCCATTTATTTCCGATAAGCCCGGATCTTCGGCGTAAAACCTTCCCAAGATCGGATAGGGGGTCGATTGTTGTTTCGCCTGGGACGAGGTGCGTTTCGTGAGGCGCGCACCACCGCTCGTTCTGCATAAAAATTTTAAGCTCAGCCGGCGTCGGCGGTTAGCCAGGCGTCGATGGCGGTCAGGAGGTCGGCGCGGAGCTCGGGAGGGGCGACCGAGGACAGGACGGACATGCGGGCGAGCTCGGCGAGTTCCGGGTCGCTGAAACCGTGCGCGTGCCTGGCGATCTCGTACTGGGCGGCCAGCCGCGGGCCGAACAGCAGCGGGTCGTCGGCGCCGAGCGCGACCGGTACCCCGGCCTCGACCAGGCGGCGCAGCGGGACCTGGGAGGCCTCTCCCGCGATGCCGAGCGCGACGTTCGAGGACGGGCAGACCTCGCAGGTGACGCCCTCGGCGACCAGCCGCTTGACCACGGCCGGGTCCTCGATGGACCTGATGCCGTGGCCGATCCGGTCCGCGTGCAGGTCATCGAGGCAGGCCGCGACGCTGGCCGCCCCGGCGAGCTCGCCGCCGTGCGGGGCAAGCAGCAGCCCGCCTCGCTCGGCGATGCGGAACGCGGCGGCGAAGTCGCGGGCGGGCCCGCGCCGCTCGTCGTCGGACAGGCCGAACCCGGTGACGCCGCGGCCCGCGTACTGCACCGCCAGCCGGGCGAGCGTCCTGGCCTCCAGCGGGTGCTTGGTCCGGTTCGCCGCGACGATGACGCCGATCCCGACGCCGGTGGCCGCCTGCGCCGCCGCCACCGCGTCGAGCACGAGCTCGAGCATCGCCGTGATGCCGCCGAACCTCGCCGCGAAGTACCCGGACGGGTCGACCTGGATCTCCAGCCAGCGCGACCCTTCGGCCCGCTCGTCCTCGGCGACCTCGGTCAGCAGCCGCCGCACGTCGGCGGGCGTGCGCAGCACGGACCGCGCCATGTCGTACAGCCGCTGGAACCTGAACCAGCCGCGCTCGTCGGTGCCGCTCAGATGCGGCGGCCACTCCTGTACCAGCGCGGGCGGCAGCCTGACGTGGTGCAGCCTGGCCAGCTCGACCAGTGTCGAATGCCGCATCGCCCCGGTGAAATGCAGATGCAGGTGCGCCTTCGGTAGCTCGGCGAGCGGGCGGGACATCCGCCTAGTGTGCCGTTGCTAACGGGCGTCCGTGAGCTGCTTTGCCATCCGCCTGATGCCTTCTTCGAGGTCGGCGTCGCCCAGGGCACATGAAAGCCGGAAATATCCGGGCGTGCCGAACGCCTCGCCCGGCACCACCGCGACCTCGGCCTCGTCCAGGATCAGGCCGGCCAGTTCCGCCGAGGTCTGCGGCCGGCGTCCGGCGATCTGGAGGCCGAGCAGTCCCTTGACGCTCGGGTAGCAGTAGAAGGCGCCCTGCGGCTCCGGGCAGATCACGCCTGGGATCTCGTTCAGCATCCTGCTCATGGTCAGCCTGCGCCGGTCGAAGGCCTCGCGCATGACCGCGACCGCCGTCAGGTCGCCGCAGACCGCGGCGAGCGCCGCGGCCTGCGCCACGTTGCACACGTTGGAGGTCGCGTGGCTCTGCAGGTTCGCCGCGGCGTCGATGATGTCCCGCGGGCCGATCATCCAGCCGACCCGCCAGCCGGTCATCGCATAGGTCTTCGCCACCCCGTTGAGCACCACGCAGGTGCCGGCAAGCTCCGGAGTCCGCACCGGCATCGAAGAGAACACCGCGTCGCCGTACACCAGGTGCTCGTAGATCTCGTCGGTGACCACGAACAGGCCGTGGGACGCGGCCCAGCTGCCGATGGCGGCGACCTGGTCCGGCGGGTACACCGCGCCGGTCGGGTTGGACGGCGAGACGAACAGGAGCACCTTGGTGCGTTCGGTGCGGGCGGCCTCGAGATCCTCGACGCTGGCCAGGTAGCCGGTGGACTCGTCGGCGGCGACCGGGACCATGACGCCGCCCGCGAGCGCGATCGCCTCGGGGTAGGTGGTCCAGTACGGCGCGGGCACGAGCACCTCGTCGCCCGGGTCGAGCAGGGTGGCGAAGGTCTGGTAGACCGCCTGCTTCCCGCCGTTGGTGACCAGCACCTGGGCCGGTTCGACCTGGTAGCCCGAGTCCCTCGCGGTCTTCGCGGCGATCGCGGCCCGCAGCTCGGGCAGGCCCGCCGCCGGGGTGTACTTGTGGAACCGCGGCTCCGCGCACGCCCGCTGCGCCGCCGCGACGATGTAGCCGGGGGTCGGGAAGTCGGGCTCGCCCGCGCCGAAGCCGATGACCGGCCTGCCCGCGGCCTTGAGCGCCTTGGCCTTGGCGTCGACGGCCAGCGTGGCCGATTCTGAGATGGCGCCGATGCGCGCGGAGACTCTGGTTGGCATGCGCCCCATTGTCCCATTAGCTGGGGCGCCAGTCGCACCGTTTGCCGGCGGTTCGACTCCAGGCCGGTTGGGACGTACACTTCATGGACCGGCAGCGGTGCTGCGGTAGCGGCAGCGTGCCCGTGAACGTCCAGCGAACGTCCAGCGGGGGTTTGCCGGTGAGGCAGTTTGGCAAAAGCGGCGTCGCGTAAGCTGTAGTGCAAATGCTTAGGGCAGTAGCTCAATTGGCCAGAGTCCCGGTCTCCAAAACCGGTGGTTGGGGGTTCGAGTCCCTCCTGCCCTGCGAGTGCGATCCGGCGCGACCGCGTAGCCGGCGGACGTATAGGTGAGGATATGGCGACTCAGACGCGCGGTAACGAGGCCGCGGAGAAACGGAGCGGAGACGGCCGCGCGGCCAAGCGCGCGGCTCGGATCACCCCCGCCCTGTTCTTCCGGCAGATGGCCGCCGAACTGCGCAAGGTGATCTGGCCGACCCGCCGGGAGTTGATCACCTACACGGTCGTGTGCGTGACCTTCGTGACCGCCATGATGATCATCGTGACCGTCCTGGACTACGGCTTCACCAAGCTGATATTCGAGGTGTTCGGCTAGGCGGTCGGTGTTCGGCCGGGTAGCTCAGGCGCGCCCGGGCGCCCCGTGGGACCTGACCCCGCCGCCATGGTCACGGCCAGATGATCATGGCCTGAGGAAAGAGAGAGCAATAGTGTCCGAGACCCGACTGGGTTCCGCGACCGAACCCGATGCGGAAACCGGGGAGGCCGATGACGTGAGCGACTACAGCGAGGAAGCTGACGGTAACGAAGTCACCGAAGTCGCCGAACTCGCCGAAGCCCCCGAGGTTCTTGACGTCGACGAGGAAGTCGACGAAGACGTCGACGGATCGGCCGTCGCCCCCGACGAGCCCGCGGACGATCCTGAGGCCGATGCGCTGCAGGAGTTCGAGCGGGAACTCCGCATGCTCCCCGGGGACTGGTACGTGGTGCATTCGTACGCGGGCTACGAGAACCGGGTGAAGACCAACCTGGAGAGCCGCATCCAGTCGCTCAACATGGAGGACTACATCTTCCAGATCGAGGTCCCCGTTCATCAGGTGACCGAGATCAAGGGCGGCAAGCGCCAGCAGGTCACGGAGAAGGTGCTGCCCGGCTACATCCTGGTGCGGATGGACCTGATCGACGAGTCGTGGGCGGTGGTCCGCAACACGCCGGGCGTGACCGGCTTCGTCGGGCTGTCAAGCCGCCCCTCGCCGCTGCAACTGCGCGAGGTCGCGGGCTTGCTCGCGCCGGAGCCGGAGCCGGGCTCCAAGCAGGCGGAGACGGCGCGGGCGGCCACCCCGGACTTCGAGGTCGGCGAGTCGGTTACCGTTATGGACGGCCCGTTCGCGACGCTGCCGGCCACCGTGAACGAGATCAACCCCGAGGCGCAGAAGCTCAAGGTGCTGGTGTCGATCTTCGGCCGCGAGACGCCGGTTGAGCTTTCGTTCGACCAGGTCACCAAGATCTAACCCGAGTAAGGAAATAGAGCAATGCCGCCAAGAAGGAAGAGGCTCGCCGCCGTCGTCAAGGTGCAACTGCCGGCCGGCCAGGCCACGCCGGCGCCGCCGGTTGGTACCGCGCTGGGCCCGCACGGCGTCAACATCATGGACTTCGTCCGGCAGTACAACGCCGCCACCGAGAGCCAGCGGGGCAACATCATCCCGGTCGAGATCTCCATCTTCGAGGACCGGAGCTTCACCTTTGTCACCAAGACGCCGCCGGCCGCCGAGCTGATCAAGAAGGCCGCCGGGGTGGACAAGGGCAGCGCCGAGCCGCACAAGACCAGGGTCGGGTCGATCACCGCCGCCCAGGTCAGGGCCATCGCGCAGACGAAGATGCCGGACCTGAACGCGACCACGATCGAGGCCGCGGAGAAGATCATCGCCGGGACGGCCCGCTCGATGGGCGTCCGGGTGGAACGCTGACGCCCGTCAGCTTGTTAGTAATAAGGGTGTGGCAGGGCCGGGCGCGGCCCGTTGACCACGACCTCCATACCTACAGGAGCTATCTAATGAAGCGCAGCAAGGCCTACCGGTCGGCGGCGGAGCAGATCGACCACGAGAAGCTCTACACCCCTGCCGAGGCCGTCGACATCGCCAAGTCGGGGCAGGTCACGAAGTTCGATCCCACCGTCGAGGTGGCACTGCGGCTCGGCGTCGACCCGCGCAAGCAGGACCAGATGGTCCGCGGCACGGTCAACCTGCCGAACGGCACAGGCAAGACCGTCCGCGTGCTCGTCTTCGCCACCGGCGACCGGGCCGAGGAGGCCCGCGCGGCCGGCGCGGACTACGTCGGCACCGACGACCTGATCGAGCGCATCCAGGGCGGGTTCCTGGACTTCGACGCGGTGGTCGCGACCCCGGACGTGATGGGCAAGGTCGGCAGGATCGCCAGGATCCTCGGCCCGCGCGGTCTGATGCCGAACCCGAAGACCGGCACCGTGACCGCGGACGTGGCCAAGGCGGTGACCGAGATCAAGGGCGGCAAGATCGCCTTCCGGGTGGACAAGCACGGCAACCTGCACTTCGTCATCGGCAAGGCCTCGTTCACGCCGAACGCGCTGCTGCAGAACTACGCCGCCGCCCTCGACGAGGTGATCAGGCTCAAGCCCGCCGCAGCCAAGGGCAGGTACCTGAAGAAGGTCACCTTCACCACCACGATGGGCCCAGGCATCCCGGTCGACCCCAACAAGACCCGCGGCTTCACCGAGGAGCTCGAAGGCGCCTCCGCCTGACGCTCTGCCGCACGGCCCGTCAAGGCTCATTTCATGATCATGGGTTGTCATGGGCAAATATGACCCATTTCTGCCCATGATCATGAAAGCCGCAATCGTTTTGCCCCCGAGGGGGCGGGACGCGTAGACTGGAGC
>JBOHCG010000443.1:0-6703 GCA_050698735.1 Streptosporangiaceae bacterium | reverse complement strand
GTACTGGTACATCACCCTGACCGGCCAGCCGGGACACGTCTACGTCGGCACCGTGGCATCCGTCGGGCCGGCCCTCGTCTGGCCCAGATGGGGGACTCGATCCCCGCTCGTGGTGGTACATCCCCAAGGACTCCCCGCCTTACTACGTGCTTCGATGACCTCGCAGCAGCGCTGCGGGTGTGGGCGAAAGGCCTGTTCAGCACGGAGGCAGCGGTTGAGCTGCTGATCGGGCATGGCTCGTGGCTTTACCGCGAGGATTTCCTGGAAATAGCCGTTGAGTCCGGCCCGGGAATCGCTGATGGCGCGGTAATGGCGGCCGTCGATTGGGAGGCGGCGGTGGCCGCGCTGGGGGCGGGCAGGTTGCCGTGCTCGGGCGGGGAGGGGCGGATCCTGCGGCTAGCCGCGAGCATCGCGGGCGGGGTGGCCGTGGACCTGGGGTCCGCGCTGTCGGGCCTGGACGAGCGCAACACCGCCGGGGTCGCCCGTGCTGTGCTGCACGCTGCTGGCCACCGGGACCTGCGCGTGGCGGTGGAGGGCGGGCGGTGATGAGCACGGTGAGGCTTACCCGGCCGCGGCACCCGTTCGAGGGCCGGCAGCTGCCGGTGCTGGGCCGCATGCGCCGGCACGGCGAGGTGGAACTGCTGGTCGTGCTGCCGGACGGGTCCAAGCGGCTGGTCCCGGCGGCGTGGACCGACCTGGACCCGGCGGGCCCGGACGGGGGTGACGGGCCGGGGACGCTGGGATCGGTCCCGGACCTGCTGGGCCTATCGGTGCTGGTTTCGGGGCTTTGCGCCCGGATCCGGGACGGCCGGGAGCAGGCTGCACGGAAGTCAACTTGCGAGGAGGACGACCGTGCAGCCTGTCCAGCTCAGTCTGCTGCCGGAACAGGTTCCGGCGCCACTGCCGGATCTGATCGGCCAGCTTCCCGGCCTGCAGGTGGAAGCGGCGGTCACGCTGCTGGCGGCCCTGATCGCCAGGGCGCAAGCCGCCGGCGCGACCGGGGAGGCACGCGATGAGTGAGCCCGGGAAGATCACCGTCTCGCACTTGTCGCGGACAGCCGTGATCTACGTCCGCCAGTCCACCTTGATCCAGGTGGAGCGGAATACCGAGTCCACCGCCCGCCAGTATGACCTGGCCAGCCGGGCCCGTCAGCTCGGCTGGCCGCGGGAGGCGATCCGGGTCATCGACGCCGATCTGGGCGTCTCCGGGTCGGTGACCGGGCGGCGGGACGGGTTCGAGGGCATGGTCGCCGAGGTCGCCCTCGGCCAGGTCGGGATCATCCTGGCGCTGGAGGCCTCCCGTCTGGCCCGCGACAACGCGGCCTGGTACCGGCTGCTGGACCTGGCCGGGATCTGCGACACCCTGGTCGCCGACGCCGACGGCGTCTACCACCCGGCGCTGTTCAACGACCGGCTCATCCTTGGGATGAAAGGCATCATGGCCGAATGTGAGCTCCATGTCCTGCGTGCCCGGCTCG
Organism: Streptosporangiaceae bacterium; assembly: GCA_050698735.1. GTDB lineage: Bacteria > Actinomycetota > Actinomycetes > Streptosporangiales > Streptosporangiaceae > Palsa-504. The sequence goes on along the minus strand of JBOHCG010000443.1, from coordinate 5,225 downwards.
AAGGCGGCGTCAGGAACAAGGCCGCCCGCGGCGAGCTGCGCCGCGGGCTTCCCGTCGGCCTGATCTGGGGGGAAGCCGACGGCGAGATCCGCTTCCACCCCGATGAGGCCGTCACCGGCGTGCTCAGGGCAGTGTTCGAGCAGTTCGCGGTGTGCGGGTCGGTGCGCGCGACCTGGCTGTGGCTGCGCGGGCAGCACCTGCGCTGGCCGCTGCAGAAGGTCGCCTATACCCGGCGCGGCAGCGGAATCCCGGAGATCACCTGGGTGGAACCGACCTATCATGCGGTGCACACCACGCTGACCCACCCCGCCTACGCCGGCGCGTACGTCTACGGCCGGACCCGCAAGGAACGCTACCTTGACCCTGGCGGCGCGCTGCGGCAGCGCAGCCGGCGGCTGCCCCGCGACCAGTGGGAGGTCCTCATCCCCGATCACCACCCCGGGTTCACCGACTGGGACACCTACCTGGCCGGCCAGGCCCGTATCGGCACCAACATCCGGCCGCAGGCCCGCCAGCCGGGCACCGGCGCGGTCCGTGAAGGCTGCGCGCTGCTGCAGGGCCTGGCCACCTGCGGCAAGTGCGGCCGCAAGCTCGCGATCTTCTACGCAGGGCCGGCGAAATGCGTGCCGAACTACTATTGTCAGGGTTCCGCCGAGCTGGTCAACGGCCGCGGCGCCCGGCACATGAACGTCGGCGGGCAGGCCATCGACGCCGCCGTCACCGCCGCGTTCCTGGCCGCGCTGGCACCCGCCGCGCTCGACGCGTGCCTGCAAGCCGCCGCCCAGCTCGAAGACGGCCACGACACCGCCTTGGCCCAGCACCGCCGCCAGGTCGAGCAGGCCCGCTACAACGCCGCCCGGGCCGAGCGCCGCTACCGGGCCGTGGACCCGGACAACCGGCTGGTCGCCCGCGGCCTGGAAGCCGAATGGGAACACGCCCTCCGTGAGCTCGCCGACGCCGACGCCGAGCTCACCCGGCGCGAGACCACACGACCCCGGACCCTCAACCCCACCGAGCGCGCCGCGATCCTCGCCCTCGGCGACGACCTCGGCGCCGTCTGGGACGCCCCGACCACCACCGATAAGGACCGCAAGCAGCTGCTGCGCACCCTGCTGGACGAGGTGAACATCACGCTGCACCGCGACGACCACGACCCGCACGCCAGCCTGGTACTGCGGTGGAAAGGCGGCGCGATCACCGAGCTGACCGTGCCGCTGCGCCGCCGGCAGCCCAAGATCCGCACCGGCGAAGACACCATCGACCTGATCCGCCGGCTCGCCGTGCACTATCCCGACGCGACGATCGCGGGCATCCTCAACCGGCAGCACCGCACCACCGCCCGCGGAATGTCCTTCACCGCCAGTAGAGTCGCCTCACTGCGCACCCACTGGCACATCCCCTGCCACCAGCCCGGCACCGACGCACCCGCCGAAGGAGAACTCCTCAACGTGACCCAGGCCGCCCGTCAGCTGCAGATCGCGCCGTCCACCCTGCTGCGCTGGCTCAACGACGGCTTCGTCGCCGGCGAGCAGATCACCCCCGGCGCGCCCTGGCGCATCCGCCTCACCCCAGAACTCCGCAGCATGCTCACCGACAACGCCCCCGACGGGTGGCTCGCCCTGCACCACGCCAGCCGCGCCCTCGGCATCTCCCGGCAGACCGTATTGCAGAAGGTCAAGCGCGGCGAACTGCGCGCCGTCCTGACCCGCACCGGACGCAGGAAAGGCCTGCGTATCGAGATACCACAACCCCCGGACGGGCTTTTCTAACCGGCACAATCAGCAAAGGAGCAGTATGACCATGGATCCAAGCAGTCAGAGATATCGCCCTCGATAAACCAGGCCGTCCCCGTCCAGTTATGCACCATTTCCGTTAGTGCCGTGTGGCATCCCCGGCGGGGACGGAAACCGTGTGAGCGGCCAGAGAACTGCGGTTCATAGTACGCCTCCAGCAGGAGGCGTACTACTTCACCGACAAGCTTATCCGACCAGGACGGCAGGCCCAGCGGTCTCTTCTTCCCGTTCTTTTTGGGAATCCAGACGCGCCGGACGGGCTGGAACCGGTAGCGCTCGCAGCGCAGCGCGCCTACGATGCGCCCGATCTTGCCCATGGACATACCGTCCGCGGTTTCCCCGCAGGCCCCGGGCGTCATGGCGCCATGGTTGGCGTAGATCCGCCCGTAGGCCAGCAGATACAGCTGCGGGTTGAACAGCTGCCGGTACAGTCTTTCCAGCGGCAGGCCCCGCCTGCCGCGTTCACGCAGGACATCCAGCACCGTTTCGGCGTTCTGCATTACGCATGCCTCCCAGCATCATTGATGTCCGTCACCTAGCCCCCTTCGCCCTGTGAGCGGCTTTCCCGCTCCCCTTGGCGGGGCGTTACTCCCGCGACTACTACGAGGCCTCCGTCGCCCGCCCGGCTCGCGCCGGGCGGGTGATCCCGCGTTCGTCTCTGCCTTACGTATCGAGCGTGACTTAGGCGCCCCGTTCATCTCCTTGAATTCCCTCGCTGGGAATCGTTCCGCGCCCCGGAGGTTGCACCATAACGCAGTTAATCCGGTGCAGGGGACGGCGCCGGTGACAAGTGCGGATTCCGGCGGATGTGACACTTTGCATCTTCTGGAGACTGGGGTTCGGGCAATCAAGCTCTCGCCATATCACGCGGGTCCCTCAGCGCACCGTTTCCGCACCTGAACACGGCCGCTGGTTTCCTGGCATGCTATTGTCCCCTTCACCCTTACGGGTCCAGGTAAGCCATCAGACCCAGAAACCTCCCTCCAGTTCCTCCCGGCTGGGCCGGGGATAAGACAGAGCGCCTCGCGGCGCACCCGCGTTGGTGACCAGTTCGGACGCGACGGCCGCGGCGGTACCGGCGAACTCGCCCAGTCCGTGAAGGCTGAGCGCCGCCTGGACATGGGAGCGCGCTATCCGCACGGATGCCGGGATACCTGGCACGGTGAATGCGATTAGCTGCGGGTCGGCTGCTGCCGTTGTCCTGGTCATGGCCGTGTGCCCTTTCGTGGCTGCGTGTGGCAACTCTGCACGTTCGGGACACGCGGCCGGTAGGCAATTCATGGCAGGTGGCAAATGGGCGGCAGGCTTGGCAAAAACGGCGCGGAAAGATTAAGGGCACCCCCGAAGCCTGAGGATGCCCCGTTCGCGTGGCGGCCGGTTACCTGATTGCGGTGGTGAATGCCCGCCATGCGTCGGCGGTGAAGGTGAGGGCCGGGCCGCTGCGGTCGGCTGTGTCGCGGACCAGTACGGATCCGGCCGAGGCGACTTCTACGCATTCGCCGCCGTTGGATCCTGAGTAACTGCTTTTGCGCCAGTTGCTTTCCATTCCTCGCACATCCGCTCTATCAAGGCCACGGACTCTGACGCCCGGAACGCTTCGCTCCTGAGCATATCGAAACGGGTGAGCAGCCCGGCAATGATGTCGGTGTCCTCGAATACCTGACCAGCGACGGCGGTTTCGAGATATGCGGCGCGTTCGGTAACCGCGAAGCCGCCGAGCAGTCCGGCGTGGGCGATGTTCGGGACTATCTGGATGGTGACGTTCGGCAGCCGCGCGACGCCTGCGAGGCGGGCCAGCTGGGCGGCCATGACCTCCGGTGAGCCGACACAGCGGCGCAGCGCGGCCTCGTCTACCAGGAACCACACGGCCGGGGGATCATCACGGGTCAGGGTTGCCTGGCGCGCCAGCCGGGCGGTCAGCCGCGCGCTGACATCCTCGTCGGTCACTCCTGGTTCGGCCTCCAGGATCGTGCGGGCGTAGCTCTCGGTCTGCAGCAGTCCGGACAAGACGCCGGGCTGCCAGATGCGCAAGGTTGCGGCGACCTGCTCGTGCTCGACCCAGCTGCGGAACCACGGCGGGGTCGCGATCCAGGTACGGGACTCGGCGTAGAACTCGCTGAACCAGCCGTCGCGGTCGGGGAACGCCCGGTCGCACATCTGGGCGAACAGTTCCGTGGGCGCGCGCTTGCCGTTCTCGATCCGGGATATCTGCCCGGGGTCGTAAGCGATCCGCTGCCCGAACTCGGTGAGCGTCCACCCGGCCGCACGCCGCGCCCGGCGCACTTGGCGCCCGAAGTACCGGGCGGGGTTGCTCGTGCCTGCGCTCATCCGCGGCCTCCCCCGGTGAAGGGCCGGCAGGGTCGTGGGAACGGGCGCCGCGGCGCCGGACGACCCTGCCGGACCAGACCGACGATATCAGAGCACTGATAGCTCTGCATAGCTCACAGAGCTAGTTAGTGTTCTCGCAGCTCAGCGAGCACTCTATGGTGATCGTGTGGCAGCTCGTCCTATTGATCCCTTTGGGGCTGAGTATGCCTATGTTCAGGTCGCGGAGGATGTTCAGCGGCGGATCACCGAGGGCGAGATCACGGCGAAGCTCTCCAGCGAGCGGAGTTTCGCCGAAGAGTACGGGGTCGCGTACACGACTGTGCGGCACGCGATGGCGGTGCTGCGCGAGCGAGGGATCGTTGTCACGGTGCACGGCAGGGGAACCTTCGTGACACCGGTCGACTCGGGGAATACCCGGGCCTGAGGTGCTGATTACCGCACAGGTCGTGCGGTAACCGGGGTCGCCGTCAGTCCGCGGCTTCCATGTCCAGGTCGCGGTCCGTGGCGCGGTCCAGGATCCACGGGGACGGCGGGATCTCGGGCTTGGGCGGTTGCAGGATCGCGTCCGTGCGGGTTCCTGTCCAGGCGGGGAACGCCGGGCCGAGGTCCTCGTAGTCGGGGTCCTCGGCGGGGATGGTCAGGCTCTGCCGTTCGGCCAGGCGGCGGGCGAATTCGCGGTGCTGGGCGGCCAGGTCCTTGATCCACTGGCCTATCTCCTGGATCTGCTGTCCCGTGGCCAGGGTGAGCTCGTCGCGCTGGGCCTGGGTGGCGGGTTCGGGTTCAGCCGAGCGGAGCGGGGAGTAGGGCTGGTCGGGGTGGCGGCGGCGTAGTTCGGCGTCGGCGGCGACGGCCAGGTGCCGCTGGTGGCGGGTGGCGGCGTCCCAGTCGGCGCGGTCGGCCTCGCTGGCAGCGAAGATGGTCTCGCGTTCGGTGTAGGCGTCGTGCAGGGCCTGGTAGCTGTCGGCCAGTTCCTGTTGCCGGGCGGCCTGGTGTCACCCGCCACGCTGAGTGGGCACGAATGAGGCGCTGGGCGTCAGGCGGGGCGGGCATGACGGGTGGGGCTTGCGGGGTGCTGGTGGCCGGCGTCAGGGTGGGCACGACGGA
>JBOHCG010000442.1:0-6723 GCA_050698735.1 Streptosporangiaceae bacterium | reverse complement strand
GCCCGCCACCGGTCCCGGCTCGCGTCCGGCTGGCGGCCGGCCGCCGTGGTCGTGGCGGTCGCGGTCCTCGCCGTGCTGCCGATCGTGCCCAAGCCGCTGCCGGCGGCGGCGGCCACCCCGCTGCCCGATGGCTGGTCGGCGGTGTTCGCCGAGCTGAGGCTGCCGTCATCGGCCAGCGTGCTCGTGGTCCCGCTGCCGATGTCGACCTTCACCGAGCCGCTGCGCTGGCAGGCCGACACCGGCGAACCCGCCAGGATCGTCGGCGGCTACTTCATGGGCCCGGCCTGGGACGGGCACGCCTACATCGACGGCAACGGCACGCCCGCGGCGGGCCTGTACCTGAACGCGATGTGGCTCGGCTCTGGCGAGGGCCTGCCGACGTCGATCGCGGCCGGCGTGCCCGGCAGCGCCTACCCCACGTCCGGCACCTACATCTCGGTCAGGAAGGTCCCCGGCAAGCAGGTGATCGCCCAGATCAAGACCTGGGATGTAAGCGCCGTGGTCGCGGTCACCGAGCGCGGCTCCAGGCTCGGCCGTTACCTCACCGCCCTGCTCGGCCCGCCGACCGCCATCGCGGGCGAGGTCCTCGGCTGGCGCCTGAAGTTACTGGCGCTATTCCCGGAACGCCGCATTCGGAGCGAGCTCATTGGTTAGGCCGGTATTCAGAGCCACGGCAGAGCGCGTTCCGCGGGTCTGCAGAATGGCGCCGGGCAGTGTGGACGGTGAAAGCAAAATGCCGACACCGAGGAGCCAACGATGACGTGGATGTGGATGAACGTTCCGCTGATGGTCATGTTCTTCACCCTGGCGGTGGGGATCCCGACATGGCTGGTGCTGAAGCACCCGGACCGCAAGCCGACCCTGGCCGCGGCGCCCGCGGTAAGGACCCTGCCGAGCCGGGACGATGCCCCTTACCGCCGCGCCGCCTAGCCGGCGCCCCGAAAGCAGACGCGCGGACCTCACCCGGGTCCGCGCGTTTTGCTGTGCTGTCCGGCCGGTTACCGGAACCTGATCCCGCGAGCCGACCGGCACGGATCTGCCCCTCGCGCTGTTGGACCGGTGTGAGAGGCTGCCGGGATGCTGTGGTTGAGCATCGCGTGTGTGCTGGCAGCGGTCGCGTGGGCCTACCTGTTCGCCGGCCACGGCGGGTTCTGGCGGACCGCCGAGCGGCTGCCGCCGGTGACCCGGGATCCCGCCGGCTGGCCGGACGTGGTGGCGGTGGTGCCGGCCAGGAACGAGGCCGAGATGCTGCCCGTCACCCTGCCGACGCTGCTCGGGCAGGACTACCCCGGCGCGCTGAGCGTCATCCTGGTCGACGACTGCAGCTCGGACGGCACCGCCGACGTAGCAGCGGAGATCGGCCGCGCGTCGGCTCGGCCGCTGCGGATCATCCCCGGCTCCGTGCCGTCCCCCGGCTCCGTGCCGTCCCCCGGCGCGCCGCCGTCCGGTGACAAGACAGGCGCCGCCTGGGCGGGCAAGGTGTGGGCGATGGCCCAGGGCCTAGGCGTGGCGGGCATCCCGTCCGCCGAGGAACCCGGACCCGGGTACGTGCTGTTCACCGACGCCGACATCGCCTGGGACGCCGGGGCGCTGCGCGGTCTTGTCGGCGCGGCCGAGGGGGACGACAGGGATCTGCTCTCCCAGATGGCGCTGCTGCGGGCCGCCACCGCGTGGGAGCGGATCGTCGTCCCGGCCTTCGTCTACTTCTTCGCCCAGCTCTACCCGTTCCGGCGGGTGAACGTGCCAGGGTCGCGCACCGCGGCCGCGGCGGGGGGCTGCATGCTGGTCCGCCGGGAGGCGCTGCACCGGTCGGGCGGGCTCGCGCCGATCAGCGGCGCGCTCATCGACGACGTCGCGCTGGGACGGATGATCAAGCGCCAGGGAGGACGATGCTGGCTCGGGCTGTCCACCCAGGTGCTCAGCGTCCGCCCGTATCCGCGGCTCGCCCAGCTGTGGCAGATGGTAGCGAGATCTGCCTACACCCAGCTGAACTACTCACCGCCGCTGCTGCTCGCGACGGTCATCGGGCTGCTGTTCCTCTACGCCCTGCCGCCCGCCGGGGCCATCGCCGGGCTGGTCGGCCTGGTAAGCCTGCCCGCCGGAGGCTCCGGTACCGCGGCGCTCGCGGCCGGAGCGGGCCTGGCCGGATGGGCGCTGATGGCGCTGACCTACCTGCCCATGCTGAGGCTGTACCGGCTGTCGCCGCTACGGGCGCCCGGCCTGCCGCTGATCGCCCTGCTGTACGCCGCGATGACCGTGGACTCGGCGCGGCGGCACTACGGCGGACGCGGCGGAGAATGGAAGGGGCGGACCAACCGCTCCCGGTTACGCTGGCTGCGTGGCAGCTACCTCATCCGCCGGCGGCTCGTCGGCTGGCAACTCATCCGCAGGTCCGCTGTGGTCCACCGAGCCGCCGGCCGGCCTCAGGCGCCGCTATGTCATCGCCGACGTGTTCACCACCAGCCCGCTGCAGGGGAACCAGCTCGGCGTGTTCCCCGACGGGCGCGGCCTGGACGGCGCCCTGATGCAGCGCACGGCGCGGGAACTGAACCTGTCGGAGACCGTGTTCTTCCTTCCGTCCGAGCGGGGCTGCGACGCCAGGGTCAGGATCTTCACGCCGGTCGGCGAGCTGCCGTTCGCGGGCCACCCGGTGCTCGGCTCCGCGTTCGTCCTCGGCGACCTGCTCGGCGTCGCCAAGGTAAGCCTGGAGACCGGCCTCGGCCCGGTGCCTGTCGAGCTGGAACGAGACGGCGACCGGGTCGTCTTCGGCCGGATGGAGCAGCCGATCCCGGTGGCCGAGCCGTTCGAGCACGCCGCGGAGCTGCTTGCCGCGCTCGGCGTGCCGGGATCCGGCCTGCCGGTGCAGGCGTACCGCAACGGCCCCAGGCACGTCTACGTCGAGCTGTCCAGCGAGGCCGAGGTGGCCGGGCTCAGCCCCGACCAGCGCGCGCTTGCCGAGCTCCAGATCGGCGTGAGCTGTTTCGCCGGCCAGGGCACCAGCTGGAAGACCCGGATGTTCGCGCCGTTTCACGGCGTGCCGGAGGATCCGGCGACCGGCTCCGCGGCCGGTCCGCTCGCGGTGCACCTGGCCCGGCATGGCCGGATTGCCTTCGGCGAGGAGGTCGAGGTCAGGCAGGGCGAGGAGATAGGCAGGCCGTCCGTGCTGTACGCGCGGGCCGAGGGCGCCGCGGACCGGATCGAACGCGTTCTGGTCGGCGGCTCCGCCGTCATCGTGGCGCGCGGGGAGTACCTGCTCGGCTAGCCCGCCGGCCCTGGCCGGCTCCGGGACACCGGACACCAGCCGCCGTCAGGCTCGGTCGGCTCCCCTTCTTGCCCGCATATTCGTCCTGCGCGGCGTCCTCATTAGCTGAAAATGCGTAAAAAGTACGAAAGGGACGGAGATCACGCTCTAGGCCTGACGTACCAGTCAGGCAGTACCGTCCCCTCGGGTTCTGACCGCCAGGGGAAGATCAAAAAGCCCTACACTGCGGGGGCTCCCTATTGCGAAGATTCCGCTGAAGGGGCACAATCACCCTGCGGCTAAGGGGGGCGAAGTGTGCCTCCGCCAACTGGGGAGGAATCGATGTACTGCGGACATTGCGGTAACTACATGGCTGAAGGGTCTGCTGTGTGCCCGCGCTGCGGCACGCAGACGGCCGAGGACGCCAGTCCGGCGTCGGAGGCGTCGCCCTGGTCTTCGGCCAGCGGGCAGACGGACGACCGGATGGATCCCTCGGCCCCCTCGTCGTGGTCACCGTCAGGCGAGCCACCGACGGCCCAGCGGCCGGCGTGGTCCCCGGGCAGCCCGCCGCCGAGTTCCCAGGGCAGTCAGCCGACGAATCCTCATGGTCCGTCGTGGCAGGGCCAGCAGCCGAGTCCCCAGGCCCCGTCCTGGTCCCAGGACCAGCAGGCGAGTTCCCAGGGCCCGTCGTGGCAGGGCCAGCAGGCAAGTCCCCAGCCGCCGACTGCCCAGTGGCCCCCGGGCCAGCAGCCGAGTCCCCAGGCCCCGTCCTGGTCCCAGGGCCAGCAGGCGAGTCCCCAGGGTCCGTCGTGGCAGGGCCAGCAGGCAAGTGGCCAGGCTCCGTCGTGGTCCCAGGGCGGCCAGCCCTCGAATGCCCCTGGTCCCGCGTGGGGTCAGGGCGGCGTGCAGGCCGGCCAGCCGTCGGGGGTCCCGGCATTCACCTTCGACGCCAAGCGGTGGAGGCGGAGCGACTGGATCGCGGGCATCGCCTCGGTCGTGGTTCTCATCTCGCTGTTCCTGCCCTGGTTCCTCGGCAGCGTCTCGGCGAACAACGACGTGGGGCTCGCGGTGCAGACCGCCTCGGAGTCGGGCACGGGCGGGCACGCCTGGCTGTGGCTGGTGTTCATCGTCGTCCTGCTGATCGTGGCCTTCCTGGTCCTGATGGCCGGCTTCCAGGTGCTGCCGTTCAAGCTCCCGCTGCCCAATGACCAGGTACTGCTCATAGCGACAGGAGTCAACCTGGTCCTCGTCTTCATCGCCTTCCTGCTCAAGCCGGGCACCGACGGCATCGCCGGGGTAAGCATCACCTGGGGCATCGGTGCTTACCTGGACCTCGTCGCGGCCATCGTGGCCGTCGCCGTGCTCACCCCGCCCGGCCGTCAGCGGGTAGATTCCCGAGCCTCGTTAGCCGTTACCTAACCGACGGCCAGCTCGGAGTTCTCCGCCGCCCCGACCCCTTTGGGATCGGGGCGGCGCCGTCGTCCGCGACCGCATCTCCGGGCGCCCTCGTCCGCTGCCATGACGGCGGGCCGGTCGGCCCCGGGCTTCCGCCGCCCGGGGCAAGCGAGAATGATGGACCTGGTACCCCGGTCCGTTCGGTAAAAAATGAATTTAAAAGAAGGTGGACTGTGACGATCAGCGTTCAGGGCCTGGTGGCGCGCGGCAAGGGCGAGCCGGTTGAGGTGACGACGGTCCTGGTGCCCGAGCCGGGTCCGGGCGAGGCGCTCGTCGACGTCCAGGCCTGCGGCGTCTGCCACACCGACCTGCACTACAAGGAGGGCGGCATCGGGGACGACTTCCCGTACCTGCTGGGGCACGAGGCGGCCGGCGTGGTTGAGGAGGTCGGGCCCGGCGTGACCGACGTGGCGCCCGGCGACTTCGTCATCCTCAACTGGCGCGCGGTGTGCGGGCGGTGCCGGGCCTGCAGCCGTGGCCGGCCGTGGTACTGCTTCGCCACCCACAACGCCAGCCAGAAGATGACGCTGGAGGACGGCACCCCGCTGTCGCCGGCGCTCGGCATCGGCGCGTTCGTGGAGAAGACGCTGGTCGCCTCGGGTCAGTGCACCAAGGTCAACCCGGCCATCGGGGCGGCCACCGCGGGGCTGCTCGGCTGCGGGGTGATGGCGGGCATCGGCGCCGCGATCAACACCGGCGGGGTCGGCCGCGGCGACAGCGTCGCGGTGATCGGCTGCGGCGGCGTCGGCGACGGCGCGATCCTCGGTGCCCGCCTGGCGGGGGCCAACACGATCATCGCGGTCGACGTGGACGACAGGAAGCTGGAGTGGGCCCGCGGGTTCGGCGCCACGCACGTGATCAACTCGCGGACCGACGATCCGGTCGCCGGGATCCAGGCGCTCACCGGCGGCAACGGCGCGGACGTGGTGATCGAGGCCATCGGCAGGCCGGAGACCTACAAGCAGGCGTTCTACGCGCGTGACCTGGCCGGCACCGTGGTGCTCGTCGGCGTGCCGACCCCGGACATGACGCTGGACCTGCCGTTGCTCGACGTGTTCGGCCGCGGCGGCGCGCTCAAGTCGTCCTGGTACGGGGACTGCCTGCCGAGCCGCGACTTCCCGATGCTGGTCGACCTGCACCTGTCCGGCCGGCTGCCGCTGGACAAGTTCGTCTCGGAGACGATCTCGCTGGGCGACGTGGAGGAGGCCTTCGCCAAGATGGGCCGCGGGGAGGTGCTGCGCAGCGTCGTGACGCTGTGAGCGCGCCGGACCCGCAGGCCCGCCCCGCCCGCATCGCCATGTGGTCCGGGCCGCGGACCGTATCCACGGCGCTGATGCGGGCCTGGGAGAACCGGCCGGACACGGTGGTCGTCGACGAGCCGCTGTACGCCTTCTACCTGGACCGCACCGGCCTGGACCATCCCGGCAGGGACGAGGTGATCGCCAGCCAGCCCACCGACTGGCGGGTGGTGCTCGACGAACTGACCGCCGGCCCGCTGCCGCCCGGCGTGCGCATCGGCTACGCCAAGCACATGACCCATCACCTGCTGCCCGAGATCGATCGCGAGGCGCTCGCCCCGCTGCGGCACGCGCACCTGATCAGGGACCCTCGTGAGCTGCTGGCCTCCTACGCCAAGGTGCGCACCGAGCCGACCCTCGCCGATCTCGGCATCGCGGCGCAGGCGGAGATCTTCGAGGCGTTCGGCGGGCCCGTGGTTGACTCGCGTGACCTGCTTTGCGATCCCCCGGGGGTGCTGCGCGCGCTGTGCGCGGCGCTGGACGTGCCGTTCGACGAGCGGATGCTGAGCTGGCCTGCCGGGCCACGCGACAGCGACGGGGTGTGGGCGCCGTACTGGTACGACAGCGTGCGTTCCTCAACCGGCTTCGCGGCCTACCGCCCGTCGGCCCGCGGCCTGCCCGCCCGCCTCGAGCCGCTCGCCGAGCGCTGCGTGCCGCACTTCGAGCGGCTGCACCGGTACCGCCTTTCCGCCCTGTCCGCCCAGGGAGGCTCGTTATGAGCGAGTCGGA
>JBOHCG010000441.1:0-6724 GCA_050698735.1 Streptosporangiaceae bacterium | reverse complement strand
GGCCGGCGGGGCGCCCAGGAACCGGGCGGCCTCCAGGCCGCCGCGGCGGGTCGCGGCGAGCAGCGCGGCGGTATCGGACGTTGTCCCGACGTGATGTGCCGGCTGGCCGCCGCCCTGGCCGGCGTGCTCTCCCGGGCGGGCCCGGGTCGGCCGCTCGAGGTGCAGGACATACACCCAGCCGGGATCCGCGTGCGGGTTCCCGGACGCCTGCTCGCCCGCCTGGCACAGCGTGCACCGGTCGGTGGCCGCCCGGTACTTCTTCCTGGTCTCGTTGTCGTTGGTGCCGTACTCGACCGCGGCGAGCACGAACGGTATCCCGGCCTGCTTGAGCAGCTGCAGCAGGCGGGCCGCGTCCGGGCCGCCTTGGCCCTGGACGGTCATCCGTTCCGGCACGCCGGTCTCGGTCTTCCCGGAATAGTGCCTGGCCTGCTGGCCGCCCTCGGCGGGCACCTCCGGGAAGGGCCTGAGGAAGTGCAGGAGGTAGACCCAGGCGGGCCTGGTCGCCGGCGGCCCGGTCGGTGCCCGGCGGCTCACCGCGCGCCGCCTGACTGGCCGGGAACGGCCAGGGCAGCGATCGGCGCGGCAGGGACCGGGACCGGCGCGCAGGCACCGGGCGGTCGGCGCGCTCCTGCGGGGGGCGTGAGCATGGCGGCCTTCCGCTGCCGCCACCCCGGCGATCACGCAAACATGAGGATATCCGGGATCTGACCCTGCCCGGGCGGTCGCCAAGGCAGGCATCCGGCACGGCGGCAACTTCTGATATTGGGGAATATCAGAAGTAGGCTAACCGGGCGGCGCGGATCCCGCAAGCCTCCGGCCCAGTAGGCTTCCCATATGGCTAATCTGGAGGCGACCGCAGGTGAGGCCGTCCCCGAGGAGGGGGAGGACGAGCACGGCGAGGCTGCCGGGGCCGGATTGCTGGTGCACTACTCGACCGGCCGGCTCACCCGGGCCCAGGCCGACCTCCTCAATACCTGGCGGGCCAGGCTGCGCGAGGACCGGCCGCTGCCCGGCCAGCAGCCAGTGAGCGCGGCGGGCCGGATGCTGGGCGCCAGCAACCGGCCCCGCGCGTCGGGCTCGGACGTGGTCGCCGCCGCGGTGGCCGACCTTCTCGCCCGCCACCCGCCCGCCCCGCTTGAGCTCGCCCGGGACGCCTACGCCGGGATGCTGGCCCAGCGGGCCGCCGCGGAGGGCCGGGGATCGCGGGACGCGGCGGCGCTGTACCCGCCGGTCAGCTGGTACCTGACCGCCGAGCTCGCCGGGCAGGCCGAGGACCTGCGCACGGCTGCCCTCGCCGCCGTGCACGAGATCCGCCTGGAGGTGCGCCGCCAGGCCTACGACCGGCACCCGGGCGGGACCCGCGAGGCGGCCATCAGCCGGGCCCTGTACACCGCGGCCGAGATGGCCCGCCTGGGCCTGCCGTTCACCAAGCAGATTCCGCGCGGCACGATCGCCCGCGTGGCCATCACCCGGTGGGCGGCCCGCAGCGCCGACCGCGTGGCCGCCGCCGCCGTCGCCTACGCCAGCAGCGCCCACGACAAGCCGCACCGCGCCCGCTCGGACATCCGCGAGCTGCGCAGGTGACGCCGGCCCCGGCGCCAGGGCGATGACGACGATCGCTGGTCGTCTCAGGCAGAGCGTTCTCATCGTAGCCACTGGCGGTGTGGGATTTTCCCATATGGGAAACGGTCAGGGCTGGCTGGCGGCGCTGCCGCTGATCCGCCAGTGCGCCGTGAGCTCGTAGAGCCTGGTCAGAGAGATCCGGTGCGCGATCGCGTCGGCCACCGCGCGCTGCAGGTCCTCGGGCAGGCCGAACCGGGCCGCGATCAGCGCGGCCTGCTCGAGGGCATAGCGGCGGCCGACGGCACCGGCAGGGACAGGCCAGCGTGCCTGGATCACCGCGTCGTAGAAGTCGCGGCCGGGATGGTGCTGGGATGGGGGAGGCATTGTCGGGGGCTCCCTTCCGGCCCGTAATGGCTGCTGGCGCCCTGCGGGCCATGCCTGCCTCCGGACTCGGAGGCAGGCATGCGGCCGGTGGCAGGGCGGCTCCGCAGGCGGAGCGTCGCCGATCGCGGGACTGGGTCCTGGCGGCGGCCTGTCTTACCTGGAGGTGCCGCCCGGATAGGCGCCGGTGCACGCTGCTGCCGCGGCGCGGAGCCGCAGGATCGCAGGCGCCCGCACCGGGCCCGCGCTGTCGCCCTCCGCGGACGGCCGCTGGTAGGTGGCCAGGACGGCAGCGGCTGCGGCGCCGTGCTCGGCAGCGGTGGTGGCCTCGGCCAGGTCAGCCCACGCCGACCACGATGCGTCGAGGCAATCCTCGGCGGTCAGGACGAGGCCGCGTTCGGCGGCGGCAAGCTGGCGCAGCAGGGTCGCGGTCTCGTGCCAGGCCAGCGTGTCGCTGCCGCTGTCTTCCGTGCCCTGGCCGAAGGTCAGGGCGGCGGCCTGGCCGGCCTGGCCGGCCATCGCGTCCAGGATCGCGGCCCGTCCCTCGCGGGATCGCGTTCCCGCAAGCTGGGCGAGTGAACGGGTGTAGTCCTCCGGCACCCAGTCCGGGCTGGTGCTCATCGTGCCGGGGTCTGCCAGCATTGTCATGGAAGGTGCTCCTTCGGGTTGGGGGTCTTGGGTTGTCCCGGGGCCCGGGCGCGGTGCCCTCCCGGGGCTGCGGGCTGCCGGTTCGGCCGGGCGGTTCCGGTTTGCGCCCGGCGGCCACGCAAGACGTTGAATGTCTGATATTGGGGTGTATCAGAAGTAGGGTAGAGCGTGTCTTGCGGGCGTCACAAGCAGGCGGCCGTAATCAGGGACGAGAGGCAACTTCTGGTATCAGTGGGCCGTGGTCGGCCGGGTCTGCCTCCGCCGCGGCCGCCCAGGCCGGGCGGGATCGGCGTGGTGGTGGAGGACCCCGGCGACCCAGTTGAGCATCTGGCGGGCTCCCGCCTCGGCGTAGCCGCACTCACATGCGGTGCGCACCGCCTGGTCGCGGGTGATCACGCCCGACAGGACGCCCGCGACCAGGTCGAAGTAGCTCACCACGGCGGGGGAGTCGACTCGCACGATCCAGGCCGGGTCGCAGGCGCACAGGTGACGCATCCACTCGAGTTTGCCGGCGGCGTCGGCGGCCCACGGAGTGGGCGGCTGGGCGCGCAGCGCGGCGGCCGCCAGGGCGACGTCGCCGATGACGGCCCCGGCGGCCTGGCCGTGGAGCTGCGTCATCGGCCGGCCGAGCGCGGCGTCCCACAGCGCCATGCAGTCCGGGTGGTAGAGCCAGGGGCAGGCGACCTGCGTCCTGCTCACCCAGATGTCATACCGCGGCAACCGGTGCTGCTCGATCCAGCGAGTACCGCGGACCCTGCTGCCCTGGGCCATCGCCACTCCTTCCCGTTCGGGGACGGTACCTGCAGGCCGGACGGGCATCGGGGCAGCCGGCGGACTGGCGGCCGCCCGCCCAGTCCCGGCACGGGCGCGGAGCCGAGGCCATCGGCGGTCACGCCGGCCGAAGGCTGAGCCACGAACGTGACCTCCTCGAAACACCGCTCAACTTCTGATATTAGTGGATATCAGAAGTTGAGTAATCTGTGCGCGTGACATGCCGGAGGCGCTGATGCCTGAGCCGCTTGAGCTCCGTGCCCGCCGCTACCTCGACCAGCACGGCTGGACCCGGAGCGATGAGGCCAGCACGCCAGGGACCATGTGGATCCGGCCCGGCCACAACCGGGGAGTCCCGGTGAAAGTCGTGATCCCGCCGAGGATGACCCAGGGCAGCCAGGCGTGGGCCTGGCTCATCCGCAACCTGGCCGAGCAGGAGAGCCGGGATCCGGCGGTGATCACCGCCGAGATCCTGGGCTGCCGGCCGACGCGGCGGCCGTCATGACGGGCGTGCTGGTCCAGCTGCCGTACCCGACGAGACGGCGCGGGCTGACCAGCGTGACGCTGCGGCCTGGCGTGGTCGACGACAACGCCCGCGAGGTCTTCGGCTGGGGTTACTGCCACGTCCTGGCCGGGGCGCTGCACGAGACGACTGGCTGGCCGCTCGGGGTCCTGCGCATGCTGTTCGGGCCGCCGGGCAGGCGTGCCTGGCACTGGATCCATGCCGGCGTGCACCCCGGAACGGCCGGGCTGTTCCTCGACATCCACGGGATACGCCGGCCGCCCGAGGTCGAAGCGGACTTCGCGCCGTACGGCGGGCCGTTCCAGTGGCTGCTGCCGGGCGAGCACCGTCGCTTCTGCCCCGTCGTCGGCCTGCCGGACGGCATCCCGGCGACCTGGTGGCGGCAGGACCTGGCCGCGGCGGCCGCGGCCCGCGGTCGTGGCCACCGCCAGGTGCCTGGCCGCCCAGGCACGGACCCCGGGGATCCGGTGATCATCCAGGCCGCCCGGCAGCGGCGCGATACCCGGCAGGTCGTCCAGCCGCAGACCAGCACATACGGGCAACCGGTCGTGGCAGGCGCGCCATGGCCGCAACGACCAGGGCGTACGGCCCGGCCATCACCAAGACCATGAGGAGAAGCTGACCATGACAGGAACGCTCGTCACCAAGTTCGGGTACGTGCCTCGGGACAAGCTGCACCCGCACCCGCGGAACCGGCCCGATGGGTCGGGGTACGCGGACCTGGAGGAGCTGGCCCTGACGCTGAGGCATCTGGGCTGCCTGCATCCCCTGACCGTCCGGAGGCACCCGAAGCTGGCCGGCCACTACGTCATCGAGGACGGCTGGCGCCGGTGGACGGCCAGCGAAGGGGTCCTCGACGAGCTGCCGGTCCAGCTGAGGGGCGATCTGCCAGTCAGCACAGCCGCCGCGCTTCCGCTGGTCGCCGTGACCACCAGCGTGCACAAGGTCAGCCTCGGACCGGTGGAAATGGCCGTGGCGCTGGGCGATCTGGTCAGGGAACTAGGCAGCCAGGCCGAGGTTTGCCGGCTCACCGGCATGAAACCCGGCGTGGTGTCCCGGCACTTGAAGCTCCTGCGGGCGGACGAGGCCACGCTCGCGGCGGTCCGCGCCGGGAAGCTCCGCGTCGGCGCGGTCAGGATCGCGATCGACGAGACCGACGGCCGCGCCCGCGGTCCGCGGCCCGGTACCCGGCGCCGAGCGCCCTCGCACTTCAACGGCTCGCATCGGCTGGCGGCCGACGCTGCGCAGAGGTGCTCCGCCGCCGGTCATGAGGCATGGACACGGCTCGGCAGGACCGCCTGCGGGCCCTGCTGGGAAGCAGCCGTCGTCGACGATGCCCTCAACATGGGAGGCCGCCCCGGCGTGGTGACCCCGCTTTCCGCGGCGCGAGCCGCATCCTGATCGGGGCGGGCTGGTACAGCACAGGACCGATGCAGGAGCCCGCGTGGGAGCGAATACCGGCGTCGAGTACGTCAAGCACAGCTTCTCGCCCTGGTGGGGCTGTTCCCGGGTGTCACCGGGTTGCGCCCACTGTTTCGCCGAGGCGCTGGCGGCCAGGTGGGGTAACGACCTGTGGCATCTCCACGGCCCGAGGCGGGTCGTGTCCGAGGGCCAGTGGCGCGAGCCGCTGAAGTGGAACCGGGAAGCCGAGCGTGACGGCATGCGCGCCCGCATCCTGTGCGGGACCATGTGCGACGTCCTGGAAGATCACCCGGATGTCGGCGCCGCGCGGATCCGCCTGTTCCAGCTCATCGAGCAGACGCCGTGGCTCCTTTGGTTCCTGTTCACCAAGAGGCCCGGCAACGCCAACGCCATGATTCCGTGGGGGAACTCCTGGCCAGACAACGTCGGGCTCGTCACCTCCGTTGAAAACCAGGACTACGCGGACGAGCGCGTTCCGCTGCTGCTCGGTACCGCCGCTCCGGTCAAGGGCCTGTCCGTCGAGCCGATGCTGAGCCCGGTCGGCTTCTCCTCGCTGGCCTGCCCCTGGTGCGCCGGGACAGGCCGCCAGCCCGGGCAGGGCGGCGATACCGGCGTGTGCGGGCGCTGCGGCGGGATCGGCCGCGGCCCCGGGCTGCTCGACTGGATCATCATCGGCGGGGAGTCCGGGTCGAAAGCCCGCCCCATGCACCCCCAGTGGGCTTCCGACCTTTACCGGCAATGCCAGGGCAGCGTGCCGGTGTGGTTCAAGCAGTGGGGTAGCTGGGGACCAGCGGAATGGGCGCCCTCGCGGGCCGACGGCGAGTCCTGCGAGGACTACAAGGCCCGGGCTACCGCGACCGCCGCGACCCATTCCTATCCGGTCACTGCCCACCTGAACGGCCACCGGCCTGTCCCCGCCGGGACCAAGCCATGGGCGGCCGGGCACGCGGTCCTGGCGGCGGGCGAAGCCCCGATCCGCCGCTGGGGCAAGGGCCGGGCCGGCCACCTGCTCGGCGGCCGCGAAGTCACGGAACTGCCATCCGCCGCGTACCTGACACCGGTAGGGGACGCGCTGCCCGACGATCCTCGGTGTCTTTCACCTGGCCGCCAGCGAATCGGCACCGTAGCTTGGCCGGTGCCGCAGTCTCAAGCCCGGCGCCCGCTGGCCATACGTGCAATCTAGCCGCTAAGGCTGCGCGACGATCGCCGCGGTCAGCACAGCGGACCGAACGGCTCATCAGCTCACAGCCAATCGTCCACGTTAGCCGGGCTATCTGTAGCGGCTAATTAACTAGTATCCCGCGCCTGAGATTAACGGGTTAAGTCTGTAGCCTGGTGGTATGTCGCAGATTCAGATGGCCGTGCCGCTGGTGCTGGCGGATGAGGATCGTGCTGAGCTTGTCCGCTGGTCGGATG
>JBOHCG010000440.1:0-6729 GCA_050698735.1 Streptosporangiaceae bacterium | reverse complement strand
GTTCCAGGGCCGTGTCCACGAGGCGCTTGACGTGACCCGGGGTGATCCTCAGCTCGTGGACCGTCGCGTCCAGGTCACGGCGGAGGCGTTTCACCTGTTCGGTCACGTCGGCTTCCGGCGCTACCCTGCCGCCGCGGCGCTTGCCGCCTCTTGCTGCTGGTGCGGCGTTCTCGACGTCGTAGTCGGTGATCTCGCCGAGCATCCGCTTCTGCACGACGTCGGCGAGGACCGCGTTGACGCTGCCGAGGTCCTCTTCCATCCGCGCGACCTTGGTCGCGATCCTGGACAGGAACTCCAGGTCGGCCTCGTAGGAGTCCTTGCTCGTCTCCCAGCCTTTGCCGATGAAATGCCTGACCTGCGGCGTCTGCGGCTGGCCGTACCGGTCGATGCGGCCGATGCGCTGCTCCAGCTTGTTCGGGTTGAACGGGATGTCGTAGTTGATGAGCCGGTGGCAGTGCTCATGCAGGTCGATGCCCTCGCTCGCGGCGTCGGTAGCGAGCAGGATGCGGACAGGGTTCTGGTCCGGCGGTTCCTGGAACGCCAGCCTCAGCTGCTCACGCCTGCCGGGTTCCATGCCCCCGTACAGCAGGGAGACGTGATTCCCGGACAGGCCCTCCTGGGCGAGCAGATCCTTCAGCCAGATCTGGGTATCGCGGTACTCGGTGAATACCACCACCCGCTCGTTCGTCCAGTGCTGACCGTCGGGCAGGCAGACGGCCTGCAGGTACGTGATGAGTTCCTTCGCCTTGGCGTCCGGCATCGTCTCGTACCTGGCCGCCCATGTCTCCATCTTCTTGAGGAGGGCGATTTCCTGATCGGACGTGTCGGCTAGCTCGGCCTGGACCTTGCCCGACCTGGAGGTCGCGTCGTCCTCGGCCTCGGCGAGCTGCTCGTCGTCATAGGCGGAGACCTCATCGAAGAAGCCATCCATCCACTCCGGCACCTCGTCCTCTGCCGTCTTGCTCCCCTTGGCCTGCACTGCCTTCGACTGAACGGTCTGGAGGTAGACGCCGACAGTATGGGCGAAGGCGCGCGGCGAGGAGAACAGGCGCTTCTTCAGCAGCAGGGTGACCAGGTCAACCGATGCGCGGCCCTTCCTGGTGGTGAGCCGACGGCGACGCAGCGCGGCGAACTCCTTCAGCAGCGCGTGCGCCTCCCGCTCATAGTCCGGGTAGGTGACGGTGATCGCCCGCGCATCCCGCTTGGCGAACCTGGGCGTTATCCCGTCCTCTTCGGTGATCTGGCGTTTCAGCCGCCGGACCACGGTTTCCCTCTGCGCCACCGGATCGGGGTCGACGCCGCGGGCGAACCGCTGATCGTCGATGATCTCCAGCAGGGCGGTGAACGACTCCGGGTAGCCGTTGTGCGGAGTCGCCGACAGGAACAGGCGGTGCTCGAAATGCGGCGCCAGCCACCGGATCAGCTTGGTCTGCTGGGAATCAACGGCATACCGCTGCCTGGGCGCGGCCGGCGCGACGTGGTGCGCCTCATCCAGGATGAGCAGGTCGAAGGGACGCTTCTCGCTGTCGGTCTGGAGTACCTCATGCAGCAGCCGCTCCGCCTTGGCGCCGCGCAGCCAGGTCAGGCTCACGATCGTCAGCGGATAGACGCGGAACGGGTTGGCGGCACTGCCGTGGCTGCGTCTTAGCTGGCTGAGCTGGGCGGAGTCGACGATGGTGAAGGTCAGGCCGAACTTCTCGTCCATCTCGTCCTGCCACTTCACCATCAGGCCTGGCGGGCAGACGATCATGATCCGCCTGGCCCGGTGCCTCAGCAGCAGTTCGAGCGCGACCAGGCCTGCTTCGATCGTCTTCCCGAGGCCGACATCGTCGGCGAGCAGCAGGTTCACTCGCGGCGCTTCGATCGCGCGGGCGACCGGCTCTAGCTGGTACTCCTCCACGGTGACGCCCGAGCGCAACGGCGACTGCAAGGTTTTCACCTCGGCGGAGGTGACCGCCGACCAGCGCACTGCGTCAAGGAAAGCCGCCAGCCGTTCGGGCGGGTCGAACCCTGTCGGGGTAACCTCGGGCAGCGACCCGGCCGGCAGGACGCGGCGGCCAGGCTCGACTTCCCAGATGACCGGAAGGCTTTCGCCGTATCTGCCGTCCTCGACGCTCTGCAGGGTCAGCAGGGTGCTGTCGTCGCCGCCTGGTATCGGCGGGTCGCTCACCACCCAGCGCTGGCCACGGACCTCAACCAGACTCCCGACCTGCGGTATCGCGTCTTGGGCTGCTGTCACCGGTGTCCCCATGCCCGCATTGTCGTCGCTGCGCAGTCGTCCCCGCGCAAACCGTTGCCATAAGAATCATCCACCATGCGCGGTCGGAGTTCCGGCGGGGTGCACAATACCGTTATGCGCGGTTACGTTGGCGTGACTGACAACGAGCGGTACCGCCTTCTCGCGGCTCGGCCGGAGATTTCTGAGGCCGAGGTTAACTTCTGGTGGCCCGGCGGCGGGTGAGAGTTGCGCGCCCTTACCGTCGGCGAGCCGTTCTTCCTCAAGACCCACGCCCCGCACACCAGCTAGTTGGCGGCGGCTTGTTCAGCGGCTTCGCGGCACTTCGCGTCTCCGAGGCCTGGAACCTGTTCGGCCCTGGCCAACGGGGTCGAGAACCTCAAACAGATGCGCGAGCGCATAGCCCACTACCGAAGGGAACCCATCAGTCCCGGCGATGATCCAGAGATCGGCTGCGTTTTTGTCCGTAATGTCACTTTCTTCCCGAGAATGTCATCGTGGGGCACCTCCAGCCTTCGCCTCCAACATTGTCCAGGGCAAAGGGTAGGACATGTCGGAGCAGCAGGTCCCTGGCTATTTCGGAGACCTGATGCAGCTTGTTCTGGGCAGGAGATCGAGATTGACCTCAGCCAGCCATGGCATGACACCGGGCCTGTATTCGGAGACCCCCGTCTGGCGCCATACCGTCTCGCCCAGAAGGCCTTCAAGGCGGTGGTGCTGACGGCTTAATGACATCAGCCACGACGCTTATGACCTGGACCGGGTATTCGTCTAGGCTGAGCGGCAGTTTCCAGAATTCCATCGATCAGGAACCTCGCATCAGGGTGCCGATATTGCCGTCCCTCCCGCGCGCCAGGAAAGCGGTGCGGGGACCCCAGGCGGGGAGGGAGCTTGTGTCAGGTGAGGTCTTCATCGATCGAGAGCGTGACCGGGAAACTCTGTCTGCCCGGTCGCGAATGGCTGCCGGCCGGCGCGGCTCAATACGATGTCGAACAGGTTTTCCTCTACGCAGGCACTGTCGGTGAGCTCATATCCCCGGCCGGTATCTATGGTGAACTGGTTAGCGTCGCTCATTTGTCCTGCCCCTTTTGCTGGCCGGTTCCGGGAGCGTGTCAGGTCATGTCCAGGGCCGCCCAGACCACCTTGCCCCCGTGCTGGTGCGTGAAGAAGTCCCATCGCGTGCTGAGGGTTTCTACCAGGAGCAGGCCACGGCCGTTCTCGGCGTCGGCGCTGGTGGTGCTCATCCGCACCGGGGGTAGCGGGCTGGCATCCCATACCAGGATCAGGAGCCGTATCCGGTCAGCCAGCAGCCACAGCCGCACCGGGGCGTTCCGCGCTTCCGCTTGGGTGATCCGGACGGCGTTCGTCATGATCTCGGAGACCAGTAGTTCGGCGGTGTCTGCCAGGTCGCCGGCATGCCCCACTCCCACAGCAGCTGGCGGGTGTGCAGGCGGGCGCAGGAGACCGCGCTGGGCAGCGCGCCCAGTTCCAGGTAGGTGCGTAGCGGCCAGCGGCCGGTTACATCGTTGCCCTGCGGATCGGCCAGCGGCGCTATCCGCGCCGCGCTGGGGGGCTGGCAGGCGCTGCCGGCTGCTGCTGCCCGGCCGGTTGTCGCGGCATGGTGAGCGTGTCCGCTCGCGCCGAGGCGGATGCGCAGGTTATCTAGCCGGGCCGGCTCACGCTGCGGGAGCGCGGCGCCGGGTTCGCCCCAGGTGGCTTCGATGTGCCTGGCGCCACGGGCAAGGTGGGAGGCGGTGCGGGCGAGTTCAGCGACCAGCAGCGGCGGCATCCACTTCGTCACTGGTCAAGTCCCGCCAGTCGTGCCTGCCGCCCGGCCCTGGTCTTCTCGCGGTCTTCCTGCTCGGCGATGACCGCTGCAAGCTCAGCGCGGCGGAGTGCCGTGCTCGGGCTATCCGGCATGAGCACCTTGAGCTTGCCTTCCAGCTCGGCCTTCCGGCTGATCAGCTCCCCGTCCGTGAGCTGCCCCGGCGTCCAGTCAGGCACAGCCGTGCCCTCTCCCCGGTCGCTCACTGGCCAGGGCTTGCCCGGCGAGGCGGCGTTCGACATCATCCAGCAGGTCGTGCAGTTCGTAGGCCACCACGCGCCCCCGCGCGCCATCGGGCTGGGTCATCTCGGCTTCCCACGGATTCCGCCAGCCGATCTTGATGTCCGGGTGCTGTTCGCGGAACCGCCTCAGCCGCAGCGCCGGATCGGGCCGGGCATCGCCGTTCACGACATGCAATGACGGACGGGCTTGCGATGCACCCGAGCCCATGGCCCCTCGCCTCCAACGCTGCTTCTTGATCCTCAGCACGCTCCAGTGACGTGCGCTAACGTGAGCGTAGGGACGGGGCATCCGGGACCTCAAGGTTGTTGCCGGAGATTGCCGGAATTACTCTCCGGCTAGTTCGTTCGCAGCACGGACGATGAGCTCCCTGGCGCTTCGGCCGTAAAGCGCTGATCCTTGAAGCAGCTCAAACATGTGCGAATAGATGCTGATCTCCGCTGGCTGGGTAATGTCCAGCGCAGCGGACGGGGTTTCAACCTGGACGAGCGAGTTATCGAATATCCAGAAGCTGCTCTGCATCATGGCAATGCGCAGGATTCGGGCCGGGACTATGCCCATCCGCACTCTCGGCATCAGGGCCATCGTCATCAGCCTGTCGAGCTGGCCGGCCATGACATCGGAGCCGCCGACCTGAGTGCGCAGTGCCTGCTCTTCCAGGATCACCTCGAATCGCCGGGTTCCCTTGTAGAGCAGCTCCTGCCGTTTCATCCGGGCCGCGACTGCGGCGTCGATGTCCGCAGGCAGCGACATCAGCTCCGCCCAGGGCTGGAGGACGGCGGCGGTGTATTCGGCCGTCGCGAGCAGGTCTGGCATGAACATGGTCTGGTACGCGCGGAAGAGCGTGGTCTTCTCATACAGCGGGAAGTAGCTGTCCTGGAAGTGCTTAAGCCCCGAGCGCATCTTCCGCCGCCACTCGGTGTACATGGCATCGACCGCGCGTGCGGTCGCGATCAGGTCCTGGGTCTGGTCCTCGGCGCTGCAGTGGCGGCACCAGGCATCGATGTCCTCTGAAGAAGGAAGCCGCACCCCGTGCTCAAGCCGGCTGATCTTGGTGAAGTGCCAGCCGGTCAGCTCGGCGAGCTGGCGGGCGTTCAGCCGGGCATCCATCCGTATCTCGCGGAGTCGCGCCCCGAGAGCCTGCCGGGCTCTTTCGACATCACCTGGCATGGCTGGTCAGCGCCCTGTGGCGCATGCGTCATGCGCCCGAGCCGGGTTCCTCCATGTGACGAGCGGCATCGGGACGGACCTCCGGTGGCAGGTAGCGCATGAGTTCCTTCGGCACCCAGACAACCGCCTCGCCTGGTGGTACGTACCCGACCTGAGCGATGGCATCCGGTTCCAGTACGTAGCCGCGGATCACGAATTTGTTCTCGTCAGTGGACCAGAGCGTTGGTGAGTTACCGGGTGTGGAGTGCTTTCCGAGGAAGCGTAGCCGCATGGTTACCTCTCCGTGGCTGACGTTGCCAGCAGTTGCCGCGAATGATGGCAGCCCGATTCAAGGGCGGTCGCCGTATGGAACAGACCGTCCCTGGCCTGATGATGGGACTCCAGCCGTGGAATCTGCCTGTAACGAGTACACGTCCGAGGATGCGGAGGGGACAATCGGGTGAGCCGATTCACGGGCGATTCAACCGGGCAAGGGGCAGGCGGTGACAGGCGACCTCGGGCACGCTTTGCGTGAAGCCCGCAAGCAGTCGGGCATGTCGTTCAGCAAGTTCGCACGGCTGACCGGATACTCCGAGAGTCATCTCCGCAGCGTGGAGAACGGCCACCGCACGATCACTCTTTCCGTCGCCCGCGCTTACGATACGGTCCTGAAGGCCGGTAACAGGTTCCAGGCGGTCGTCGCTGATGCGCCGCTAGCCTGGGACCCCGCAGGAACCTTGTCGGCAGTCTCCAGGGTCCTGAGCAGGAGTGAGTTGGACCGACGCGCTTTCGTCATCGCTTCAGGCGCGGCCCTTGCCGGGATCGCCGGCAGTTGGAAGCTGGCCCTCGACCACCCCAGTCCGTTGCACGGCAACGGAACGCGGCAGGTCAGTGACGACCTGATCACCAACATAGAGCAGCGTCTGGGCCTGCTACGGCATCTGGACGATGAACTCGGCAGCAGCCAGCTTGCGCGGCTGGCGCGCGGCGAGCTTGGCTTGATAGCCCGCGTGCTCCGCGACGGCAGTTATACCGACACGGCGGGCCGGCGTCTGTATTCGCTGGCTGCCGAAGCCGGCCGCCAGGCGGCATGGGACTACTTTGACCAGGGCGAGCATGGGACCGCTCAGGCGTACTTCGAGACGGCGCTGCGCGCTTCGGCCACGGCAGGAGACCAGATCGCGGGCGCGTATGCGCTGTCCTTCCTCGCGGTCCAGTGCTACTCCACACGCCAGCCGCAGACAGCGGTATCCCTGCTGGAGACTGCGCAGGGCACGGC
>JBOHCG010000439.1:0-6750 GCA_050698735.1 Streptosporangiaceae bacterium | reverse complement strand
GCGCGGGCCGGCGGCGGGTCCGCTTGCGCGGCGCGGGCCGGCGGCGTGCCGGACGCCGGACCGGGATCCGCGGATATCGCGCGGGCGTGCAGCGTGTTGGCCGCGAGTTCGCTGGCCATCAGGATGCAGTCATCGAGGAGGTCGGGCTCGAGCCCGGCCTCGCCCGCCGCCTCGCGGAAGATCCGCCGCGCAACCGCGGCGCACGTCGCGTCCGCAGGCAGCGGCCAGACGTGACAGGACCCAGGCAGAACGCCTCGCCAGACGCTGATGCCCTGTTGCCTCATACCCGGCGCCTCCATGAAGATCACCCGACACAAGGCCGTCGACAGGAGGGGTTGCCGTCGGCAGTACGACCAAAACGATACCCGGAATTGGACTCCGGATCTGTGAAACACAGGTTACGACTCAGTTGACCCGCTTCACAATATCCATCCGATCGCCATTTTGGTCCCGGTTTCCGTTCTATCGCCGCATAACGGGCATACAGGACTTTCACCGTTATATATGGTTAATAACCGAAATTCGATGCTTATTACGATTGCCGATGACGCTGACGATGCACGTGATGGTCATGGTACATGATGAGGCTATCTGCTGGCGGAGGGGCAGAAGTAATACCTGTCTCGATGGATTGCTTTGGGTATCTTGCCTAGTCATCGGCTGAATCCGACGTGTACAGTCACGGTGGCGCGGCCACCCGGAGGTGACCCGCGCGGCCTTGAGACAGGGCCGGCCTGACAGCCCCCCGGATGGCGGCATCCATCCGGGGGGCTTTGGTCCTGTGTTACGGCTATTTCACGTCGTAACGGCCTGACTTCACGTCGGCGAGGAACTCAGCGAAAGCCTCCCGGCTGACGACGTGGGCGCCGCCTTCCGGCCGCTTGCTGTCCCGGACGGCCGTCACGCCGTCCAGGTTGGCCGCGACCTCGACGCAGCCTCCGTTGTGCGCACTGCGGCGGGCCTTCCGCCAGACAGCCTGAGACAGGTCGGTCATTTGCTACTCCATTCGTCTCGCGAGACGCTCGAGGTAGCCCGTGGTATCCGCCGGCTCGAGCGCGGCATCGCGGGCACGTTCGAATGATTCGATGTAACCCTGTACGGACTCGGGCTTGCTCACCTCCTCGATCGTGTAGTCGCTCTCCACGAAGACCAGCTCGGGTTCTTCATCGCGGAAGCCGAAGACGTTGACCATCGACACCACGCCGGTCGCGGGGCCGTCCTCGAACCGCTGGATGTGCAGCCGGACGTTGCGGTGGGTGCCCAGGCCTACCAGGTGCTCGATCTGCTCCCTGCGGTCATCCCGTTGTCCCCACCGGTACATCAGCGAGGCCTCGGTGATGACGGCGCTGAACACCGGGGCGGAGCCGTCGGTCCGGTCCAGGATCTCCTGCCTGCGCATCCTGGACTCCAGCACCCTGCGCCGGTAGGAGGGGGGCCTGGGGCCCGCCCGCAGCAGCGCTTCGGTGTAGGGGGGAGTCTGCAGCAGGCCCGGCAGCACGAGTGGCATGAAGACGCGAATGGTGGTGGCGTCGTTCTCGTATCCGGGGAACTCACTGTCGAAAATCTCCGGATAATCGCGCCACCAGGGCCGGGCGCGGGCACGCAAGGCCAGGTCCTCGATTTTCGCCTTTTCGTCGCCGTCGATGCCGTATATGCGGACCAGGTCCCTGATGTCGCTCAGCTCGGGGCGTTTCCACTGGTTGGCCTCGAAACGGCCGACCTTTCCCCGGCCCCAATTCAGGATGTCGCAGGCGTGGTTGGCGGTGTAGCCGCTCCTGACGCGCGCGCCGGTCAGCAGCCGGGCCAGCCGGCGCTTGGCGATGGTGGCGCCGTAGGCGTCATCGCTCATGGCGACTCTCCTTCTTGACAGAAATCCTGCCGCGTCCTAGACGTACCCAAATTGCGAATCGCAAATCAAGGCAACGGACTTATCCCTGGGCGGCGGCGTCGTCGAACTCGCCGTTGAGCGCGCCGTCCAGGAAACACTCCCACTCGTGCCGGTCGAACACGAGCACCCGGCGATCAGGGTCGCCCGTCACCCGCAGCAGCACCCACTCGGTGCGGCCGCTGGGATCGGCCGGCCGCGGCGCCGGCGGGTCGGGCAGCCGGGCGGCCCGGGAACGGACGAACGCGACCTCGATCCCGCCGTGCTGCGGGCCGGAGCGCTGCCAGGTCTGCGCGGCCAGGTCGATGCCTAGCTCGCGGACCGTGGGCTTGCCGGTCACGGCTTCCTGGCCACCCCGCAGTACAGCCACCGCGAGCCCTCGCTGTCCGCGAGTTCGACATCCTCGGCTCCCCACAGGCCGGTGAAGGTGATGCCGGGTTCCGCGCCTTCGTACGGCGAAACCAGGTCCAGCCCGCGGAAGAAGCGCTCGACCTTGGCCTTCGAGCGGAAGTACATGTGCTCGGTGGCGGTGTCGAAGACCATGCGGAAGCCCTCGGCCGCGATCGGCGGCTTGTGGTCGTCGGTCAGGTGCGACAGCGACAGGTAGCTGCCGGGCGTGAGCGCGGCCAGGTACCGCGAGACCAGCGACCAAGGATCTGAGGCGTCCGAGACGAACATCATGACCCCGGTCAGCAGCAGCCCGGCAGGCTGGCCGAAGTCGATCAGCTTGCGAAGCTCCGGGTGGCCGAGGATCGACTCGGGCTCGCGCAGGTCGGCACAGATCACGCTGATCATGCCGCCGCTGTCCAGGAGCGCACGGCTGTGCAGTTCCACCATGGGGTCGTTGTCGACGTAGACCACGTGGGCCTGGGGGACGATCTTCTGCACGACCTCGTGCGTGTTGCCGACCGTCGGCAGGCCGGAGCCGATATCGATGAACTGCCGCACGCCCTGCTGCGCGATCCACTTGGCCGCCCGCTGGTGGAAGCCCCGGTTGGACCAGGCCGCGTCCCTGATCTCGGGCGCCGCAGTGAGGATCTGCTCGGCGGCGAGGCGATCGGCGTCGAAGTAATTGCTGCCTTGCAGCATGTAGTCATAGATCCGGGCCGGCGTCGGCACTCCGGTGTTCACGCCCTCAGGTACCTCGGGAACCTGCTCCATGAGCCGCCTCTCGTGGGATCGGTTAAATTCCCAGTCTTGCATGGTGCGTGCGAATCACGAACACCAATGTCCAGATTTCGGCATTTGTGCCGCCTGGGCTAAGAACGGTGCAAATGAGGCTGATGATGGCTAATAGTGCCAGGTCGTGACGCCTCGCCGCCGCCGAGGAGGGTGCCTCTGTCCAGGAGAAACGTCATCGACGAGCCGGGTGTGTCTTATGTTATGTAATGGCCTGATGATGTAACTTTTCAGATGTTTTCGGGCTCCCCGCAGGCCAGCGGGAGTTGCCGAGAAAGGCGAGCCTGGCGGGACTTACTGGGCTGAAGGGTCTTGGGGGTCGGCGGCGCCTTCCAGATCGCCTTCTAGGTCCAGGTAGACTTGGCGGAGCTGGTCGAGGGTCTTCGGGTTCGGGTCCTCCCAGAGGCCGCGGGAGGCCGCCTCGAGCAGCCGTTCGGCGATACCGCGCAGCGCCCAGGGGTTGGACTGGCGCATGAACGCGCGGGTTTCCTCGTCGAACACGTAGGACGCCGCCAGCTGCTCGTACATCCAGTCCGCGACCACGCCGGCGGTGGCGTCGTAGCCGAACAGGTAGTCCACCGTGGCCGCGAGCTCGAAGGCGCCCTTGTAGCCGTGCCTGCGCATGGCCGCGACCCACCGGGGGTTCACCACCCGGGACCGGAACACGCGGCGAGTTTCCTCCGCGAGCGTGCGCGTCCGCGGGGCGTCGGGCACCGACGAGTCGCCGATGTAGGCGGCGGGGTTGCGGCCGGTCAGGGAGCGGACCATGGCGACCATCCCGCCGTGGTACTGGAAGTAGTCGTCGGAGTCGGCGATGTCGTGCTCGCGAGTATCGGTGTTCTTGGCCGCCACGGCGATGCGGCGGAACGCGGTCTCCATGTCCGGACGCGCGTTCACCCCGTCGAGGCCGCGGCCGTAGGCGTAGCCGCCCCAGACCGCGTAGACCTCGGCCAGGTCGGCGTCGTCGCGCCAGTTCCGCGCGTCGATCAGGGGCAGCAGGCCGGCGCCGTACGCGCCGGGCGGGGAGCCGAAGATGCGCGTGGTGGCGCGGCGCCAGTCGCCGTGCCTGGCCCGGTCGGCCAGCGCGTGGGCGCGCAGGTAGTTCGACTCCGGTGGCTCGTCAAGCGCCGCGACCGCGCCGATAGCGTCGTCCAGCAGGGCGATCACGTGCGGGAACGCGTCGCGGAAGAAGCCGGAGATGCGCAGCGTGACGTCGATCCTCGGGCGGCCGAGCTCGGCGGGCGGGACCACCGCGAAGCCGGTGACGCGGCGCGAGGCGTCGTCCCACTCCGGGCGGCAGCCGATGAGCGCAAGGACCTCGGCGATGTCGTCGCCCTGGGTGCGCATCGCCGAGGTGCCCCACACCGTCAGGCCCACGCAGCGCGGGTACTCCCCCTCGTCGGCCAGGTGCCTGGCGAGCAGCGAGTCCGCCAGCGCAAGGCCGGTCTCGAAGGAGGTGCGGGACGGGATCGCCTTCGGGTCGACCGAGTAGAAGTTGCGGCCGGTCGGCAGCACGTTGACCAGGCCCCGGGTCGGCGAGCCCGACGGGCCGGCCGGGACGTACCCGCCGTCAAGGGCGTGCAGCACCGCCGCGATCTCGCCCGTGGTGGCGCGCAGCCGGGGCACGACCTCGGCGCAGGCGAACTCCAGCACGCGGGCGACGGCGGAGGCGGATGGGGTGGGTGGGGCGAAGGTTTCGGAGGCGAGGGTTGGGGCGGATGAGGCTGTCGGGGTGGTTGGGGTGGTCAGGGCGGTAGGGGTGGCCGGGGCGGTAGGGGTGGTCGGGGCGGTGGATGGGGCGGGGAGAGAGTCAAGGACGCGGGCGGTAATTTCGGGGGCTTGGGCGGGATCCCAGTCGGTGGCGGCCAGGGCTTCTAGGAGGGTGCGGGCGGTTTGCTCGTGGTGGTCGGTGTCGGCGCGGGGGGCGGCGTCGGACCCGGAGGTCTCGGTCAGGCCAAGGGCGGCGCGCAGGCCTGGGAGGGCGCCCCAGCGGGCGCTCCACAGCTGGGGGGCGCGCAGGATGACGAGGACCAGGTTGAGCAGGGCCTCGTCGGCCGGGGCCGCGCCGAGGATGTGCAGGCCGTCGCGGATCGCGGCGTCCTTGACCTCGCACAGGTAGCCGTCGATGTGCAGGACGAAGTTATCGAATTCCGCCGAACCGGGCTCGGCCTCGATGCCCAGGTCCTGGTGCAGGTGGGCGGCCTGGATCAGCGACCAGATCTGGGCACGCAGGGCGGGCAGCTTGTCCGGGTCGAGCGCGGCGACCGTGGCGTACTCGTCGAGCAACTGCTCGAGCTTGGCCATTTCGCCGTAGGTGTCGGCGCGCGCCATCGGCGGCACCAGGTGATCGATGATCACCGCGTGCGCGCGCCGCTTGGCCTGGGTCCCCTCCCCCGGGTCGTTGACGATGAACGGGTAGACCATGGGGATTTCGGCGAGCACCGCGTCCGGCGCGCAGGTGGCGGACAGGCCGAGCCCCTTGCCCGGCAGCCACTCGAGCGTGCCGTGCTTGCCGAGGTGCACGATCGCGTCGGCGCCGAAGTCCCCGGCCAGCCAGCGGTAGGCGGCCAGGTAGTGGTGCGACGGCGGCAGGGCGGGGTCGTGGTAGATCGCGACGGGATTCTCGCCGAACCCGCGCGGCGGCTGGATCATCAGCACCACGTTGCCGAATCGCAGGCAGGACAGCACGATATCGCCGGTCTGGTCGTCGGTGTAGAGATCACCAGGCGGGTCGCCCCAGTGTGACCGGATGGAGTTCGCCAGTTCGTTCGGCAAAATATCAAAACTACGGCGGTAAGCGGCGAGCGGGACCCGCGCCGGGGCGGCGCGGAGCTGGTCTTCTGTGAGCCATTCGGTGTCGTGGCCGCCGGCCGCGATCAGCGAGTGGATCAGCGTGTCGCCGTCCTCGGGGAAGCCGTCGCCGAGGTCGTAGCCCGCGTCGCGCATCGCGCGCAGCAGCGCGACCGCCGAGGCCGGGGTGTCCAGGCCGACCGCGTTGCCGATGCGGGCGTGCTTGGTGGGATAGGAGGAGAGCATGATCGCGACGCGCTTGGCGCCGTTGGGGATCGCGGCAAGCCGGGCCTGGCGGACGGCGAGGCCGGCCAGCCGCGCGGTGCGTTCGAGGTCCGCAACGTACCTGGGTATCCCGTCCGGGCCCTCCTCCTTGAACGAGAACGGCACGGTGATCAGGCGGCCGTCGAACTCGGGGATGGCGACCTGCATCGCGGCGTCGATCGGGGTCAGCGCGGCTGACGAGGCCTCCCACTGGGCATGCGAGCTGGTCAGGCACAGCCCCTGCAGGATCGGCACGTCCAGGCCGGCCAGCAGCCCCGCGTCCCAGTCCCCCTCGCCGCCGACCCCGGCCGCCCCGGCGCCGCCGGCCGCCAGCACGGTAGCGATGACCGCGTCGGCCGGCCCGAGCAGGTCTGCGAGGTCGGCATCGGGCCCGTGGTTGCCAGCACCGCGGAGCGAAGCGCAGAACACCGGTAGCGGGGTCGCGCCGCGAGCGGCCAGCGCGGCGCACAGCGCGTCGACGAAGCCCGTGTTACCGGACAGCTCATGAGCCCGGTAGAACACCACCGCCACCACCGGGCCGCCGGGGGCGAGCGCGGAGCCGCGGGCGTTGGCCGGTGCGGGATCGGGGGCGGCGGCGGGCGCGGAGCCGGGGGCGTTGGCCGGTGCGGGAT
>JBOHCG010000438.1:0-6756 GCA_050698735.1 Streptosporangiaceae bacterium | reverse complement strand
GATCTTGGCCAGGTAGCCCGCGCCCAGGGCGAGGCACTGCACCCGGTACCAGAACCGCTCGGCGCCGGTCATCTGCGCCAGGCCGGCCTCCGCGAGCGCCTTCTTGACCGGCACCTTGGCGAGGTACATCAGGCCGAACGCGATGCAGCCGACCAGGTACCAGAACGACTCGGCCGCGCTGAGCCGCGCGGTGCGAAGGACGGTAGTCATCTCGGTCCCCCTCCTACCGCCGGGGGGCCGTAACGCTCACGGGCCCCCTACTGATTGGTAGGACGCGCCGTCCGGCACGGCGGTTGTCAGGATTGGGGGAGTTTCGACATCGATGCGAGGTAATGACCGCCGTCGGCGGCTAGGTCCGGATCGCCGTCCGGCAGGCTGAGCGTGACGCGCAGGCCGCGGGGGTAGTTGAGCGCGGCGGCCGCGCTGCCCTCGTGCGCGGCGGCGACCTCGGCGACGATCGCGAGCCCGAGCCCGAGCCCGGACCCGGGCTGCCTGGCGCCGGCCCGGTAGAACCGGTCGAAGATGCGCGGCAGCCGGTCGGCGGGCACGCCGGGACCGTCGTCGCTCACCTCCACGACGACGCTGCCGTCTTCGGAGCGGGCGGTGATGGTGGCGACGGTGCCCTCCGGCGTGTGCGTGCGCACGTTGGCGAGCAGGTTGTCCACGGCGCGGCCGAGCAGTTCGGAGTCGCCGACGGTGACCAGGCCGCCGGAGATCCGGGTCCGCCAGGTCCTGGCCGGATCGGCGATCTCGGTCCGCTGCACGCAGGCCCGCACCAGGGCGGTGAGGTCGACCGGGTCGCGCTGCCTGGCGGGGTGCTGGTCGAGGCGGGCCAGCCGGAGCATGTCGTCGACCAGCCGGCTCATCCGCTGGGCCTCCAGGCTGATCCGGCGCATCGCCTCGTCGACGTCCTCCCGCTCGCTGAGCGCGCCCTGCTGGTAGAGCTCGGCGTTGGCGCGCAGCGACGCGAGCGGGGTGCGCAGCTCGTGGCTGGCGTCGGCGAAGAACCGCCGCATCAGCTCCTGGCTGGCCTCGCGTTCGGCGACGGAGGCCCCGATCCTGGCGAGCATCCCGTTCAGCGCCATGCCGAGCCTGCCCACCTCGCTGCCCGCGTCCGCGGGGCTGACCCGGTCGGTCAGGTCGCCGGCGGTGATCCGGTCGGCCTGGCTCGCCATCGCCTCGACGGGGCGCAGCCCCTGCCGCATGACGAGGAAGACGCCGAGGAAGATGAACGCGGCGGCGGCCGCCGAGCCGGTGGCGATGATGAGCTGGAGCCGGCCCATGGTCGCGTTCACGCCCCTGAGGTTCGCCGCCGCGACCAGGGTGCCCGCATGGGCCGGCACCGAGACCGCCCCCAGCCGGAACTGGCTGACCCCGATGAACTCGATCGCGGCGGGCGCCTTGCCTTTGGCGCTGCCAAGGGCAAGGTGACCGGCCGCGGTGACCTTGGCCACGTCGCGCGGGATCACGGGCCTGGGACCCGTGCCGCGCTGCAGGTTCACCACCTTCCCGGCGAAGGGCACGAACGAGATGTCGTACGCGCCGACGACCACCGGCATCTCCACCTGCCAGGTCAGCCGCCTGGACTCCGGCAGGAGCGTGTTCAGCCGCTGCTGTGTCTGGTAGAGCACCGACTGCAGGGTCGAGTCGGTCTGGGTCAGCAGGTACTTGCGCAGCGCGGTGACCGCGGCGATGTCGAACACGGCGAGCCCGACCAGCGTGATCGTCAGCACCGCGACGAGCACCTGGACGCGGAGCTTGCCCCGGCCGGGCGCGTTGATAACCCTAGTCATCGCAGTCTCCTGACCCGATGCGCTCCCCGGGCCGTGGCAGCCGGAGGCTATATCCGATCGCCCGCTGGGTGTGGATCACGTCCGGCCCGTAGCTGGCCAGCTTGCGCCGCAGGTAGGCGATGTAGGTCGACACCACGTTGGTGGAGCCGCGGAAGTCGTAGTCCCACACGTGCTCGAGCAGCTGCGTCCTTGTGAGCACCCGGCCGGGGTTGAGCATCAGGTACCGCAGCAGCCGGAACTCCGTCGGTGACAGCTCGATCAGGTGCCCGCCCCGCCGCACCTCGTACGTCTCCTGATCAAGCTGCACGTCAGCGAACGTGAGCACCGGCCCGGTCACGCTCGGCCTGGTCCGCCGCAGCACGGTGCGGATCCTGGCCGCGAGCTCCTCAAGGCCGAACGGCTTGGTCATGTAGTCGTCGCCGCCGATGGCCAGCCCGGTCACCTTGTCGGCCTGGGTGTCGCGCGCGGTCAGGAAGATCACCGGGACCTGGCGGCCGTCCCTGCGCAGCCTGCGCACCACGTCGAACCCGTCACCGTCGGGCAGCATGACGTCGAGCACGACCAGGTC
Organism: Streptosporangiaceae bacterium; assembly: GCA_050698735.1. Taxonomy (GTDB): domain Bacteria; phylum Actinomycetota; class Actinomycetes; order Streptosporangiales; family Streptosporangiaceae; genus Palsa-504. The sequence continues at coordinate 4,395 of JBOHCG010000438.1, read as the reverse complement.
GAACGGGTGGTCGCGGGCCAGCCGCAGCGCGTCCGCCGCGGTCTCCGCGGTGGTCACCTCGAAGCCGAGGAACCGCAGCGAGGCCGCCACCGCGTCGCGCAGGAACGGCTCGTCGTCGACCACGAGCAGCCCGCCGCGGTCACCGGACAGCTCCGCCATCGCCTTGCTCCTTTGCCTGTGCCGCCATCCGACCATCTCATCGCCAACAACGAGCGTGAGTATCGCGAGAGTTTCATGTGAGGCCCTACCGACTCCCGGGCCTAATCCCGGGCCCACACGGAATTCACACGCAATCGGGACGGCTCTCAAACACCCGCCAATTAGCTTGCGCTCCAGGCCGCGCGCGGCCGATTACGCACACCATAACCCGAAAGGACTCCGATGAAACGCTTCGCGGTGCTGGCCGCGCTGATGGTGGCCCTGCTGGCCATCCCGGCGGCGGCCATGGCCAGCAGCGGCAGCGGCAGCAGTGTCAGCGGCGGGCCCGGCTACGCCCCGCCCCGCGCCGTCCAGGCCGTCTGCCCGGTCCCGTTCCGCCTGCGCAAGGGCCATCTCAAGCGGGTATACATCAAGGGCAAGGTCGTCAGTTTCAAGGGCAAGCGCCCGCCGAAGGCCCTGCTCAGGCTCCTGCGGCACGGCAAGAAGGGCCGCGTCGAGATCGTCTGCAGGTTCCGGCCGGGCCCGCCGCTCTGCCTCGGCCCCATCGTGCGGTTCGACGTGGCCTCCGGCAGCAGCAACCTGACCGAGGTCTCCGGCCCGATCCTGTGGCCGAGCCAGACGTTCGTCTACCGCGGCGGCACCTACACGATCATGAGCGTCAACCCGGGCGCTAACAGCTTCACCGTTTTCCATGACAACATCCTGTTCGTTAATCACGGTGCCGCCATCACCAATGGCGTCGGCTTCATGGCCTGCGGCCACTGACCATTTACCGGGGCGCGCGCCACCGTTCGTTCGGATAAAAAAGATTTAAAAATTATTATCCCGAACGGGCGGTGGTGCACCGGCCGGGTCCGCCGCGGTCCCAGGTGGCGGCCTAACGGCCAGTAGTTCACCGGCCGGTAGCACCACGGTCCGAGGCGCAGGGCCAAACGGGCAGTGGTGCGCCGGCCGGTCACAGTGTCTCCCCGCTCGCCTCCGGGCCCCACCCACCTCCCATCCCCCTTCACTGCGCTTCCTTCCCTCGTCGCTCCTTCGTCGCGCATGAGGGTCGGTTCGGGGGAAGGCAGAGTCGAGTCGGCGCCGGCGCCCTTTGGCTCGCGGGCGGGCGGTCCGCGGTCAACCCGATCGCACGTCGTTCAACGAGAAGCGTCAGGCCGGCCGCGCTGCAGGGCAGGTCGCCCGGGTCCCAGTCAAACGGACCGCCCCGTTATCACAACTTTCCCCTCAACTTCGAGTCTTGCACACGCTTACCTACTCTCTGTATGGTGAAGGGCGATAACGACCACCCCTTCCGGGTGGCAGGGTGCGCAGGCCCACCGCCGGCGCGGGATACCGCGCAGGCAGAGGTCCGCGCGTCCGCCGCTTGCGCAAAGCGGCGCTTCGTGTCCGGCTCGGGTCGTGATACGGGTGGGGGTTCTGCGCCACCGCATCAGATGCCCTGCGCCTGAAGGGAGGCCTGCCCGGGCCCACTGGCACGCGGCCCGGTCCGTTCAGGGCGTTTGTCCAGCCGCGGGTCTACGGTCGGTATTTACCCAAGCGACCAGACGCGGGGGTGTTCTGCGCCCGGAAACGAACGGAGTTACTCAAGGTAGGCAATGCAACAGTCGCTCAACTGAGAGGAACACGTCTTGCGTCCGAACCATCACGGCAGCAGGCGGAAAACGCGCTCGCTGGCGATAATCGCGCCGGTCGCGCTCGTGGCCGGGGGAATGATCGCCGTTGCCCCGGCAGTTGTCATGGCGGCCACCCCTGCCGCCGCGGCCACGGCGCCGGTCCCGGCCAACTGGCACTACGCCTGCGGCAACACCTTCACGACCGGCAAGCTCAACTGCTTCGTGATCAAGAACACCGCCGCTCATCCGACCGCCCAGACCGTGCGACCCAACGCGATCCCATCCGGGAACGGTTACGGGCCCTCGCAGTTCCAGGCCGCCTACGGCCTGACCGCGGCGTCCGCCTCCGACGGGTCTGGCACGACCGTCGCGGTCGTCGACGCCTACAACGACCCGACCGCCGCCAGCGACCTGGCGACGTACCGGTCCGCGGCGGGCCTGCCGGCCCTGACGGCCGGCCAGTTCACCGTGTACAACCAGAACGGCCAGACCTCACCGCTGCCCGCCACCGCGCCGGCCAGCGATGACTGGACGCTTGAGGAATCCCTCGACGTCGACATGGTCTCGGCGATCTGCCCGCTGTGCAAGATCGACCTGGTCGAGGCCACCAACGACGAGGGCACCGGCCTGTACGTCGCCGAGGAGACGGCCGCCACCACGCTGGGCGCCCATTACATCTCCAACAGCTGGGGCGGCGGCGAGTCGTCCGCGGACCTCACCTACGACTCGGAGTACTTCGGCGTCTCTGGCGTGGTCTACACGGCATCCGCCGGTGACTCCGCCTACAGCGGCGGCGTGATCTACCCGGCGACCTCCCCGCACGTCGTCTCGGTCGGCGGCACCACGCTGAACACCTCCTCCAACGCGCGCGGCTGGACCGAGAGCGTCTGGAAGACCAGCTCTACCGAGGGCACCGGCTCTGGCTGCTCCTCCAACGAGCCGCAGCCGTCCTGGCAGTCCTCGATCTCGCTGATCTCGTCGGCCTGCTCGCATCGCGTCGACAACGACGTGGCCGCGGACGCAGACCCCAACACCGGCGCGGCGGTCTACGACACGACCAACGGCAACGGCGGCTGGAACGAGGTCGGCGGCACCAGCGAGTCCTCGCCCATGATCGCCGCGGTGTTCGCGCTGGCCGGCAACAACGGCAACGGCGGCACCAACGCGGCCGAGTCGATCTACACCCACACCGCCAACCTGTACGAGGTCACCGCGAGCAACAACGGCACCTGCTCGCCCTCGGTACTGTGCACCGCCACCGGCGCCGCGAACACCTACAACGGCCCGACCGGCTGGGGCACCCCTGACGGCCTCACCGCGTTCCAGACCAATTCCGGCACCAACACGGTCACTGTCACCAACCCCGGCAGCCAGACCGGCACCGTCGGCACCGCGGTCAGCCTGCAGATCCAGGCGACCGACTCCGCCTCGGGCCAGACGCTCACCTACAGCGCCACCGGGCTGCCCGCGGGCCTGTCGATCAGCGCCTCGACCGGGCTGATCACCGGTACGCCCACCACCGCCGGCAGCAGCAGCGTGACCGTCACCGCGAAGGACACCACCGGAGCCACCGGGTCGGCGTCCTTCACCTGGACGATCAACTCGACAACCGGCAACACGATCACCGTCACCAACCCCGGCAACCAGACCGGCACCGTCGGCACCGCGGTCAGCCTGCAGATCCACGCGACCGACTCCGCCTCGGGCCAGACGCTCACCTACAGCGCCACCGGGCTGCCCGCGGGCCTGTCGATCAGCGCCTCGACCGGTCTGATCTCCGGCACGCCCACGACCGCCAGCACCTATAGCACGACGGTCACCGCGAAGGACACCACCGGAGCCACCGGTTCTGCGGCCTTCACCTGGACGGTCAACGCGGCGGTCTCGAGCTGTACGGCACAGCAACTGCTCACCAACCCGGGCTTCGAGACCGGTTCCATCTCGCCGTGGGCGGCCACGTCTGGCGTGCTCGCCGACACCGACGAGGGCGTTCCGGCTCAGGCCGGCTCCTGGCTGGCGTGGCTGGACGGCTACGGCGCCGCGCACACGGACACGCTCGCTCAGACGGTCACCATCCCGGCCAACTGCGTGAGCGCGGTGTTCACCTACTGGGTCGAGGTCAACTCGACCACCACCAACAAGAACAACAAGCTGGTCCTTGAGGTCCTGAACTCCTCGGGCACCGTGGTCCAGACGGTCCGGGTGGTGACGGCCGCGAATAACGGCCGCCATTACGTCGAGTTCACCACCAGCCTGGCCTCCTACATCGGCCAGAAGATCACCCTCAAGTTCGTCGCCACCGAAGTTAGTGGCGGGAACACCAGCTTCTTCGAGGACAGCAATGGGCTGAACGTCCACTGACCTGACGCACACCCGGCCGGGGTGGTCCGCCATGTGGCGGCCACCCCGGTCGCGGTTGTTAAGCTCCTGGTCCGTTGTCGGCCCTGGGCGCGGCCGATAAGCCCTGGCTCGGGCCGGCCTCCGGTCGCGGCCGGTCAAGCCTGGCTCGGGCCGGCCCTGGGCGCCCCGGGCCAGCCCTAGGACGGCACTGAACAACTCGTAGGCTCTGATCGGGGTGTTTCGCCGGCACCGTGTTCGATTCCCTGAGAGAATTGTGCTA
>JBOHCG010000437.1:0-6778 GCA_050698735.1 Streptosporangiaceae bacterium | reverse complement strand
TGTCCGCGATCGTCCGGGCATCCATGGGGGCTGCCGCCGCCACGATGCGGTCCACGTATTCCTCCGCCGCGCGGGACAGCACGTGAGGCGGCTTCGGAGGCGTGCCTGCCTTTTCCCGGGGGCGAACGGGCTCAGGTTCCGGCTCATCCACAAGGCGACGGTCCCACGGAGCCAGGCCGCGGGCATCCGACCCCCAGATATCGGGAGCGTCGCGGCCTATCGCAGAAAAGCATCCCGAGTCATGCCATGTCCGGCCGCACGTTCTCGCAGCATAGCTCTCGCGTTATCGCGGAAATCCGCCCGCTTCCTGCGATACTGAACACGTGAACACGACCACTACCCGGCGCGGCCTCGACGGCAAATCCTATCCCGCCTCGCCGCTGACTCGCCAGGAACGGGCCCGGGCGATCTGGCTGGCTCACAACCTCGTCCACCGCGACGGCCTCAGCATCCGGGCGGTGCAGGCGACCATGATCGCGCAGCATGGCCTCCGGCGCTCAGTCGGTGCCATCGCCGCGGACCTGGCCGGCTTCGAGTGCCCGCACTGCGTCAACGTGGACACGTGAACACGTGAACGCCGCTGGACGGCTTCCGCCGAAAGCCACGGTGCACCGGAAATCCGGGCGCGCCTGACCGCACGTACCCTATGGCCGCACGTACCCAGGTTGAATAGGGCCATGGTGCACGCCGATTTCCCGGAACCCCATGGTGCACGCGATGAGTCGACCCGGCGCACCGTCACCCCGGAGCTGGCCGCGATGCTCGCCGCCGCGCGCCGCCGCCGCGGCTGGTCGCTGCGGGAAGCGGGCCGGAACGTCAGGGTCGCCCACGGCACGATCGCCCACCTCGAGAAGGCGCGCCGCGCGCCCAGCATCGTCGTAGCGCGGAACATCACCCGCGCCTACAGGCTCGACCCGGACGAGGCCGCGATGCTGCGCGCCGAGGCCGTCGAGGGCGCCGGCTGGGATTCCCCGTACAGGCACGACCAGCCGCCTAAGCGTGCACGCCGGTCCTGGTGACTCTCTTTGGTATACGGGGCACGGAGCCCCCGCCCGGCCGACGGAACACCAATGGCCAGCGGAATGCGGCGCCACCCGAGAGGCGGGGCATGACCTGCGGCAACACTGCCCGGACCGTGCAAACATCATGACCGTGCAAACATCGATGCCGGCCGGGGGAACACATGGCCACGGGAACACCCCATCGTACGAACATCATGACCGTACGAACAAACCGGGGGGCAACGGGCGTTAGGACCAGGAGTCGCGGCCCGCGGGAACACATGGCCACGGGAACCCGGGGCCTCTTTCGGCGAACCATGGATCGCCCGAGGACTCGCCTGCTGCAGGCCGCATGGTAGCGGCGCGCCCGAGACACGAGCGGGTCACGGTGCTGCGGCAGGTTTGCACCCTTCGTGCACCGATGCCGCCCATCCCGCGTCTCATGTGAGGGAGAGCGCGGCCGTGCGCGCCGCGGGGGGTGAGGAAGTCATGAGCTACCAGCAGCCGCCCGACCGTTGGACTGATCCGCCTTCTGGACCGCCTCAGGGCTGGTACCCGGATCCGGGAGGGCGGCTACTCCGCTGGTGGGATGGCACCCGGTGGGGGCCCCAGACGCAACCGCTGCCGGGGGATCAGTCGGCACCGCACCACTATCCTGACGACACTGCGGGCGCATCCGGCGGATTCGAGGCGTTCCGGCAGCAGAGCACCGGACAGCACGCTCAACAGACCGGCAGTCAGGACGGTACAGCATATGCGCGCGGCCTGGCATCCGGCGGGTATCCCGCTACCGCCCGGCCCGAGCCTGATCCGTACCAGCCGCGAGGGCCGCAGGACCCATACCAGCCGGCCGGAGGGCCGCAGCAGTCGGCCGACGCGCCGGGAGCGCCGCCTCAACGGCATCGTGCACTGCGGCGCCCGAGGAAGACGGCGCTGGGCGGCATCCTGATAGTCGGCGCCATCGTCGCGGCGGGAGGTGCCGCGCTGGGCCTGTGGCTAGGAGGAGTGTTCGGGCCGTCCGCGTTCACCGCGCACGGCGGAGAGCAGGTCTGCGGTGATGCCCCGGACATCGCCGACGGCACACAAGTTACCGTCACCGACAGCTCAGGCCATGTGATCGGCACCGGCACGCTAGCCGAGGATGATTCCGCCGCGGCCATGAAGGCGGTCACCGCCTACGACAAGCTGCAGGCCAGTCTCGGGACGTTCGGCGACGGCGGCTTGAGCATCTACGACTTCACCGTGACCGGACTGCCCGGCGGGGAGACGCGGTACGGCATCAGCATCGGCCAGGACCGGGGAACGGTGTTCTTCAGCGAGAAGCAGATGAGGGCCGGCCCGGCGCTGAACCTCGGGTGCTGAGGGGCTCCCGGATGAGCCTGTCCGCGACCTGATTTCCGGCGCTGAAGTGTCAGCCGGAGTGTCACGGCGCGTGGATGCGGACGTTTCCGCAGGCAGGCAGAGCGCGCGAACGTGATTGGTAGTCCCATGTCACCACCTGGAGGCTGCCTGCGGCCATAATCAGGCCGTGAGGACTGCTGCGTGGCCGGCCCCGGCACGGCTGCCGCTTCAGCCGCGGGAGCTTCCTATCTCCTCCTGACGGCCAGCGCCCACACGGCGAACCCGGTGACCACGCCCACGACCCCGGCCGCTGCCGAGTGCGTCGGCAGCCAGAACAGCAGACCGACCCCGATGGGGATGATGTAAGACAGCGCCCACGCGCCCAGGTACCCGGTGCCCTGCTTCCTGCCGTTCGGCATGACAGCGCCTCCTCACCGGGAGGATCACCCTCCCGGCACACCTTCAGCATAGCATCACTGTGATGCTATGCTCATGCCATGGTGAAGCAGATTTCCCTGCGCCTTCCCGATGAGTTGCATGAACGGCTGAAGGCGGCGGCGGAGCGCAATCGCCGCTCGCTGCACGCAGAGATCCTGTGGCGGCTTGAGCGTGATCCTGGCCAGGGACCAGAGGGTGATGACCGGAACTGAAACGCTCGCCTCCGTGCAGGCGGAAAACCGGCGCGGCCGGTTTTCCGCGGCCATGGGTTTGCGCGGCGGCGCGGCCGTGAGGCTGTCCGCAGCCTGATCTGCTGCGTCCATCCCGCGTCCATCGCGCCAGTCTGCGCACGTCACGATGGTGCAAGCGGATTCGCTATCCGCCGGTTTGGGCTCCCTTCAGCTCCGCCAGACAACCGAGTGGTGGGCTGGAGCCGTTACGAACTGCCGTTGACGATCCGGAAGGCGCACAGGGCCGCGCAGGAACCAGTTTCGGGCTGTCCTGAGGGTGAGGCGGTACCCGGCGCGGCGTGAACCCACGCAGCGCCTCGTAACAGCCGGCCGGGGATCGGCGCTGGTAGTCTCGCGGTGTTTGCGTTAGGTCGATGCACAAACGCCAGGCGCGGTTTCAGGTCCCGCGCCTGGCGTTCGGCATGCCTGGGGTCATGGCATCCGGTCGGCGATCGCCGTAGGCTAGTCGTGCAAAATGCAAACGCCTTGTGCAAATGAACGTGCACTGACCTGAAAGGCGGCACCATGGCCAGCGAATGCTTTACCGATCCCGTCCTCGAGCTGACACGCCGCTGCGGCGGCGACGTGGGCAACTTCGACGACGTCCTTGAGTTCGCGGGAGATATGACCAGCGCGGAAGCGGCCACTGTACTCGAAGTGCTTGACGAGCTGGAAGCCGAGGAACGGGCCGCCGGGCTCGCGGGCGACCTGCGCCGGGCGGGGTTGCTGTGGTAACCGCCGCGGAGGCCCTGGTCCGCTGCGATTGCTGCCAGGCAAGCCGCCCGGCGGCCGAGGTGTTCGCGCCGTACGCCGGCGCGGTCCGCTGTCGCGACACGGCGGGCTGCCAGCGGCGCATGCTGTACGAGGGCACCGGCATGGAGCCGCCCGTCTTTGACCGGCCTGCCCCGGTGAGCAGCGCGGCCCCGTGTGCGATCTGCGGTACCAGCCAGCCGCCCGGCGGCCTGTTCGAGCGATCGCAGGGCGTGCTGATCTGCTGCGACCGGAGCGGCTGCGACGCCCGGGCCATCGAGACCCAGTTTCTGACCGCTCACGGTGAAGAGTTCAGGACGGCGTATACGTCCGCAGAAATGCGGGCCGCCGCCATTGCCAGTGTCCGCCAAGTGGCCGCCGACGTGCCTGCCGACGTCACCGAGGCGCGGCAGGCCGCGGCCCGGGCCGACTTGTCATACTCCCTCGCCGCGGCGGGCAGGCGGCGCTGAGGCCGCGCGCAGCGTGAGCGGAATGGGAGGCACCAGCGGCCGGGCCGCACAGCTTGAGGCCGAGACGGCACGATTCGATGCCTGGGTCGCTGGCCTGGGCGGTTGTGCCGGCAGGCGGTTTATCGCGCTGTGTAACGAGGCCCGCGAGTTCGGCGGCCCGGGCGGCTACTGGTCCTACCTGGACATGGCCAGGGCAATCGACGAGGATCACGCGGCGGGCAAGAGTGCCCGTGAGACCAGGCGCCGCGCGGAGGCCGAGGCCGCGCGCCGCACAGCGGCAGCCGAGGCCGCCATCGGGGGCTGCCTGCGCCGGTCGGCGGAGATCCAGCTAGCGGCCGACGCGCTGCGCCAGGACCCGCGGGTGGCCAGGATCCTGGACGCCGAGCTGGACGGGCCAGGCCTGACCAGCGCGGAGGTCGCCTCGAGCTGCGCGCGTCGCTGGGCCTGGCGACCCCGGTGCCGAGCGCGTACGAGGCGAGCATGCCGCCCGTCGGCGCGCTGGCCCGCACGATCGGGCTGAGGCGGTGAGAGCCGAGGTCCGCGGTGACGAGCTGCTCATCGTCATCGACGTCGGCGAGCTGCCTTACCGCGCGACCGCCCGCAGCCTGGCGGCGAAGCTGCCCCGAAGCGCGTCCGATATCGCCACCGAGGTCGTGGGCATGCTGGATGCGCCGAAGCCTGCCAGCGGCCCGGTGACGGTCCGCGCAGTCACCGTCGAGCTCGTCCGCAGCGAGGTGGTCGCCTCCGAGACGCTGATGCTCAGCACCGAACGCGAGCTATTCACGTGAGCGGCACCGGCGCGCTGCTCGCCGCCTGCCAGTCCGGAGGGGAAGTCGAGCACGCGCCCGACCAGATCGGCACCCGCCCCCCGGTGCCCCCGGTGCAGGTGCCGGCCGGCACGGTGGCGGCCGTCTACTCCCACCTGGCGGCGGTTGAGGCTGTCCTGGAGGGCTGATCCGTGTCATGGTTCCCCGGCCGCCAGATCCGGTGCGGGCTGTGCGCCTCGCCGCTGGTATCACGCGGACGAGGGCGCGTTCAGGTGCCGCGGGCAGGACGCCCACACCTGCGAGATGCCCGGCCCTCCTGGCTGTCACGGGTGACCTGGCCGAGATCGGCTAGCAGCCGGGCATAGGAGCGCCTGAGCGCGCCCCGCGGCGTCCGCGCGCCCGCCTCCCACCGGTGGACGGTCAGCTCGTGCACGCCGAGCTCGGCGGCGAGCCGGGCCTGGGACACGCCCGCGGCCTCGCGGATCTCCCGGGCTATGCGCGGGCCGGGCAGCGTGAGCGACTCGCGGACCTCATCGAGCAGCGCGGTCATCGGCGCTCCTTCCTGATCACCTGGCTAGGCACAAGGTTGCCAGCGCGGTATAGACGACGGCTATGCGCCACGCCGGATTTATCGGCCATGTCGCTATGTGTTGCCCTGCTGGTTAGGTCACTGGCTAGGATGGTGGTTACCGCAGGAAGTTTACGGATTGTGGAGATATTGCGGCGCCCCACCTGCGACGGAGCACCCGCCAGCGGTCCTGGCTCAGCCGGGATTCCTGCGATAGCCACCGGAGGGGCATCACATGGGCACGGTTACCGCGATCACCTCGCACGAGACGGCCACGATCGCCGGGTCCTCGGACGCCTACCTGGCCACGCTCGCCGGGCCGGAGAGCGCGGGGACGCGCCGGCTGTACGCCGGCATCCTCCGCGCCCTGCTCGGGGAGTTCGGCCCGGACGCCGATGTGGCCACGCTGCAGCCGCGGGCCGTGGCCGCGTGGTTCACCACGCGGTGGGGCGAGCGGTCGCCATCCCGGTGGAACAGCGCCCTCGACGCGCTCCGCTCGGCCGGCCGGTACTGGTCCGATCAGGGATGGATCCATGACGATCCGGCCCGGCTGCTGCGCCGCCGTCGCAAGGCGCCCGACCGCTCCCGCGCGCTGTCCCGCGCCGACGTCGAGCGGCTGCTCACCCGCGAGGACATCGCGATCCGGGAGCGGACACTGTGGCGGCTGCTGTACGAGACCGCGGCGAGGTCGGCCGAGGTGCTCCGCCTCGACGTCGAGGACCTGGACCTGCCGAACCGCAAGGCGAAGGTCCGGCGCAAGGGCGGCGCGATCGACGTCATCGTGTGGCAGACCGGCACCGCGCGGCTCTTGCCGCGGCTGCTGAAGGGCCGGAAGTCCGGCCCGGTGTTCCTCACCGACCGGCGGTCGCGCGTCGAGCTGCCCCCGGGCGACATCGACCAGGCGAGCGGCCGGGCCCGGCTGTCGTACCGGCAGGCCGAGGACCTGTTCAAGGCTGCGTCCGGCGGTGCCACGCTGCACCAGCTGAGGCATAGCGCCCTGACCCACGACGCCGAAGCGGGCGCGTCGACTCCGATGCTGATGGCCAAGTCCGGTCACACATCGGTCGCGTCGCTGGCCAGGTACGCGCGGCCGTCTGCCGAGGCCCTGGCTCGGTGGCAGGAGCGGAACGACCCGGCGAGACGGAGGTAGGTGGACGGCGCCGCTCTTGTAGGTGGCGTGCTTCTGAGCAGGAGACCTGGCCTAGCAGGAGAC
>JBOHCG010000436.1:0-6794 GCA_050698735.1 Streptosporangiaceae bacterium | reverse complement strand
ATCCGGTGCAGTCGCAGGTGCCCGGGCAGCAGCCGTCCCAGGGCCGCGATCACGGCACGGTCAGCCCAGTCCGGCTTCGGGCAGGCGACCTTGGCGGCGCAGGACTGCGACCTCGTGCCGGAGGACCAGGATCTCCGCGTCCTTGGCAGCCTCATTCCGCGCCAGCAGCATCAGCCAGCCGAACACCCGGACCATGAACAAGTAGACGAGGCGGATGAACATGAGCCCCGAGCATAGAGCACCAGGTCAGACGCACGCGCGGGTTTTGGCACGGCACAGGTTATCGGATGAAGCCAAGCGGCTACGTAACGTGCTGCACGCGCGTGCAGGTCCCTAGCGTGCCGGGCTGGCCGAGTCGGGCGGGTCCGCCTTGACCTGGGGGTAGAAGCTCTCCCGCCAGATCAGCTCCGGGCGCGCGCCTAGCCGTTCGCAGGCGGCATGGCAGTCGGTGACGAACCCGGGCGGTCCCGCGATGAATACGGAATGCCGCTCCAGGCTGTCGAACAGGTCGGGCAGCACTAGCGGGATGCGGCCCTTGTGCTCGCCGGGCGCCAGTTCGCCGTCCCCGGTGCGGCACACGACGTACTGGAACCGGCGGTGCCGCATCATCCAAAACGCCATCTGGCCGGCGTCGAACACGTCGGTGGCGTGCCGTGCGGAGAAGACCAGCGTCGTGGAGAACTGGAACCCGCGGCGCAGCGCCGCTTCGGCCAGCGACAGGATCGGCGCCAGCCCGCTGCCGGCCGCCAGGCAGAGCACGGGGCTCTCGACGGCTGGGTCGCCGACGAACGTGCCGTACGGCCCGTCGACCCGGACCTGCATGCCTGGCTTGACCTTCTCGTGGATCCAGCTGCTGGTTATGCCCGAGGACGCGTGGGCGACCAGCAGCCGTAGCTCGCCCGACCGGCGGGGCGCGTTGGCGATCGAGTACTGCCGGGCGGGCACCTCGTTGCTCAGGTCGCCGATCATCACGTACTGGCCCGGCCAGAACCGCAGGTTCTCACCCAGCGGGTTGAGCTGGATCTCCAAGATTCGCGGCGTACGCAAGATCCGGTCGGTGACGACGAAGCGGGCGTCCTTGCGCGGCGGGAAGAGCCTGGGCAGCGCGTTGACCGTGTCGTAGTGGATGCCGAGCGTCGGGGAGGTGGACCTGGCGACGCAGGTCAAGGCATACCCGTCCGCCCACTCCTGCTCGGTCAGCGCCATGCGCATCACGATGCCCTGGTCGATGGCGCCGTCCAGTACCTTCGCCTTGCACTCACCACACGCACCGGCGCGGCAGTTGTTCGGCAGCGGATACCCGGCCCGCTCCAGCGCCTCCAAGACCGTGTCCTGCGCCCGGTACTCGACCTCCTCGCCCGACGGCATCAGCCGGATGATCTGCGGTTCGCCCACGGTCGGCCTAGGTGCGCCTAGAACACCGGGATGATGTCAGCCATGTCGACGTGGCTGACCTCCTCGCCGGTGATGCCGACCTCGGGAATCGCCGGGAACGGGATGTCGTACCGGTCCAGCGCCCCCTTCAGGTCGAGGATCGCCTTGCGCCAGTTCGCCTTCTTCTCCTCATACGCCGGGATGCCGAACCCCGCGTCCCGGCACACCGCCTCGCACCTGCGCTGTACGTCGATGAAGTCATCCGGCAGCTCCCAAAAGCCCTCTGGCGGCTCGAACAGCACGGCGGACAAGAACATGTAGCCGGCCCGGATCTGCTTGGTGATCACCGGCCGGTCCGCCATCTGGAGCTTGGGGTAGTCGCGTTCCATCAAGGTCAGGCAGATCGCCATGTGGCGGCCCTCGTCCCGCCCGATGTGGCTGAACGCCTCCTGGAACAGCGGCTCACGTGCGCCCGCTGCCATCTGGTGGAAGACCGTGGCGGCCGCGATCTCGCCCATCAGGAACGAGGAGAACAACACCGCGAGGTTGTAGCGCGGGATCGCCTTCTGGTAGCCGGTCCAGTAACGCGCGCCGTTGTGGTACAGCCATCGGGTGTTGCGCTGCGTAAGCTTGCCGAGCTCGGTCTTCGGCTCGTAGGTCAGCGGATCGGGGTGGCCGAGCAGCTTGGTGATGGCCAGGCCGCACATCTGCTCGTGGTTCTGCTCGTCGCGCGTCACGGAGAAGAAGCACCGGCGCACCGGGTCCTCCTCGTGGTCCTGGTAGGTCTTGATCAAGGCAGAGGCGAAGACCGGCGGCGCCGAGGCGTCGAACACCGAAAGCAGCGTCCACCAGTACGCGATCGCTTCCCGCTCCTCCCAGGTGTACTCGTCCAGGTGCAAGGTGTCCCACGGCAAGGCCGCCGGGTCCCACACCTGCTTCAACGACGCTTGCCAGATATCCTCCATCTTCTGGGTGTTGCGGTGCCAGCTGAGCGGGAAGATGTTCGGCTGCTCGGTGGCGGGCGGGTCTGCGGCGGGCGTGTCAGGCACAGCGGCGCCTCCGATTGTGAGGACTGGTCCCAATATCGTACAAGGGCGTCCCGGAAGGGCAACATGAACTCACGTCAATTGGTGCAGCGGGAACGCGCCGCCGAGGTAGCCGTCGAAGGCGGCCTTGCCCCGGCCCATCCCGTCCTCGCCGTACGCGCCGGGCAGCTCCGGGTACGGCGTCCAGTAGGCGCGCTCCCGGATCGCGACGACGGCCCGCTGCAGCGTGGCGCGGTGGCGGCCGGCGTACTCCTGCGCTGGTGTGCTCATCGGGCGCTCCCGGAAGGTGTGGACGGGTAACGGGCGCGTGCAGCCCTGCCGACGGCCCTTTTATGGTAGGCCGGGTGTCCGGCCGCCGCAAAGCGCCGCGCCGCACGCCGCCAAGCCTGGCGCATCGCAGGCGGGGAACGGATGGCGGCGACGCCCGGCCCGCAGCGGCTCGTGCAGCGCTGCGCCGACGCGATGTACGCCGCCGGCGGCGCCTCGCGCAATCTCGGCATCCAGGTCGACGGCCTCGCGCGGGCATGTCGCCGCCCGGATGAAGGTGACCGGCACGATGGTCAACGGGCACGGCATCGCGCACGGCGGATACGTCTTCTTGCCGGCGGACAGCGCCGCCGCGTTCGCGTGCAACACCTACGGCCACGTCACCGTCACGCGCGGCGCCGAGGTGGTGTTCGTAACGCCGGCCCTCGAGGGCGGCGAGCTGGTCGCGGCCGCGCAAGAACGGATGCGCTACGGGCGCGACAGCATCTGCGGCGTGACAGTCCGTAAGGCTGGCGGCGCCGTGGTCGCGGAGTTCCGCGGGAATAGCCACACGTTTACCGGCCGGCGACCGTATCGGTGCCGGGGAGGAGCCGTGACCGAGGCGTTCATCGTCGCTGGGGTTCGCAGCGCCGGTCGGGAGGTACGGCGGAACGCTCGCCGCGGTGCGCCCGGACGACCTGGCCGCCCGCGTGCCCGCGTGCTCTCCGCGCCCGGCAGGCGGGTGCCGTCACTAGACCGGGACGTGGCCGGCGACGTCATCATGGGATGCGCCAGCCAGGCCGGTCAGGACAACCGCGACGTCGCGCGGATGGCGGTGTTGCTGGCCGGCCTGCCGGGCTCGCTGTCCGCGGCGACCATCAACAAGTCGTGCGGCCCGGGGCTGGACGCGCCCGGCGGGCGGTGTGCACGATGTATATCGGCGTCGGGCAGGGCATCGCGGCGCTGCCCGGAAGCGGCCCAGGACCGGCGGCCCGGAAGGAGCACGAAGATGCGCGAGGTGAACAGCCCGCCCGAGGGCTTGGAGCCGATCGAGACGGCGTCTCGCGACGAGCTGGCGGCGCTTCAGTTGCAGCGCATGGGCTGGACGCTGCGGCACGCCTACGACAACGTGCCGTTCTACCGCACGGCGTTCGCCGAGCGGGGGGTGCATCCCGAAGACTGCCGCGAGCTGGCCGACCTGGCGCGGTTCCCGTTCACCACCAAGCAGGACCTGCGCGACACCTACCCGTTCGGCATGTTCGCGGTGCCCAGGGAGCAGATCGCGCGCATCCACGCATCGAGCGGTACGACCGGAAAGCCGATCGTGGCCGGGTACACGCAGGCCGACATCGGCACCTGGGCAACCGTGGTCGCGCGGTCGCTGCGCGCGTCCGGGGCCCGGCCAGGCGACCGGGTGCACGTCGCCTACGGGTACGGGCTGTTCACCGGCGGACTGGGCGCACACTACGGCGCCGAGCGGCTGGGCTGCACGGTAATCCCGGTGTCCGGCGGCATGACCGAGCGCCAGGTGCAGCTGATCGTCGACCTGCAACCCGACGTGATCATGGTGACGCCGTCGTACATGCTCGTGATCGCCGACGAGATGCAGCGCCAAGGCGTCGACCCGCGCGCTACATCGCTCGAGGTCGGCGTGTTCGGCGCGGAGCCGTGGACGCAGGACCTGCGCAAGGAGATTGAAGACCGCCTGGACATGCACGCGGTGGACATCTACGGCCTGTCGGAGGTGATGGGTCCCGGGGTCGCGAACGAGTGCGTGGAGACCAAGGACGGCCTGCACGTGTGGGAGGACCACTTCTACCCGGAGGTGATCGACCCGCTGACCGGCGACCTGCTGCCGGACGGGGAGCGCGGGGAGCTGGTCTTCACCTCGCTGACCAAGCAGGCGATGCCGGTCATCCGTTACCGCACCCGCGACCTGACCCGGCTGCTGCCCGGCACCGCGCGCACCATGCGCCGCATCGAGAAGGTCACCGGCCGCAGCGACGACATGATCATCCTGCGCGGGGTCAACCTGTTCCCCTCCCACATCGAAGAACTGATCTTGAGCGTCCCCGGGCTGGCGCCGCACTTCCAGTGCGTGCTGACCCGTCCCGGCCGGCTGGACGAGATGACGGTGCGGGTCGAGGCGCGGCCGGAGGCCGCCTCGATCGCGAGCCGTGCGCACCTGCAGGCCGAGCTCAAGCGCCACATCAAGAACCGGATCGGGGTCACCGTCGCCGTCGACGTGCTGGAGCCGACCGCGCTGGAGCGCTCGATCGGCAAGGCCCGCCGGATCATCGACATGCGCCACCCGGGCCCGTAGCAGACGCGGCGACGGGCGGGCTAGCCGGCGCAGGAGCCGCACGCCCGCAGCTTCGCCAGTCGCCCGGGCTTGCTCGCCGCGTGTGACCAGGGGTCCCGGTAGTACGAGAGCGGAACATTTTGGGGGAGGCTGATCGGCTGGTCCTGCGTGGCTGTCTGGTGGGGTACCCCAGCACGACACACCAGGTGCCCCGGGCCAGGCCACCGGGCCTCGTGACGCTCGCAGCGTAGCCTCCCCCGCTTTGTCCCGCTCTCGTCCTGAAGATCGTGCTCGACCCGGATGTCGGCGATGACCAGGTCGGCGGCCGGCTGCGCGGGGACATCGGCCACGAGCGGATGCGGGCGGCGTGGGAGGCCCGCCGCGAGCGGCTGCCCCGTGATCACGGGCACCTGGCGATGATGGACGCGTCGATGGCCTGCCTGCGCCAGTTCGTCCCGGACGTGCTGGCCGCCGTCCGGTTCGCCGGCGGCCCTGTCATGGACGAGCTGCTGCAGGCGGTGAGCATCCTGGCCGGGCTGTACGCGACGAAGGCCCGCAAGGTGCCGGACGGGGCGCCGGATGGCTTCGTGCCCGCCCGGTGGGCCGGGTACCTGGAGAAGGCCGCGAGGGATGGCGACGTCACCGCCTGCCAGCACTACTGGGAGCTGTGCGTGCTGATGGCCCTGCGCGACGGCCTGCGCTCGGGAGACGTTCACGTCCGGGGGTCGCGCCGGTACGCCGGCCCGGCCTCGTTCCTGCTCACCCCGCAGCAGTAGGCGCCGCAGCGGCTGGAGTTCTGCCACCTCGTCGGCAAGCCCGCGGCGGCGGCCGACGCGCTCGCCCTGGCCGATGACGAGCTGCACGCGGCGCTGTCGGACCTGGAGGCCCAGCTTGCCCGCGGAGGCGGGCTGGGTGGGGTCCGGCTGACCGGGGACGGGAAGCTGGTCATCCCGCCGCTGACCGCCGAGGACGTCCCGGCCGAGACCTGGGCGCTGCGCGCCGAGCTCGGCGGCCTGCTGCCGAGAGTGCCGATCGCGTCGGTGCTGGTGGAGATCGACGCCCGCACCGGGTTCACCGGCCACTTGGTGCATGCGGGCGGCAAGGTCACCCGGTCGGCGGAGCTGAAAAGGAACCTGCTGTACGTGATCATCGCCGAGGCCACCAACATGGGCCTGGGAGCGATGGCCGAATCATGCGGCGTGCCCTATGACGTGCTGGCCTGGACCGCCGAGTGGTACTTCCGGGCGGACACGCTGGAAGCGGCCAGCGCCGCGATCGTCAATTACCATCACCGGCTGCCGATGGCCCAGGCGTTCGGCACCGGCACCCTGTCCTCCTTCGACGGGCAGCGTTCCCGGTCAGGGGCAAGTCGCTGACCGCCCGGCACCTGTCCCCGCTACTTCGCCCGCGGCCAGGGCATCTCCACCTACACCCACGTCTCGGACCAGCACTCGACGTTCGACACCAAGGTGATCGCGGCGACCGCCCCGGAGAACCCCTACGTGCTCGACGGCATCCTGGGCAACCAGACCGACCTGCTCGTCGCCGAGCACGCCACCGACACGCACGGCGCTCGCGAACTTCGCGCTGTCCGGCCTCGTCGGCCTGCAGCTGTCCCCGCGCATCCGCGACCTGGGCAAGATCACCCTGTACCGGACGGGCTCAAGGGCCGACTTCGCGTCCCGCTACCCGTCCGCCGGGCAGCTGCTCACCCGCCGGCTCAACGAGGACCTGATCACCGGCCGATGTAATGCGGGTCGTACTCCCCGTCCAAGAGGGCAAGATCTCCTCGGCCACCCTGCTGCGGCGGCTGTCAACCTGCTCCC
>JBOHCG010000435.1:0-6794 GCA_050698735.1 Streptosporangiaceae bacterium | reverse complement strand
ATACCGGCCCGTCACCGGCACGGCACGCCGGCCGCCGCCATGCCCGGACAACAAGAACTACGCAAAGTAACCATAGAGGGGAACCGCCCATCCAGGCCTAAATGCCTAAACCCCGAGGCATTGGGTCTCCACCGGGCGACATGATCATCCGCTGTTGATCGATACGAGCCATTTTGACGTGGCGCACTGGACCGCCGATCTAGCCTTCCTGTCCGTTGACCTGCTGATGCGCAGCGTGGATGCCGGCACCGAGTCCATGCTCTTCACGGGCTTCCCCACATGGCGAGACCTAGCCGCCCGGTTCGGTGACGGCCGATCCGAGTTGACCGCGCAGACCGAGACGCCGACGACCTTGGCAGCTCTGGCCGCGTTGTCGTGGCTGGCCACGAACCTGCACCGGGTGACTCCCGCGATGCGGCCCATCCCCGCTGAGAGCCAGTACCGCTGGGAGTGGCACGTGGCGCTGGCGCGGAGCCTGCTCCGCAGCGCATATCACGCGGACATACCTCATGCCAAGCACGCGCTGGCGTTGGTCGCGGCGCATGACCAGCTGGCCTCGGCGGCCTCGGCGCTTGTTGCTATAGACACACGACATCCGGCTTAGAGCGCAAGTGGTACCGACGAAGGGTGAAGGGTAATCAGTGTCATTGCTGCTATGGACTGCAGGGGCGGTTTTCAGCGCACTTGTCGGTTTGCTAATTACGGTACTTTTCCAGGACCGCGTTTCTGTGGCCCTTTTGAAGGTTCTCAGGGGGTTCCGAGTTGACCGAAATAATCGCAATTTGTCCGGAAAATGGTATTCCTATTTTTATATAGCGCCAGAGTCGGGGCAGTCACGCACAGCCGCAGCCATGAATAGGATATTGACCATACGGCTACGGCAAGTTGGTACTAGGGTTGCAGGCACGGGCACTGAAAACAGCCGTAATTACTTCGCATTGGCTACGTTTCGGGAACCGTATCTGACGGGCACATGGCGCAATTCCATAGATGGCCGTAACAGCTGGGGAGCGTTCCAGCTCTTGTGCCATGACAACGGCCGCTGGATGGCAGGAAAATTTGTTGGGAAAGATTCTGGCGGTCATATTAACCATGGTCTATGGTTGTGGGCTCAAACAGCAGACGAGCTATATCAGGTCGTGGAGTGGGCGGCCGAGCGCAAATACGTTTCTAATGCGACGAAGTTTAGGACCAGGCTCAATGCCGTTTTGGGGCGCCCGGCAGGAGAGGCTTAGGACTCGAACCTCATGCGCGTTGAGCGCATCGTCGGCCTTGCCTTCCAGCAGAATTACGCGAATTGACATAGGTGAGGGTTGCCGTCCGCCACGTCTCGTCAAACGGTGTCTCGAACATACGTGCCAGCGTCCATGGCGTGGTGCAGTCGTGAATGATGTGCGGCTCCTCCTGCCCGGTCGGTGGTGCGCCATGAATACGACGGCGCCGATCGGCCGCCTTTCCAGCTGCTCGGCTATATCCAGATGGCAGGCAACCGCCATCCGGGCTGGATCCAGGATTCGGTGCCCGGTACTGCGCATCGTCTGATTGACCTGGTCGAGTACCGGAAGCCCGCCTGATGGGCAGCCTCAGAACAGAGTCGGCGGCCCGGCAGGGACCGGCTCTGGGAGCGGCTCGACCCCGGGCAGCCGGGTCCGCACGTCTTCGTGAAACCGGCGCGCCAGCTCAAGCGCGTCGACGTTGTCGGGGGTGTGGATGAAGACGGTCGGGGAACGCCCCTCGCGCAGCCAGCCGGCCACCGTGCCAAGCCACGGCTGCCATCCGGCGACCGTCCGTGCCGGGTTGTCCCGGCCGATGTAACGGACAATCGGATGGGACGTGAGGGCCCGCGACCGGCGGGGCAGGCGCGGCTTCTTCCGCCACGCCTCCCGCTCGGCGTCGCTGGCCGGAGGGTCGGCGAACAGGACCGTGGTGTCGAAGCTCACCCATTCGGCGCCGACGTCACCGAGAACGCGCTCGAGCTGCTGCTCCCATCGCGGGTCGGTGAAGAACGCGCGGTGCCGTACCTCGACGCAGTACCTGTGCCCGCGGGGGAGGCGGCGCAGGAAACCGGCAAGCGCGCCGAGTTCGGCGGGGCTGAAGGACGGCGGCAGCTGAATCCAGAGCGCATGGACCCGCCGCCCGAGCGGCTCGATCGCGGCAAGGAAGGCGCGCAGTGGCTCGCCCACGTCGGCGAGGCGGTGCTCATGGGTGATCGTTTTCGGCAGCTTGAGAACGAACCGGAAGTCAGGGGCGGTCTGCTCGGCCCACGACGTGACCGTGCCGACAGAGGGTGTCGCGTAGAAGGTGGTATTTCCCTCCACCGCGTTGCACCAGGTCGCGTAGGCGCGCAGACGCTCCCGCGGCGACAGCGAACCGGGCAGATACCGGCCCTGCCACGGCGCGTACGACCACATCGCGCACCCGACGTGGAGTTCCATGCTCCCGAAGGTACCCCGAGCCCAGCGCGCGGGGGCTCTGCCAAGGCGCCCTCTCGGGCAGGGGTACGCAGCACCGCGGCTGCAGGGTTCACTGCGGCGTCTAGCCGATGTTGTGGCGCTGGGCGTAGCCGATCGCGGCTACCCGGTCACGGGAGCCGGTCTTGGCGAAGATGCGGTTGATGTGGGTCTTGACCGTGTGGTTGCTGAGGAACAAGCGCCCGGCGATCTCGCCGTTGGTCAGGCCCTGGGCGATAAGGCCGAGGATCTCGGCCTCGCGCTGGGTCAGCCCGTCCGGCGCCTCGGGCAGCCGGCCGGCCGACGTCGGCGACGCGGCAGCCGGCGACGCAGCAGCCGGGGATGCGGCGGCGAGCAGCGTGGCCTGCACGCGCGGGTCGAACACGGTCAGCCCGCCGGCCGCGGCCTGCAGCGCCCGCGCGATGTCGGTGCGGTCGGCGTCCTTGGTCAGGTAGCTGCGCGCGCCGGCCCGGAGCGCCTCGAGGACGGACGCGTCGTCCACGTACGTAGTGAGCACGACGATCGCGACGCCGGGATGCTCGGCGACGAGCCTGCGGGTAGCGCCGATGCCGTCAAGCACCGGCATGTGCAGGTCGAGCAGGATCGCGTCGGGCTCGTGCTCGGCCACCAGTTCCAGCGCCTGTTCGCCGTCCGCGGCAGCGCCGACCACGTCGATGCCAGGCAGGCCGCCGAGCAGCAGAACCAGGCCCTCGCGGACGCTGGCCTGGTCGTCGGCGATGACGAGGCGCAACGGCTGGTCAGCGGTCATCGGGCGCCCCCATCCTCGGCGGTCATCGGGCGCCCCCATCCTCGGCGGTCATCGGGCGCCCCCATCCTCGGCGGCGGCTAGCCCGTCTTTGGCCTCGGCTAGCGGAAGTTCGGCGGTCACGGCCCACTCATTGTCTCCCGGGCCTGCCAGCAGCGTGCCGTTCAGCAGCCGCAGCCGCTCCCGCATGCCGGTCAGCCCGTAGCCGCCGGTGCTGCCCGGCTCCCGCGGCGCGGCACCGGCTCCGTTCCGCACCGAGGCGCCGGCGCCGTCAAGGCCGTTGACCACGCTGAGCCGAACGTCGCCCTCGCCGTAGTCGAGACGGACCGCGACCGGCTGGCCCGGCGCGTGCTTGGCGGCGTTGACCATCGCCTCCTGCGCGGTGCGCAGCAGCGCCAGCCCGGCCTCCGGCGGCAGCCTCCTCGCCGCGCCGGAGGTCTGCAGGGTGACCGGGACGTGATAGCGCTGCCGGTGGGTGTCCGCCACCACGGCCAGTTCCTCGCCGAGCGGCAGCGTGTCCACCCGCAGCGCGTGCACCGCCCGGCGGGTCTCGGTCAGGCCGTCCGCCGCTATCCGCTGCGCCGTGGTCAGCGTCTGCACCGCCCGGTCGACGTCGCCGTGGTCGGTGAGCATCGCCTTGGCCGCCTGGATCTGGATACCGAGCGCGCCGAGGGAGTGCGCGAGCACGTCGTGGATCTCGCGCGCGATGCGGGTCCGCTCGTCGAGCACGTCGGCGCGGCGCTGCTCGGCACGCAGCCGGTCGTGCTGCGCGAGCAGGGCCGCGGCCTGCTCGGCCTGCACCCGGTAGGACCGCCGCTGCAGGCCGAACATCGCGCACACCGCGATCAGCAGCGGGTCCCCGGCCATCGTGCCGAAGTTGCTGCCGGCGATCCCCCCGGCTACCCAGATCGAGGCGATGCCCGCCGCGGCAACCGCCACGGCGGGCCGCAGGCCAGCCTCGCTGCCCGCCCAGAAGGCCGCGATGCAGGCGAAGGCGACCAGAGTCTGGCCGCCGCCGTCGGTCACCGCGGCCACGCCGCCGGCGACGGCTATCGTGACGAGCGCCACGGGCAGACCCCAGGCCCGGTACCGGCGAGATACCTCGGCGGCGATCCACACCAGCAGGGCCAGGCCGGCCGCCGAGAAGCAGGCGACCTGCGTCGCCTGCTGCACGGCCGAGTGCGGCGGGTTGACCAGGGCCACGATGCTGATCACCGCGAACGCGGTGACTCGCATCAGCCAGAACACCCTGACCATCATGTGCTCAGTATCGCCCCGATGACGGCGAGGACTTCTAGCGCGGGCACCTCTGCACGCTCCTTTATTACGTCGGATGAACGAACGATCCCGACGCTACGGAGCACGCCGGTACCAGCGCGCCGGCCCGCGGTACGAGTTCCGGGTTGACGACCCGGCGCCCTGACCTGGTACCTGGGACCAGCCCGTGCTCCGACGCCCCGGCAGGGGTGCCGCGGCGATGGTGGGTGATGTCAGCTGAAGCCACCTAGAAACAGGAGCGCATCACATGTCCCCACTCACCGACGCGATGATCATCAACGGCGCCGTCCTCTTCGCCACCCTGGAAGCAGACCTCGGCTCGCGCCGCAAGATCGGCCTGGTCCGCATCCTGCGTACCCCGGTGGTGGTCGCCGCGATCATCCCGCTGTTCCTTGACAGTCCGGTCACGCACGGGAACGGGCTGCTGATCGAGCTGGCCGGCATCGCGGCCGGCCTGCTGTGCGGCCTGGTCGTCACCACGCTGATGCGGGTCTACCGCAGCCCCAAGACCGGCAAGCCGGTCAGCGCGGCCGGCCTGCCGTACGCGCTGGTGTGGACGCTCATCGTGGCCGCCCGCGCGGCGTTCTCCATCGGCGCCACCCACTGGTTCCCGGCGCAGCTCGCCCAGTGGTGCGCGACCCACCAGGTCACCGGAGCGGCCATCACCGACGGCCTGATCTTCATGGCCATCACGATGGTGCTGGTCCGGACGGCCGGACTGGCCGTCGGCGCCAGGCGCCTGCCTAGCCTTTCGCCGGCGGCGCAGGTAACCGCAGCCGCTCTCCCGCGCTGACCGGTGTGCCGATCGTGTTCCCCGGCGGTGCCAGCGGGCAGACCCACGCGTCGTTGTACCGGCACGAAGGATGGTAAAGGAAGTTCAGATCGATGATCAGCCGGCCTGGCCGCCCGCCCAGGTCGGCTCCCTTGGCGGTATCGAGCGCGTACCGGCCGCCGCCGTAGCTCGACTCGCCCGCCGTGCCATCGCGCAGCGGCAGGAACAGGCCGCCGGCGTACTGCCGCAGCCACCACACGTCGATGACCGCATCCACCGGCGCGGGCAGGTGCACCCGGCCGAGGCGGGTCATCGGGATCGCGCCATCGCTGGTCGGCACGGACAGCGACATGTCCTCCTCAGCCGGAAGCAACGGCACATCGAAACGCAGCCGCGGATCATACGGCCAGTACGGCACGCCGGTCTCGCGCAGCTTGTCGCCCGGCGGCAGCGGGCTCTGCGGGTGGGACCGGAACAGCTCGTCCCGGCCGTGCCGCCACAGCTCGTGCCCGCGCCGCGGGTCGTCCTGCGCCCGTACCGCCGCGTACAACTCGGCGACCATGCGTCGCCAGTCGGTCAGCTCAAGCTCCGCGCTCATCGGGTCAGTCCCATCTGATGCCCGAACGGCCACAGAAGTTTTGTCATGTCACATTGTTCACGTCGGGGCGGCCGGATCGGTTCAACGGCAGGCAGCGGCTCGGCGGCCGGGATGGTGCACGGGAAGCCGCGGTCGGCGACTGGTACGGGTGGTGCATTGAGTGGTCGCCTGCGTCCCAGTTCTCGCGGAGGCCGGGGGCGGCCAGGTCCCAGTCCGGGCGGGTCTGGCGGGTCACCTCGCGCAGATCGCGGCGCAGGTCCTCGGTCGAGGGCCTGCCCCAGTACCAGTAGCCGTTGTAGATGCTGTGGATGATCAGTCCCGGCCTGAGCACGAGCGTGTACGGGATCATCGGGTCGTAGTAGGGATCGGTGTACTCGGCGATGTCGAGGTCTTTCTGGATGTGGCGGCCGGCGTCGGACAGGAAGGTCCACTGCGCGCCGACTGAGTCACGGAACTCGTTGGTCTTGAGGATGTTGTCGGTCGAGATCGTGACGATCTGGGTGTAGCCGACGGCGATCTGCGGGTAGAAGGCGGCCAGCTGCAGGTGCTGCTGGTGGTCCTTCGGGCAGAAGCCGCCGCGCGAGAGCACCAGGATCATCGGGTTGATGCCTTGCAGTTCGCTCAGCCGCCGCCGGGTCTTGGTGTGGTCGGTCAGCTCGTAGTCGGGAAAGATCCCGCCGGGAATGATGTCAGCGCGCATGGTGTGCTCCTAGCTCAACGTGTCGATGTCGACGGCGGCCGAGACCGAGTCGCCGGTAGGCAGCCGTCGGGGTGATGAGCGCGGTGCGGCGGCCGCTGCAGTCAGGCGTTCCCGCTCGACGGCCAGCAGGCCGAGCGGGTCGCTCACGGCAGAGCCGCCGGCGAATCGCCCGGGATCGGCGGTGAGGGATCGGCGCAGGTACTTCCAGATGCTGTTCGCTTGCATGGTCA
>JBOHCG010000434.1:0-6829 GCA_050698735.1 Streptosporangiaceae bacterium | reverse complement strand
CGGCTGGGCGGCCGCCACGGCGGCGGCGGTGCGGCTGCTCTCATCACGCAGCCAGGTCTGGTAGTCGCCACGGACGCGGGCCGGGCTGGCCCTCAGCCGAGCGAAGACGGCCATCGACAGGAAGTACCCCACCGGCAGCAGCATCCTGGGCTGGCGCCGGATGATGTCGATCAGATCGGATATCCGCGTCCGGTCAGCCGAAGTATCGAAACCCGGCGTGTGCTCGATCTGCACGACCCCGGTCACGCAGCGGGCTCTGCGGGACAGCAAGCCGACAAACGTCAGCGGCGGATGCATGATGACCCGGGTGCCAGGCACCAGCAACGTCTCGTGCTGTTCGAACATCAGCGACATGGCAAGGTCGTCGCCCTGAACCGGCGGCAGGTCGGCCAGGCGCCCGTACCCGGCTTCGTTGACGGCGATGACCCCCCGGCCCCACAACCCGTGCTGGACCCCTGGCAGCTGCGTCCAGACGTCGTAGTACCAGCGCACCCACCACGGCCGTCCGGTCATGACCAGTTCCCGCGGCGGCGCGGCGGCCAGCACCCCCGGCTGGCGCAGTGCCGCCACCAGTGCCCGGACATCGGCTGTTCGCACCTCGACGTCCGCATCGACATAAATGCGCGGGAAGCCTGCGGCAGCGCGGTCTCCGGCGATCAGCGCCTCATACTTGGAGGCGGCAGGAAGGGTCAGGACCCGGACCGCCGGTCCGAACGAGGCCGCCACCTTCGCGGTGTCATCTACGCAGCCGTTGGCAACGACTATTATGTCCATCTCGCCCGGATCAGCATCATTTATGAGCTGCTCGAGAAGACGCCGGATTACCCGGCCCTCATTGTGCGCGGGAATTATAACTGTCGTCACGTCACAGCATTATGAACGACCGCGGCGGCTGCGGACAGTAGTTGGCGATACTCAAGGAGATTTATTTCGCCGACCACAAGGAACATTAGCCGGAATATCCGTGTGTTTACCTTGATATTCGGGTGCGTCTATTGTGCTCTATTATGGGGAATCCGCCTGCACGCGGCATATTAGCTAGCCGACATGGAACGCCGCCCTCACGGCTTGATGCCCGAATCGTGGTTGCCGGAGCTCTTGTCGGGTGGTCGGCCGCGAGCGCACCTGTGCCCGCCAGTCACGCGATATGCATCCATTCGACGGGGAGATTATCCGCTTTATCCTTAAAAGGCAAAGCCGAGGTCACCCAGGGTTTTTGGGGTGCCGCGGGTTTGCTAGTGTTTGCCGTGCCGGGGCCTGGAGGGACTAACGCCAGGGATCATTTGGGGGGAACTAACGCCAGAAATCGTATGTGCCGACTACGGATCCAGATCCCGCTGAGTTTCATGTGATTTTCCGACAATAACGGACACCTGAGCGTTAGGTTCGGAGAGGAACCATTCCGTTGACTGAGCGAGCCTTGGGCCGAGGGCATATAACTGGCAGGCGGAACCAAATCGCCGGGGGGCGACCCGCGGCATGAGCGTAACCGACAGTGCGATCGAGACCGGCTGCGCGATCGAGACCGGTCGTATGATCGAGCCCCGCAGTACGATCGAGCCCCGCAGTACGATCGAGCCCCGCGAGAATGTCGCCGTCCCGGGCACGAGGGCGTGGACGCGCGGCTACCTTCGCAGGGCGGCCCTGGCCGACTGGACGTGTGCCCTGGTGGCCGCGGTGGTGGCGGCTGGGATCCGTTTCGGGGGCGGGGCCTACCTGCCCATCACCTACCTGAGCTTCACGTGCGGGCTGCCCATCGCGTGGGGAATGTCGGTGCTGCTGGCCGGCGGGTACGACACCCGGTTCATCGGGCTTGGCTCCGATGAGTACCGCCGGGTCCTCAGCGCGGCGGTCAGCCTGACCGCCGCAGTGGCCGTTGTCTCTTACGCGGCAAAGCTCGACCTTGCCCGCGAGTACGTAGCGATCGCCCTGCCGTCCGCGACCGTCATGGACCTGATCGCCAGGCACCTGCTCAGAAAGCGCCTGCACAGACAGCGCGTCCGGGGCTGGTACGTGCGGAGAGTCGTCGCGGTAGGCCATGCGGCAGCAGTGGCTCGCCTGGTTACCCTGCTGCGCCGGGACACCTACCACGGCCTTGCGGTGGTCGCCGCGTGCCTGGTCGACGCGCCGGAGGGTGTCGGGCCTGAGGGTACGCCCGACGGGCCCACGGGCAGTATGTCCTCGGCCTGGGTGCCCTCGGCCTGGGTGCCCTCGGCCAGGGTGCCCGACGACAGTGTGCCCGACGACAGTGTGCCCGCGGCCAAGGTGCCCGCGGCCAAGGTGCCCGCAGGCAGTGTGCCCGCGGTCGGTGTGCCCGTGGCCGGCGGCCTCGGCGGCGTCGCGGAGGCCGTGAGCCGATTCGGCGCGGATACGGTCGCGGTGCTGGCTTGCCCCGAGATGGACGGCGGCCGCCTGCGCGAGCTGGCATGGGAACTTGAGAAGAGCAGCACCGAGCTGTTCGTCGCGCCGGCCCTGCTCGATGTGGCCGGCCCGCGGACTACCATCCGCCCGGTGGCCGGGCTGCCACTGCTGCACGTGGACCACCCGGAGCTGGCCGGGGCCAAGCAAGCCGTCAAGAGCGTGTTCGACAAGGCCTGCGCCGCGTCGGCGCTGCTCGTGCTCGCGCCCCTGTTCGCCGTCATCGCGATCTCAGTCAAGCTCACCGATCACGGCCCGGTGTTCTTCCGCCAGATCAGGACGGGCAAGGACGGCCGAGGATTCACCCTCTACAAGTTCCGGACCATGGTTCCCGATGCCGAACAGCGCAAACCTCAGCTTGCTGCCCGTAACGAGGCGGACGGGCTGTTGTTCAAGATCCGCAGGGACCCACGGGTTACCCGCGCGGGCGCCTGGCTGCGCCGCTGGTCGCTTGATGAGCTGCCGCAGCTCATCAACGTGCTGATCGGCGACATGTCCCTGGTCGGACCCAGGCCGGCCCTGCCGGAGGAGGTGGCGCGCTACGCCGGCCACATGCGGCGCAGGCTCGCGGTCAAACCGGGCCTGACCGGCCTGTGGCAGGTCAGCGGCCGGTCGGACCTATCCCGCGAGGAAGCAGAACGACTCGACCTGCACTACGTGGATAACTGGTCGCTCGCCCTGGACCTGCAGGTCATCTGGAAGACGGGGTCCGCGGTCATCCGAGGCTCCGGTGCCTACTAGCGGCAGCGGCGTGCCGCGATCGGCTGGTACCCCCGTTGCCACGCACCGGCTCGGACCGTAATACAACGGCCCGTTCGGAATAAAAAAGACATTTTGCCGAACGGGCCGTGGTGCTCCTACGGCGGTTCGTGGCTGCGGACCGTGGCCTTTCAGTCATCCACGCTCTGCGCTGGATCCGTGATGGGCAGGCTGACCCGGAACCGGGTATCGCCGGGAACCGACTCCACCTGTAGGTCGCCGTGATGCTTGCTCACCACGATGCGCCAGGTGATGTCCAGCCCGAGCCCGGTGCCCTGGCCCACCGGCTTGGTGGTGAAGAACGGCTCGAAAATCCGCTCGCGGATCTCCGGCGGCACGCCGGGACCGGTGTCGCAGATGTCCACGACTGTGACGGGTCGCTCCTCGTTGTCCAGCATCGCGGCTCTCCACCTGTCAGCCACTTGCATGGTAAGTTAATGGTATGCGGTCAACCATAGATAAGGCAGGACGGTTGGTTATCCCTAAGGCATTGCGGGACAGCCTCGGCCTGGTCTCCGGCGAGGTCGAGATAACCCCAGACGGAGCCGGCCTGCATATAGAGCCACTGGCCGATGACCGGCTCGCCGACGAAGACGGCCTGCTCGTCATCCCGGCGGCCGACGCCGCGATCAGCGACGATCTGGTCCGGATGTTGCGCGATGCCGACCAGCGATGACCGACCGCAGTTGCTGATCGACACCAGCGTCGCCGTCGCGCTCGCGGCCGCCGGCCACGAACATCACGCGGCAACCAGGACGGCCATCGGCGGCCGGAGCTGCGGGCTCAGCGGTCACGCGGCCTTCGAGACCTTCTCCGTGCTGACCCGCCTGCCGCCGCCGAACCGTCGCACGCCGACCGCCGTGGCACGACTGCTCGCGCATAATTTTCCCGATTCGCGTTTCCTCAGCTCCCAGGGCGCGCGCCGACTCCATGCCAGGCTGGCGTCGCTCGGCATCGCCGGCGGAGCCGTCTATGACGCCCTCGTTGCCGCGGCGGCAGCCGAACACGGAATCACGCTCGCCACCCGCGATCGCCGGGCCGCCGATACCTACCGCGTTCTCGACATTGACTTCGAACTGATCGATTAGCCGCACGGAGCCCCCGCATAACGCCTGGGCCGATCCGCCCGGTGTGACCAGGCCGGTTTCGTAGGCGACCACGACCGCCTGGGCCCGGTCGCGAAGGTTCAGCTTGGCCAGGATCCGGCCGACGTAGGTCTTCGTCGTCTGCTCGGCGATGACCAGGGTGTCGCTGATCTCGGTGTTGGACAGGCCGCGGGCGATCAGCCGCAGCACCTCGGTCTCCCGCTGGGTGAGCGTGCCGAGCGCGGGCGCCGGCGCGGGATCCTCGCGGGGCCGGCGCGCGAAGTCCTCGATCAGCCGCCTGGTCACCGACGGTGCGAGCAGTGCCTCGCCGCTCGCCACCACCCGGACGGCGTGCACGAGGTCGGCGGCGGTGGCGTCCTTGAGCAGGAATCCGCTGGCCCCCGCGCGCAGCGCCTCGTACACGTAGTCGTCGAGGTCGAACGTGGTGAGCATCAGCACCCGCGGCCGCTGCTGTCCCGCCATGCCGCGCAAGATCTCCCTGGTGGCCTGCAGGCCGTCCATGACCGGCATCCGCACGTCCATCAGCACGACGTCCGGCGCCAGGTGCCGCGCCAAGGACACCGCGCCGGCGCCGTCGCCGGCCTGGCCCACGACCTGAAGCCCCGGCTGGGCGGCGAGCACCGCGGCGAACCCCTCACGCACCATCGCCTGGTCGTCCGCGATCAGGCAGCGAGTAACGGCGGAGCCTCTGCTGGCTCCGGGGGGGTCGTCCCCGCCGGAGCCAGCAGAGCTCATGACGGCTCTCCCAGCGGGAGCACGGCGGACACCACGAACCCGCCGGCGGCCGTCGGGCCGGCCGACAGCGACCCGCCGAGCAGTGCCACCCGCTCGCGCATCCCGGTCAGCCCGTGGCCGTGGCCGTTGCTGCGAGAATTCCCGGGGGCTCGCTCGTGCCCGGGCCGGGCGGCGGACGGGCCGTTGGCCACCCGCAACTGGACGGCGTCAGCGTCGTGATCGACGCAGACCGTGACCGCGGCGCCGGGAGCGTGCTGGCTCGCGTTGGACAGCGACTCCTGCACGATCCGGTACGCGCACACCCCGACGCCGGCAGGCACCTTCTCAAGCTCGGCGGGCACCGACAGCTCGACCTGCACGCCTGCCCGCCGGGTCACCTCGACGAGCGCGGGCAGGTCCGCCAGCTGGGGCTGCGGCGCGAGCCGGACCTGCTGGTCCTGGCGCAGCACGCCGAGCAGCCGGCGCATCTCCGTCAGAGCCTCGCGGGCCACCCCGCTCAGCGAGCCGAACTCGGCGCGGGCCGGCTCGGGCAGCTCGCCGAGCCGATAGGGCGCGGTCTCGGCCTGCACCGCGATCAGCGACAGGTGATGGGCGACCACATCGTGCAGTTCCCTGGCGATCCGCGTTCGCTCCTCGAGCACGGCGCGCCTGGCCCGCTCGATGTCGGCGTGCTCGGTCTGCGCGGTCAGCGCGCGCTCCGTGCGAAGCCGCGAGCCCATGCTGTCTACCGCGATCGCCGCGACGGCGAAGACCAGGGTGGCGCTGGCCGGGCCCTTCAGGTCGGGGATGTCCTTGACCAGCCACGCGCACCACGGTATGAGCGTCAGCGCCCACATCCACCACAGTGCCGCGCGGCGCTGCCGGATCGCCGCCAGGCAGAACGCCCCGAGCAGCGCCAGGATCTGCGGCGGACCCCACGGCCAGCCGCCCCACCAGGCGGCCGGCAGCAGCGGCGATCCCAGCAGCGCGAGCCACCCGGCCCGCCAGGCCAGCATCGGGTACTTTGCCGCGAGCGGCAGCGGCAGCACCACCGCCAGGGCGAGCAGCCGCCGGGCCACGTCGGCCGGCGGCTGGCCTTGGGTCGCCACCTTGTGTACCTGCGTCGCGTTGAGGAAGCACAGCGCAAACGTCGCGGCGGCCAGCGCGGCGTACGCCGCCCGGCGCTCCTGCGGCGACCGCCAGCTCCACGCCGAGGCCGGCTCGGGGCCGGCCAGCACCCGGATGAGGGCGCGCCAGGCCGCCGACGCGATCCCTGGCAGCCGTCTCACGATCTCAGCGTAGGCGGCCGGTGCCCCACGGGCATCACCCCTGGATGGTCATACCGAGGTATCACTCCGCTCGCGGCCGGGCCGGACCGCCCCCCGTGGTAGCACCCGGGATCGGGCTCCCTGGTGTGACGACCCTGGGCGGGCCCGACCGGCAGCCTTGACGCGTCGGGATGAACAAGTAACGACAGGAGCGCGATGAACGTTGAGATCACCGGCCTGACCCGGCGCTTTGGTTCGGTCGCCGCGGTCGCCGGGGTGGACCTGCGGCTGGGTCCGGGGGTATTCGGCCTGTTGGGGCCGAACGGCGCCGGCAAGACGTCGCTGCTGCGGATGATGGCCACGGCGATGCCGCCGTCTTCGGGCAGCCTGCGGCTGCTCGGTCGCGACCCGGGCAGTTACGGCCCGCGCTGCGAGATCCGGCGCAGGCTCGGCTACCTGCCGCAGAATCCCGGCTTCTACCCGGGGTTCACGGTGGCGGAGTACGTCGAGTACTTCGCGCTGCTGAAGGAGATACCGTCGGCCCGGATCCGCGTCGCGGTCGCG
>JBOHCG010000433.1:0-6853 GCA_050698735.1 Streptosporangiaceae bacterium | reverse complement strand
CAGCCGGTCGTCGGTCTGGTTCAGGATCTCGACCGCGTCGGCCCGGCCGGTCGCGACCATGACGGCCGGCTCGCCATTCGGATCCGGGAAATGCGCGACGACGACGGTGCCGCCCTGGGCGTGCGTGCGGTCGGCCCAGTCGCTCAGCGTCGCGTCCAGCGCGCCGCCGAGCTCGGCCTCGTCGGGACCGTCGCTGCACCACGGCATGACCGGCTCCTTCAGGCCCCACAGGAGCAGGTGGCCGAGCTCGTGCTGCCGGTTTTCCTGGCCGACGTACGTCACGTAGCCGCCGCCGTCTACGACACTGGGGCGGCCCGAGAAGTCCTCGGTATTGGTGAACAGCGCGCCCCACTGCGACTGCAGCAAGTTGACGACGCGCAGGTCCTCGCCCCGCTGCTCGAGCTGGGCGCCCGGGGTCGACAGGAAATGCACGTGCGAGTCGCCTGACCACCATCCTTCCGAGGCCATGTCGGCGACGCGCGCGATCCGCAGCGTCAGCTCCCGCTGGCCCGGCTCGATCCGCACCGTCTGGCGGAGCGGCTCGTACTCGAAGCCGCGCGCCACGTCGACCACGACGTCGCCCCGTGGCAGCCACCCCTGGCAGGTGCCGTCGATGTAGGCGTAGCTGCGCTGGCCCAGCCGGACGTCACCGCCGACGTCGTAATGCCAGCTGCCGAGATTCTGCGCGACGTGATTGTGGTGGCCGTGCGGCTGGTAGGGAATCCCCGCGGCCGAACGGAAGTGGACCCGGCACGGCACAGGCCGCCCGGTCGCGTCGTCGACGATGCTGACATGCACCCAGTTCCGGCCGCTTTCCGCCAGCTCAAGCACCACCCGGCCGGCGTCCGCCCGCCCGTCACGTTCCACGTCTCCCCAGCGCACCCGGCCGAGCTCGGCGCCGCCCTGCCGGACCGCGACGGTGGCCGACGGCAGCGCGGCGATCGACGTGTACGCGGACGTTCCCTCGGCCGCTCCCCAGCCGGCCCGGTCGTCCTCGCCTGGCAGCGGCTGCGGGTAGGTCGCCACGCCCCGGTCGATGTCGATATCGAAGACGCCGCTGCGCCCGTCCTTGGTCATCAGCCGCACCGGGCGGGCCGGCCCGCGGACGAACGGGTGCTCATCGACGTCGCTCGTGGTGATGCCGGCGACGACGAACCGCGGGCCGCGCGGGATGAACTCGACCCGCTCGACCGGCCGGTCCGGCTGGGGATTCTCCCAGCACCATAGGTAGCATCCGGCGGGTTCTCCGCCGGCGTGCTCCGTCAGGCGGAACCCTGCCTCGTCCCAGCTGCCCTCGAAACGGGGCAGGTTGCCGTCGCTGGTGTCGGCGACGGCGAGGAACGGCGCGCGGCCCCACTGCGGCGGCACTACCTGGATCTCGAACCGCTCCCTGATCGGCGCGACCACGACCTCGCCGCCGGCGAGGTGAAACGCGTACTCCGCGACGGCCTGCCCGACGGCATGACCGGCCGGCGCGCCCGGCTCGAGCAGCCGGTGCGCGACGATCACCCGGCGCGCGAGCCGGCCGATCCCGACCGACACCGGGGCGGTCGGCAGCAGGAAGCAGCGCTGCGCGGACGGCGGGTCGGACGGCGGGTCGGACGGCGGGTCGGACGGCGGCTTGGACGGCGGGTCGGACCCGATCAGGAACGGCAGCCCGCGCAGGGTCACCCTGCCCAGCGGGACATCGCCCGGCTCATCGCCGAGAACGTCCAGGCCGGCGTTGCAGGCGTCCGACAGGTCTACTGGCTCATAGCTCGGCATGCCTCCGATCGTAAGGAAGCGGCCGGCTTGATCCCAGTCAATTTCGGCCCCGCGCGATCACGGGACGGCTCTGCGCTCGGCGTGAGTCGGCGCGAAATGCTGAGGGAACGCCAGGTTGCGGCATCGCTGATGGCGCCGCGCGCCGCACACAGGGCACTCGGAGTGGCTCACCGCCGGCTCCAGCCTGGCGAGGGTGTCGGCATTCATCTTGCGGGGCTGCGGCTCGGCGGGAAGCCGCACCGGCCCGCGCATTGCCAGGTCGGACAGGAACTGCTTGTGCTCGCGTTCGCAGTCATCGCACCGGCAGCCTCGCGCCCAGGCCAGCACCGTGCCGTGCGGCGGCAGCGCGGGCGGCAGGCTGTCCCATGCGGTCATTCATCCACGGTAAGGCAGCTGGCGCGCTATGCCGAGCGCGCGAGTTCCGGGACGAAGTACTTCCCGTTGACGGTGCCGAGCCCGGTGACCAGGTTGTAGCCGTGCTTGACCGAGTAGCCGTGCACCGTCACGCCGGAGAACGAGACGGTGTTGTTGCCGGACGCCACCGGGACGATGCCCTGTGCGTGCTTTGCGGCCAGCGCGTACAGCGCCGGGTTGATCAGCCCGAGGCCATGGCCTGCCTGCTGGTCGGCAAGCGCGACGACGGCCGCGAACATCGGCGCCGACTCGCTGGTGCCGCAGTTCGCGGTCCAGCCGCCCTGGCCGCCGGTGAACGTCTCGAAGACTCCCACCGCGACGCTGCACGATGCGCTCATCGAGATGTCCGGGATGCCGCGCTGGCCGCCGGTGACGCTGCGCACGCCGTTCTGATAGCTGGGCCTGCCGTAGTACGCGGACTTCCCGCCGCCGGTGGCCAGCGGGTTCGGGCCGTTGTTGCCGAAGAAGAAGTTGCTCACCGCGGTGCTGTACGTGTCGTTCCAGGCCGTGTCGGAACCACCCCGGTTGCCGAGGGAATCAATGTTGAGCCTGGTGCCGCCGACCGCCGTCACGTACGGGCTGGTGGCGGGCCAGCTCGCGACCGGGTAGCGGTAATAGCCGCCGTTGTCCCGCTGGCCGGACGCACCGCTGTCGCCGGAGGAGGCGACGATCGTGATGTGGCTGCTCGCGGCCCGGCTGAAGATGGAGCTGTAGGAGCTGACGAAGGCTCGCCCCAGATCCTGCTCGGGCGCCCCCCAGCTCAGGCTGATCACGTTGCCGAGCTTGTGCTGGACCGCGTACTGGACGCCCTGCGCGAGCGACTGCAGGTTCTCCTTGGCCACCTCTACCAGCACGAGCTTCGCGTCCGGCGCGCCGGCGTGCGCGTACTCCACGTCCAGCGTGGTCTCGCTGGCCCAGCCGACCATGTCGGCGTTGCCGGAGTTGAAGGCCGGCACGTGCCCGACCTTGACGATGCGCAGCGACGGCGTGCCGAGGCCCAGGTACTCGTCGAACTGCAACAGGTCATCGGAGATCGTCGGCGATCCGAACGCATCGACGACCACGATCGTCTCGCCCTTGCCTGTGGTGCCGTGGCTGTAGAGCGTCGGCAGACTGTACGCCGCCTCGACCTGGTCGGGGGTATAGCAGCTGATCTGGAAGATGGCCTCGCACTGTGCATCGGTGAGCGGGATCGGCGTCATGAACGCGCCGTGGACACCGTTCGCGGCAGGGTGGACGATCAACGTGCTCGCACTGCCGGCATTGGTTGCGGTGCTGGCGTGTGCAGTGGCGGTCCCGGCGACGTCACCGCCGACGACGACGGTCAGCACGGCAGCCGTGGCGACTACTATCCGGACGCGGCTCGCTCTGGACAAGCGCATCGGGCATCTCCCCCGAGATATAGGACAGGACAGGACAGGCCACGCCGACAGTAACAGGAGAAGCCGGGGGTTGAGTGGGCGAAATCAGGAAATGTCTGACTCACCGCCCACGAGCCGCAAAATCCGTTTCGCGTGAATGGGCATGCGGCGTCAGTTCCTACGATCTCATCATCGGCCGGCACGAGCAGGCCCCGGAATGACCGACGATCGCCGAAACGGCGCGGGAGCCCCTGCCCCGGGGGGGTTGGGGCAAGGGCTCCCTGCGGCCAACATCATCCTACACGCCGCGCCATCTATATCGCAATTATGTCGCAAATTTCAGGATCGGCGGGTCTGGCGGTAGCTCCCGGATGGTTCGGGTGGCGGCCGGGCGGTGATGATTGGCGGCATGGGAAGTTCCGCAGACGCCGGTGACGCGCCGGCGAGCCCGCGCCCGCGCCCGCGCCCGCCGTGCCTGCCCGAGCCGACCGGTCCATGGCCGGTCGGCAGCACGGCCCTGTGGCTAACAGACACTTCCCGGCCCGATCCGTGGGCCGCCGGGGTGAGCGTCCGCGAGCTGATGGTCACGCTGTGGTACCCGGCTGAGGCGTCGGACGGACAGCGGGCGCGGTACATGACGCCGGCCGAGTCGGAGCTCCTGCTCGCGGGCGCCGGCATCACCGGCGTGCCGGGGGACGCGCTGAGCACGGTGCGGACCAACTCGGTCAGCGGCGCCGCGCCTCACGGCGAGCCCCGCAGCCTGCCCCTCATCATGCTGTCGCCCGGCTTCACCAACCCCCGCGCCGCGCTCACCGGCCTGGCCGAGGAGCTGGCCAGCCACGGGTACGTGGCAGCCGGGATTGATCACACGTACGAGAGCTACGCCACGGCCTTTCCCGACGGGCGGGTCGCCACCGGCCTCGCCCGAGAGGCACCCCGGCGGAACAGGGCGCAGAAGGTGGCGGCGGGCCGGGCCGCGGATGTCTCCTTCGTGCTCGGCGAGCTGACCGGCGCGCGCCCGGCCTGGCCCGGTGCCGGGCTGATCGACCCGTCCCGGACCGCGATGGCGGGCCACTCCGCCGGCGGCGCATCCACCATCGCCGCCATGCTGGCCGACGCCCGCATCCTCGCGGGCATCGACATGGACGGCGCCACCGCCGCTCCGATCCCCGACCAGGGCCTGTCACGGCCGTTTTTGTTCCTCGGCAAGCAGGAGAACTACACCCCGGGACGCGGAATCATCGCGTCGCCGGACGGGAAACAACTGAAGGGTTCGGTCCTCACCTGGGAGCGGGACTGGGAACTCCTGACTGGCTGGAAGCGGTGGCTCGTGGTGGCTGGCGCGAAACACGCCTCCTTCACCGACCTCGGGTTGCTGGCCGATCAGGTCGGCATCGACATCGGCGCCGAGCTGTCTGGAGGGCGGGCGCTGGAGATCACCCGTGCCTACGTTCGCGCCTTCTTCGACTTGCACCTGCGCGGCACGCCGCAGGCCCTGCTGGAGCAGGTGTCGCCGCAGTTCCCCGAGGTCATGTTCTGCTCCCAGTAAGCCGGAAGCGGCGCATTTTCCGGTTTTAAGTGGATATCTGGGCCGCTGAAAAACCCTTTTATATTCTCGGCGGTACGTACATAGCGGGCGTTGTTCGACTCCTTGCGGGTGTTCAATGCCGAACACCGAAAGGATGAAAGCTTGCCCGGATGGGAACCACCTTGCCCAGCGTGCACATCCAGTCGGCTTACGGGCAGGCAATGCTGTATACCCGCTTCTACGACTCGGCCCGCCGCGACCATCGCCGTGCCCTGGCCTGGATCAACACCGCGATTGCCTTGTCATCGCTGCGAACTGCACCGGAAATCGAGCCCGATCCCGACTTCCGGCACAACCGAGAACTTCTTGCCTCGGTCCGCTAAATCCTTTCCGTGGCTACCTCGCGTGGCGGATGCTAAGCCAGACGCTTGACTACCCCGGGATAAATGTGATATCACTTTAATCGGTGGTCGGATGGCAGGCATCATGGCCGGTCAGGAGGCATTCCGATGAACGCATCCAGCGACAGCACCGCCGCGAACGGCCCAGGCGGGTGGTGGGCATCTCCCCCACGGCACGGCATGGAACGCCTGATCAGCCCGTGGGAGTACCGCCACCTCCGCGCCTTCGGGGTCACGCGTGTTTTCGGTGGCAGCGTCGCGGCCGGCGCCGGCGTCATATGCCTCTCGTACGGCGCTTACAACTGGGCGGCCTTCTTCCTGGGTATCGGAGCGCTAAATCTCGGCGGCGGCTACTGGTACCTCACCATCGACCGCTCCGCATCCGCCTCCGCTCCCGCCTGAGCCCGATCGGCCGCTGCGCCCGGCCGCCTTGCAAAGTAGACCTCTGCGCGAAATACCTGATCTAGGACTATGACGGGATGGGTACCCACAATTCGATCTCGTCGTGACGCCGGTAGTACTCAACAAGCGGGCGATCGGGATCGGCGGGAGCCGCCAGTGAGACGAGCGCCTGCATGGCCGGGCCGATGCGCTCATACAGCCCGGGCGGGTCTCCGGCGATCCGGGCCCGCAGGTACCAGCCGCCCGGCAACTCCGCGGTATCGAGGCCGAGGCGGCCAGGCTCGTCGTCTTTCCTGAGCGGAGTGCAGGCCGCGTAGGTCTCTGCCCGGGTATCGACCATGGCGTACATCCGACGCCCGCGCAGCCCGACCAGGCCTTCGAAACGCGGCCACAACTGCTGGATCGCCGGCAGTTCATCGCGGGTCCGCTCCAGCATCACCGTCAGGCCGACCTTGAAGGTCCGCGCCGGCTCGGAGTCGAACAGCACACCTGCCACGGATCCCACCGTAGCCGTTACCACCGGCCCGGATCCCTCTCCAGCCGTGGCCCCGGAGGACAC
Source organism: Streptosporangiaceae bacterium (assembly GCA_050698735.1). Taxonomy (GTDB): domain Bacteria; phylum Actinomycetota; class Actinomycetes; order Streptosporangiales; family Streptosporangiaceae; genus Palsa-504. The sequence goes on along the minus strand of JBOHCG010000433.1, from coordinate 424 downwards.
CGCCTCAGCTATCTCGGTCAGCCGCCCGACTCAACCCGCAGCTTGAGCCCGCGGGCGAAGCGCTGGAAGGACGGCCCCAGGTCGGGCATCGACCGCCAGATCAGCGGGAGCAGCGGGCCGCTGTACTCCTCGCGCATCCGGAACGTGACCTGGCCCTCCGCTCCATCGGACACCTCGTAGGTACGGACGCCGCGGAACAGGCCGAGCGGCATCCCCCGCTGAACCGCAGGTAAGCAGGGGGGTCGAACCGCGTTACCCTGACCGGGAACGCGCGGCCGGGTGCCGCCTGCGAGCGGATCTTGACAGTCTCGTCCAGGCCGTTCACCGGTTCGTCGAAGATGAGCACGGCCGGGTCCCCCAGCAGCGCCGAGGCGATGCCGAGCCGCTGACTCATGCCCAGCGAGAAGCCCTTCGCCCGCCGCCC
>JBOHCG010000432.1:0-6855 GCA_050698735.1 Streptosporangiaceae bacterium | reverse complement strand
CGTGACCCAGCCGGTCAGGGGCCGGTGTCCCCTGTCGTGTGGGGGCTCGAAGAACACTGTCTGCCGGAGCTGGCCGTGGCAGCGGTTGCACGCGACCCAGATGTGTCCCATGCCGCGGCCGCGCCCGGCCGCTTCCCGGGCCGACTCGCAGAGGCACGGCGTCCAGCTGACCTGCGCCGCGCCTGGCTATAGCTGGTGACCGAACGGGCAGCACTCTGGCTTGTTCTCGAACAGAGAAACGGCATCTAAATGATCATGCCCTGACCAGCCGCGATAAGTTAATGATCACCGCGGCTGGACCATAGCCCGGTCCCGGAGGCATCTGCCCGGTTTGGGCAACCGTAGCCGAACACCCGCAGTGGCCTTGCCATCGGTACGGTGACAATGCTGAGGATCTTCTCGGCCCTGTGCGCGCTTATGACGCTGGCGCTCCTGCTCGATGCGGCCTGCCCTTCTGCAGCGGCAAACTCGGTCGGGCCAGGAAGGCAGCCGCCATCCCAGGCCACGGTCACGGTGACGTCCTACCGGCCGAGTGGTTCGCCGTGCCTGGCGCGATTAATCCGGTTCCGACATTCCTGGGACATCCCACCCGACGACCCGAGCTTGGCAAGGCTGCTCGCCGACGTGCACGGCACCAAGGCCTGAACGCCTGTTACGGCAGTTCCCTCTCACGTGCGTCTCACAGACTTGTTGGACAGGGCTGGATTCCGGCGCACCCATTGGACACGTGCGAGGATCTGACGTGCAGGATTAGCACGGGGAAGCACTCAGCGGACGTTCCCGCTTGATTCCCGACCTGATGAGGGCCCTGTTCGGGCGGCCCAGCAAGACCGCTCGGCCGGCAGGCCCAACATGACAGGCCGCGTCTCACACAAAATGCCCGGCCAGGTCTGCGGCCTGCCCGTGGCTCGGATCCAATGGCACAGGACATTGAGGTGACGACACCCGTGTAGATCGAGCCGGCACTCATCGACGCTCTCGACTTGCGCTGTCGTCGCCGATGGCTGTCTGCAGATAACTTGGCCTACGACGACGTGTCCGGAATCGATCTGCCGACCCGCTCTATTGTTCCGCGGCTCCCCCCTACCGCAGTTCAGCGGCAGGAATGCCGCGTTGCACCGTGCTGGTGTGCTTTGCTATATCCGTCCCCGGCACGGCTACCTGGGACAAACAGCCTCGTCCATCTCGCCTGATGCCGGGTGAAACATGAGCAAGCTGGAAGAGCAACTCCGCCAGTACGCGGCTCCTTCAAGTCCCACAGAGCGAGACAAGCAGGAACGGGCGGAGCGGATGGTACGCCAGGCGCTGGATGCGTCGAGCGCGTTGAGCAAGGTAGACCTCGTAGTGATCTCCAAGGGTTCCTACCCCAACGGCACGAACGTCCGCGTGGACAGCGATGTCGATATTGCGGTCGTCCAGCAGCGGTTCTTCTTCAGCGAGCGGGACGGCGAGCGGTCCGAACTCCAGGCGCAGCTTGGCTACCGCTCCAGCTTTCGTTACGAGGGCGCGGATTTCCGGCACGAAGTCGAGCAGGCGTTGCGCGCGCGTTTCGGTCAGGACTGTGACTGCACCGGCAAGACCGCGATCACTGTCCGGGAGAGCTCGGCCCGCGTAAGCGCCGATGTCGTCCCTTCGTTTCATTTCCGCCGCTGTTCCGGGACCGGCTTCTTCCAGCAGTGTGACCGCGGGCTGACTACGCGGCGCGCCGACGGGCGGTGGATAGCCAACTACCCGACACAGCAGCTGAGCAACGGGCGGATGAAGAATCTCATGACGTTCGGCCAGTACAAGAAGCTGGTACGGATCCTCAAGCGCATCGAGAACGAGCTTGCCGAGGATGGCGTAATGGGCAAGCTGGCCAGCTACTTCATCGAGTGCCTCGTCTACAACGTGCCGAGCTCTGAATTTGTCGCCTTCCGGCTGGATCCGCTGACGCACAATCTCCACGCGGTGCTGGCGCATATCAGGCGCGCCACCGCTGTCGGTGGCGGTGCCGCGGAATGGACCGAGGTAAACGGGATCAAGCCACTATTCGGTGACGCTCAGTCGTGGGACCCGCAGCAGGCGAACCGGCTAGCCGCCCTGGCGCAGCAGCGATTCGGACTAGACTGAAGGGACCTCCGGGTGATCAGCAAGACGAGGCAGCAGGTCATCATCGGCCTGGTCGCGACGGTGTGGCTGGTGCTAGCCCTGCTCGCCGGGAAGGGACTGTCGCCCACTCCGCTGACGCTTTATTCATATGCCGGCGCCGCGGTGACGATTGTGCTGCTCGTTTATGAGAAGTACCTCTGGCGGCTACGGCCGGTCCGGCGGCTGACCCGGGTTCCGCTTCTGGCCGGGACATGGCGCGGGACCCTGATCACCTCATACGAGGCGGCCCCCGGCACGCCGACACCTCCGATCCCCGCCGTGCTGCGCCTGACACAGACCGCCTCGGCGCTAACGGTCACGTTGTTTACCAGTGAGTCGTCCTCGACCTCCATCCAGGCGCAGTTGACCCGGCTCGGCGACGGCCGGTGGGCAGTGACATGGCAATACGAGAATCTGCCGCGCGTCAGCGTACTGAATCGCAGCCCGCGGCATCGCGGTGCCGCGGAGATGACCATCGGCGGGCAGAACGGCGAGATCCTGACCGGAACCTACTTCACCGATCGTCTGACCCGCGGCGAACTCACCTTCACCCAGTGGAGCCGGATGTCCTTCGGCGACGCCGCTTCCGCCTTGGCCTCAACCGAGTTCGGTACGGCGCGCCCCTTCGCCTAAAGGACCGAAATACTACGCAGGCGCTACGTAACTATGAGAAAGCAGTTGTCAGGTGACCGACGGCGAGTGGATCGAGCAGTTCATGTGGCGGTACCAACATGGCTTCCGGGCCATGGTGGAGATCGAGGCGGAATCCCTGCTCGGGCAGACCGGATTCGCCGGCTACCCGATGGTCATTCTTATCGGCTTCCCTGTCACGAGCAGCCAGGACGCGGGGATCTGCGTAGAGCCCGAGGACGACATCTACACTCCCGCCGATCTGGCTGCGGTACCTGCCCGAGCTGACGTCCTGTATACCCAGCATCCCGAGCACGGCATGTACTACGGGGACGACAAGAGCCGCGAGGAACTCCCGGCGCGGCTGCGCGATGAGATGAGAGCCCTCGCAATCCAGGAGACACTGCGCGACCATCCAAGCTCGGCAGGCAGGACCTTCTTCGCCAGCCGCTCAGCCCGAATCGGTGATCACGAGGTTCACATTGTCGTCAGCGTTGACAGCGACGCTCTGCAACATGTCCCGCAGCTCGAATTTCCCGCCGATCCACGCAGCCCGGTTGTCCCCAGCATCATTCACGCGATCATCTTCGAGCTGCTAGATCAGGCCCACCGGGAGCTCTACATCCCGGACGCCGGCCATGTAGGAGTGGGCGGTTTCAGCTATGACGCGCCGGAGATTTCCTTGCGAGCCGTGCGACGCATGGTGCGCAGCGCCTTGCACCTGACCGGATACGACTTCGGCTCGGAAGCGGTGCCCGAGCTCCAGTCATTCGTCTCGCTGCTCTACGAAGGACGGCCCAACGCCGGCCGCCTCGTCATCGCGCCCCAAGATGACCCGGCGGTATCCGTGGAGGTTGGCCTGGCGCAGCCCGTCCTGCTGAGCAACCAGCGCCAACTGCGCAAGCTCCTAGAGCCGACCGGCCTCGGAATGGCCCTCCTGATGCGGGATCGTGATGTATACGGCCTCGGGACCGCCACCAGCGGCGATGGCGTCTCTCACGAGAGGATCTTCGAGATCACTATCGGCAGCAGCGGGACCTGGCACCTCGCCCGCGCGGGCACGCGTCTGCTCACTGTGCAAGACTCCCTCCCGAAACTGCCGGCACCACAGCTCGACACTCCGCTGCTCAAAGACATCATCACCCGGATACTGCCAGCAGCGGACCTCGATAAGCTGGTGAGTCTTGCTACCGCTGCCAGTAACAACCGCCACGGTGCCATGCTTATCATCTCTAGCGGCGCCGCGGCAGAAGCCATCAGGCTAGCCCCCCAGGCCACCCTGACGACACCGGGCCAGCTGACGCCACAGGCGATGGAACAGCTGACCAACATGGACGGCGGCGTACTGGTCGACCCGCAAGGACTATGCCATGCCATCGGCGTCATTCTTGACGGCACCGCCAGAGGCAACGGCGACCCAGCCCGGGGAAGCCGCTTCAACAACGCCGTCAGGTATCTCGACAGCAACCCACCGCCCGCAGTAATCCTGAGCTGCAGTTCCGACGGCGACATCACCATCCTCCCCGTACTCAGGCCGCGACGCCGATCCAGCGAGATCGGAGCACTCGTCGACCGCTACGTGGCGGCATGTTCGACCTCACCACCACGGCAACGGGCGACCGCTGCCGTCGAAGACAGGCTCAACGACGTCCGTTTCTATCTCTCAGCGGAGCAGTGCGCGCAAATCAACCAGGCACGCGCAGACCTCAACACCTGGCGGGAAGCGAACGGCCAGGCCGTGCACATCAAGCCGGACCTGACCCCGGACCCAGCTATGAACGATACCTACTGGCTGCCCGGGGAACGCGGGTAGGGAGCCCACTTCGGAGCACTTGATCATGGTGGTCCCAGTGGGCCTGAACAACACCCGACCGGGCTCCTCGGGCTCTCTTTCCTTGTCTGGATCTCGGTTCACCATAGCCGGATGCTGTCCCTCCCTCCGCACGAGCGACAAAGACACCGTAGATGGCTGAGGCTTTGAACCGTGAGCAAATGGTTCGCTTCGATTTGAGGTCCGCTGCCGCTGCCGCTGCCGCGCCGCTTCGGTGCTCGTACGCTATGCGTCTTGCGCCGAAGGCGTGGCTGACTTGCCGCCGCGTGTATAACGCCGAGGAGCCGACGGTGTGTACTTGTGTCGTTATGCGCTTACCCGGAATGCAGTTGCAGTCTGCATCGTACCCGTCGATCGGCCTTACTCCCCGCGACCGCTAGTTAGCCCTGCCGCTTGGGTTGCGGCACAGGACCGTTGGCCCAGATACTAAAAACGGCCTGAGCGCGTGTTGCCGGTGTCAACCACGAATTAGGGCTGTGCAGCGATAGTGCAGCGATGCCTGACAACGATGGCGGGGAGGGGAGTTGAGCCAGGATTTCCCTGTCCATCTGACCGGGTTCCGAGCCGGCTCGCAGGTAGCGGGATACCGGCTGGAGGCGCCGGTCGGGGCGGGTGGGATGGCGGTGGTGTTCCGGGCTCGCGATGAGCGGCTCGGCCGCTTGGTGGCGCTAAAGATCTTGGCGCCGGCTGTCGCGGCGGACCCGGCGTTCCGGCGGAGGTTCATCGCGGAGTCGCGGGCGGCGGCGGCGGTGGATGACCCGCACATCATCCCGGTGTATGAGGCCGGCGAGGCGGACGGCGTGCTATTTATTGCCATGCGGTTGGTCCAGGGCGGTGACCTGCGGCTGACGCTGGAGCGGGAGGGCGCGCTGGCGCCGGGCCGTGCCGCAGCGTTCATTTCCCCGGTGGCCTCGGCGCTGGATGCTGCGCACGCTGCTGGCCTGGTGCACCGCGATGTCAAGCCGGCGAACATCTTGGTGGACGCGCGCCCTGGCCGGCCTGACCATGTGTACCTGTCGGACTTCGGGGTGAGCAAGGGCGCCATGTCGTCGGTGAGCGTGACCGAGGCCGGGCAGTTCCTAGGCACCCCGGATTACGCGGCGCCGGAGCAGATCGACGGCCGGGCCGTGGACGGGCGGGCCGATCAGTACGCGCTGGCGTGCGTGTCCTACCAGCTCCTGACCGGCGCGCCGCCATTCGAGCGTGACCGGGGTATGGCGGTGCTGCTGGCGCATCTGTCCCAGCCGCCGCCGTCTTTGGGGTCCAAGCGGCCGGGCCTGCCCGGTGCTGCGGATCGGGTCCTGGCCAGAGCGCTGGCAAAGGCTCCGGAGAAGCGGTACGGGTCCTGCCAGGATTTCGCCGAGGCGCTGCGGGAGGCGCTCGGCCTGGCACCTTATATTTCCGACGGCTCTGCTGTCGTGCCCGGTCCGGGCAATGAGATCGCCTCAGAACCTGCTTTCCCTGGATCGTCCCTGGCCGGAGCCGCGAAGGCGGCCGTCCCGGCCGGTCTGGAGGCAGCCGCGACCATAGATTCGGTGCCTGGCGGCGGGTCGCCCGGCCCCGGCACCCATCCTAAGACTGTGTCACCGGCCGCAGCCGTTCAAGATGACACCCCTGCAGCAGGTGCAGACGGGCCCGCCAGAGGGATGGACGGCCTCCCCGCCGACCGCTCCCGCGGGGATTACCAGAGCTCCGGGAACGGGGCACAGCCGACTCGGCGCCCGCGACGTGCACCTGCCTGGGTGCGCCGCCATCGCTTCGCCGCGGCCGGGCTGACGGGCACGGTCCTGGCCGTGGCGATAGTCGTCCCGTACCTGCTAGCGAGTTCCCCCGGTCCGGTCGGTTCTCCGCGTTCTGCGGGTTCCCCGGTTACGCGTTCTGCGGGTTCCCCGGTTAGGGACCGTGGCACGCTGATCGACTTGCCATCGCGTGATGTAACTTCGGTGGCCTTCAGCCCTGATGGCGGGACACTGGCCGTCGGCGGCAAGAACGGCCGCACCTACCTCTGGAATATCACCGCCGGGAAGCTGGCTGGCACGCTGGCCGACCCCGGCAGCAAAGGGGTAGATTCCGTCGCGTTCAGCGCCAGTTCTGGTGGCCTGATACTGGCTACCGCCGATAGCAATGGCCACGCGTACCTCTGGAATATCGCCACTAGGAAACTGGCCGGCACCCTCGCCGACCCTGGGAGCGAGGGAGTAAGCTCGGTCGCGTTCATCCCCGATAGCGTTTATCTGATCACGGCCGACCGCAACAGCCACGTG
>JBOHCG010000431.1:0-6884 GCA_050698735.1 Streptosporangiaceae bacterium | reverse complement strand
GGCTCACCGTCGTGGTAACGCTGGCATGCGCGGTGATCGGGACCGCCGCCGCCTGGTGCGTCGAGCGGACCGACCTGCCGGGCCGCCGGGCCTGGGCGGTGCTCGTGGTGGTGCCGCTCGCGATCCCAGACTTCGTGGTGAGCTTCGGCTGGAACTCGCTGTGGACCTGGGTACACGGCTTCCGCGGCGCGGTCATCGTGATGACGCTTGCCGTCTACCCGCTGGTATACCTGCCGGTGGCGGCCAGCCTGCGCGGCGCCGATCCCGGCCAGGAGGAGGTCGCGCGGAGCCTGGGCTCCGGCCGCGTCCGTACCTTCGTCAAGATCACCCTCGGCCAGGCCAAGGGCGCCATCCTCGGCGGCTGCCTGCTCGTCGCGTTGGTCCTGCTGGCCGAGTACGGCGCCTTCGAGATCCTCGGCTACCAGACGTTCACCACCGAGATCTTCTCCGAATTCAACAGCTACAGCTTCACCGTCGCCTGCGCCCTGTCCCTGGTGCTCGTGGTGTTCAGCCTGGTGGTGCTGGCCGGCGAGGGGATGCTCCGCGGCCGCGGCCGTATCGCCCGGTCCGGCCCGATGACCCAGCGCATCAGCCCGCCGCTGCAGCTGGGCTGGACCCGCTGGCTGGTGCTCGCCCTGTTCGCCGCGCTCGTCCTGCTCGCCCTCGGCGTCCCGGTCGCCTCAGCCGTCTACTGGATGGTCGACGGCCAGCCTCCGTTGCTAGGCGGCGGCGCCAACGTTTCCCTGCTCGACGCCGCCGGACACACGGCGCTGTACGGCGGGACCGCGGCAGCCCTGGCCACGGTCACGGCGTTCCCGGTGGCCATGCTGGCGATCAGGCATGGCGGCCGGATGCGACACTTGCTCGAGCGCGGCACCTACCTGGTGCTCGGCATACCCGGCGTGGTCACCGCCTTCGCGCTGTCCTACTTCACCGAGCGTTACGCCGCCGGATTCGGCTACGGCACCTCGGCCCTGCTCGTCGCCTGCTACGCGATCATGTTCTTCCCGCTGGCGCTCGTCGGGGTCAAGGCGTCGCTGGCCAGGGCGCCGGCCAGCCTGGACGAGGTGGCCAGGTCGCTGGGCACCCGCCGGCTCGCGGTGCTGTGCCGGGTGACGCTGCGGCTGGCGGGGCCTGGCCTGGTCGCCGCGTTCTGCCTGGTCTTCCTCTCCGCGGTGACGGAACTCACCGCCACCCTGCTGCTGATCCCGACGGGAACGCAGACGCTCGCCACGCAGTTCTGGTCTTATGAGACGAACCTCTCCTACAGCCAGGCGGCGCCGTTCGCCCTGGTGATGATCGTCGTCGCGGCCGTGCCCAGCTACGTGCTCGGCCGCTTCTTCGATCGCTCGGCCCACGCGCAGGACCAGCAGGATGCGCAAGGATAGGGACATGCGGCAGCTCGCGGTTTCCGGCCTGTACAAGGCCTTCGGCGCGCACCCGGTGCTGACCGGCGTGGACCTCGAGGTGCCGGCCGGATCCCTGACCGCCATCCTGGGCCCGTCGGGCAGCGGGAAGACGACGCTGCTGCGGCTGATGGCGGGCTTCGAGCGGCCCGACGCCGGCACGATCGCGATCGGCGACTCCGTGGTCGACGGCCCGGGGGAGTACGTCCCGTCCGAGCGGCGCCGCATCGGCTACGTCCCGCAGGAAGGCAGCCTGTTCCCGCACCTGACGGTCGAGGCCAACGTCGGCTTCGGGCTCCCCGCCAGACACCGGCGCGGCGGCAAGGTCGACGCGATGCTGGAGGCGGTGGGGCTCGGCGGGTTCGGCCGCAGGTACCCGCATCAGCTGTCCGGCGGCCAGCAGCAGCGCGTCGCGCTGGCCAGGGCGCTTGCCATCGAGCCTGCCCTGGTGCTGCTCGACGAGCCATTCGCCTCGCTGGACGCGCACCTGCGGGCCAGCGTCCGCGCCGACGTGCAGGAGATCTTCCGCCTGGCCGGCACCACGGCGGTCCTGGTCACGCACGACCAGGACGAGGCCCTCTCGGTCGCCGACCGGGTCGCCGCGCTGCGCGACGGGAAGATCGCGCAGTACGCCACGCCCGAGGATCTGTACGCCAGGCCCGTCGACGCCGACCTGGCCACCTTCATCGGCGAGGCGAACCTGCTCGAGGGCGTGCTCAACGCGGGCACGGTGAAGACGATCCTCGGCACCCTCCCGCTCGATGACGCCGCCGCCGTGCCGGACGGCCAGGTCACCGTCCTGGTCCGGCCCGAGCAGATCGAGCTGGCGTCCGGCGGCGACGGTACGCCCGGCCGGGTGACCTCCTACGGCTATCACGGCCACGACGCCGTCCTGCATATCCAGCCGGAGCGCGACGCCGACGGCCGGACGATCATCGTCCGGATCATCGGCGAGCACCACCTGCACCCGGGCTCGCCGGTCACCCTGCGCGCCCGCGGCCGCGTCTACGCCTGGCCGAGGGATTAGCGCGCCCCGTTTGCCATGACATGCCGGACCTGGAAGGCTGTCCGCTGTCGTCCGGCAGCTACCGATCCCCCAGGAGAGCCCATGGCAACGCGCGGTCGGCGCGCGCCCCGAATGGTCGCAGCGACGCGAGCGAACCGAACGTTCCTGACGGCCCGCCTAGCCGCGGCAGCGGCCCTGGCCGCCGGCCTGGCCCTGGTCGTATCCGCGCCGCCGAGCCTCGCCCAGACCGCCGCGCCCACAAGTGCCGTGCCCGCCAGGGCCGTGCCTGCCAGGGCCGTGCCCGCCAGGACTGGGACCACGCGGTCGAGCGCGCCGAGCGGCGTGCAGGCCAAGGCCGCCGCGATCGCCGACGCGTCCACGGGCACCGTCCTGTGGAGCCGCGAGCTGAACACCGAACGCCCGATCGGCAGCATCACCAAGGTGATGACCGCGCTCGTCGTGATCAGCGCCGGGGACCTGGACCGGACGATCACGGTCCCGTCCGCCGTGGTCAGCTACGTTCAAGAGCACGACGCCAGCTCCGCGGGCCTGCACCCGGGGGACAAGCTGACCGCCGCCGAACTGCTCGAGGGGCTGCTGCTGCCCTCCGGCGCGGACGCCGCCTATGCCCTGGCCGACGCCTACGGCCCGGGCCTGACCACGTTCATCGCCAAGATGAACGCGGTCGCCAAGGCGCTGGGCATGACCCGCAGCCACTTCAGCAACTTTGACGGGCTCCCGTGGCCGACCGAGTACTCGACCTACTCCACCCCGGCCGACCTGCTCACCCTGGGCCGCGTCGCGATGACGTCCCGCGTCTTCCGCTCGATCGTGGCCCAGCGCAGCTACCGCCTGGCCGCGGGCTCCGGGCACCACGCCTACCTGTGGCACAACCTCGATCCGCTGCTCGGCGCCTACCCGGGCGCGATCGGCATCAAGACCGGCTACACCGCGGCCGCCGGCCATTGCCTCCTCTTCGAGGCCACCAGAGGAGGCCGCTCCCTTATCGGCGTCACCCTGGACAGCCCCGGCGTCGGCACCACGGTCAACGCCGCTGACCCCACCCGCCTGCTGAACTGGGCCTTCAGCCTCCCCGCCTAGCCAAAAAGGCTGAGGTCCGCACCAGCATCAATTTTTAGCAGAACGAGCCGTGGTGCGTGCCCCGCGATCGGGGACTCGTGTCCCCCGCCCCCCTAGAAGGGACCACGCCAACTCTGCACACGCCCACCCCGCCCGGTTGACCGTCGAAGCCACGATGGACCTCTGAGTCTGGCTGCCTTATGTCATGAAACCCGGCTTCCAGCACCTTGGGAGATAGCGGAATCGGGGGTTTCATTACCTTCGGGCCGCGCCCCTGGCGTCCCGGATCCGCCCGACTGTTAGACGGCGATGGGATCCGGGCGCCGGTAACGTCATCACCGCGGCCCGCGGGACAAGCCCGCGACAGCGGAGGGAGCCGCAGCTGTGGCGATCGGGTCGGGCGGCCGGGAGGTCGTGAGATGAACGGCAAGGTGGTCGTGAACAGGTCGATGTCGCTCGACGGCTTTATCGCCGGGCCCGGTGACGCGATGGAGTGGGTCTTCGGCTTCGTGGCGCCAGATGAGTTCCCGGAGATCGCGGCAGCCACCGGCGCCATGCTCATCGGCCAGCGGACCTACGAGACAGCCAAGAGGATGGAGGCCGCCAACCCGGACGACGTAGGTTACCCCTTCTCCGGACCTGAGTTCGTCCTGACCCACGAGCCGCCAGACCCGCCGGACCCGGCGGTCATGTTCCTCACCGGCGACATCGGGGAAGCGGTCGCTACGGCACTGGACGCCGTGGGCGGGAAAAACTTTGAAATCCTCGGTGCTGACGTGGCCGGCCAGTGCCTGCAGCGGGGGCTCGTGGACGAGATCCTGGTGTACGTCCTGCCGGTGCTGCTCGGGGACGGCACCCGGTTCTACTCCTCCCCGGGCCTGGCGAGGATAGACCTGGAACCGCTCGGCAGCACGCCGTCCGGAGCCGTAACGATCCTTCGCTTCCGCGTCCGCGAGCAGTCACTGGCGTAGTACTGCAGCCAGGGGCGCTCCGCCACCCGGGGTCCTAGTCTTATCCATTTTCCTCATGGCTCCGAATCCTTGCGAGTGATGGCCAGATCCGGCAGCCGGAGGACCTTGGCCCTCAGTAGAGGTAACCGCGCTGGCTCTGCAAACACGAGTCTGTTCCGGCGGCTGACCCTCGAAACGACTGTGGACCCATGATGACAGAAAGTGCCATATCAGTAGCTACGAGTCCACTTCAGTCTAAGCTGGCGACATGCCGAATCCGTTTCCCTCCTTGCGAGCGCGCGCGATGCTGGCAGTACTGCAAGGCGAGCTCGGGTATGAGATCGAGCGGCAGAGCGGATCCCATCGTCGCCTGGTTGCTGAGGGAAGGCCGCCGATCACATTCGCGTTTCATGACAGTGTGAGCTTGTCACCAGGTGTGGTCCGAGACATCCTGGTCAAGCAGGTCGGTCTAAGCCATGACGAGGCGCTGAAGGTGGTGAGGTGATGAGTGAGGGTATCCATATGATCATGAGGCTGTCCGGCGACGGTAGCGTCTATGCCACGTCACCACAGGCCCCGGGCCTGGTTTACGGACGGCAGTCACTGCAGGAGTGGCGTTCCGGCCTGGGGGACGTGCTCTCGTTTTACTTTGAGCGTCCGGGGCCTTTTGATGTCATCGAGCATCACGAACGTCATTACGACATCGAGGATCGTGAGCTAGTGACTCGTGTAGCGATGGATGCGCACCGCGACCAACGCCAGGCGGTGTATGAGCGCATCGGCCAGGTCCTGCGGGTGCCCGGCCAGGCGGAATCACTGGTCTCGGCCGTGACGAACACGGTCGGGGAAACTGTCTATGTATGCGCCGTGCCGTCCGACACGCTGGCCTGGCTGGCCGCGCAGCTTGACGGTCCCGGTGACGCGGTTATCGTGGCGCTGACCATCGCAGACCAATTCCTTCTCACGCTGCCGATGGCCAAGGAAGAGGGAACGCACCCGGCGTGGGCCGTAGCGTCCTCAGCACCCGATACGCGGCTATCCGACATCATGCAGAAGATCCCAGTTGTAACACCACCGCCACACGCGGTCCCCCTTGAAGTGGCCTAGTGCGGCAGCAGCCATTCGGGGTTTGACCTGGGGTGGCTGAGGGGAAGCGGCGGGAGTGTGCTGTGGTCTGGGCGATCCGGTTCTTGTCGTGCGGTTCTGGTAGGAAGTTGCCATGGCTGACTCGGCTTCGGTACGGGGTGTCCTGGCCGATCTGAAGATCGACGCTGCGGGCCTGCGCGGCATCGGGATGGTGCACTTGTTCCGGGCTGAACCAGACCGGTTGCTGCCGCTGTGGCGGCGGCTGCGCGGGGCACATGAACGGTCGGGTCTGTGGCCGCTGATCCTGGGCACGGATCGCGACATCGAAGACCTGGGGCGCAGCTTTGGCCGGGACCTTGACCATGAGGTAGCCCGCGGGCTGGCCATGGACGTGACGGCACGGCTGGCGGAGTTGCGGGCGGGTGCCACGTCCTGGACCGATGACGGCGATGCGCAGGAGATTCCGCCCCGGGGGGAAACCGGCGGCCTGCGCCCTCACGACGAGGACGCTTTCGTCCTGGCAGGAAAACCGGGGTGGATCGGGCTGGTAACAGTTAGCACTGGTTATGTCGTGCCGGGCATGCTGACCTGGCCCGGAGCCGCGAACTACGACATCGGGCCGGCCGACCACGTCGCCATTCTCAAGTACTGGCACGGCGAATATGGTGCCGAACTGGTGGGCCTGGGCCTGGACACCATCGAGCTATGGGTACCGCACCCGCCCGTTCACGCTGGTACCACCTGCGAACAAGACTGGCCCGCGATGCCGCAATTATCCTGGTCAGCTGGTGAATGGCTGCTGCCGTACTAGAGGGCTTCCTTGTCAAGCCAGGTCTCTACCTCACGGCCCTTCAGTAACTTCCACAATTGAAGCTCGTTTAAGGGTGGCAGCCATCAATGGCGCGGTCGGGATCTCTTCTATCCGCGGGCTTACCAAGCTCGCGAAGTTGTCCGAGGACCCCCAAGAAGGGACCACACCAACTGTGCAAACACCCAACCTGCCCGCCTGACCATCGAAGCAACGATCCAGATCTGACCTTCGGCCGGGGCCTTTGACCTCCGACCACCCGCGTCTAGGACGATGGCACGGGGAATAGCTTGACGCCGGCTCCCCCGCAATCCGCACCTACCTTGTCGGCGTCGGTCTCAGTCTGCTGGTATGGAACCCCATCCTGCAGGTCATTTATCCACGCCTGAAGATCGGCCTCTGGTCATCGAAGCGACGGCCCGCCTCTGACCCGATTCCGCGAGTAAGCCGGTGACACGACCCTGTAGATACCGATAGGTGCCGCTCTGTCCTGGGATGATGATCGCTGCCAAGTGATAACCAGCCCAGCGGAGAGGACACCTATCTGG
>JBOHCG010000430.1:0-6924 GCA_050698735.1 Streptosporangiaceae bacterium | reverse complement strand
GGGGGGCGAGGGCTGCCAGCGCGGCGGCCGCCGCGGTCCCGGGGAGCGGGGGTGGGACCGCCGCGCGTCCCTGGTCAGGAACCCCTGGCGGCCAGCAGCTCGTCCAGCTTGTCGAGCAGCTCGCGGAGCGTGTACCTGACCGCCGTCGTCTCGCCGTCCGCGGCCTCGGGGATCCGCGCCTCCCAGGTGCCGAACTCGCCCTCGCCGATGATCACGCCGGGGTGGGCGGCACGGAACGCAGCCAGCCTGGGCACCTGGTCAGCCTCGCCGAGCGCCAGCCTCAGCCGCCCGCTCACGACCCGGACTCCCGGCCACGGGACGGCGGCGCGTTAGCCGCCGCGCCGCCGTCCCTCCAGCGCCCTGACGGAGAGCTGTCAACTCCGGTCATCGCTTTTACCAGTCGGGTGCTTCCCGCCAGGGCGCTCATCACCGGGATCCCGCCTCCATACCCGTGGCGGTGGTCCCGGCGTCGCGGGGGCGCCGCTCGTCGTCCATGCGGAACAGCACGGAGCGCAGGAACGGGCCGTAGTCCTTGTGGAACCCGGGCAGGAGCGCCGCGACCATCTCCTCGGCGGTGCCGCCCGGGTCCTGCTCGCGCCACGCCGCGACCTCAGTGCGGGCGCGGGCCTGCTCTGCGGGGGTGTCTTCGCTGAACCTCATCGGGCACCCCCCGCGCACCGGCCCCGGCTAATGCTCGATCTCGCCGCCCGTTTCATGGCGGACGCCTCCCTTACCATCGCGTGTGCCTTCGCGGATACTGGCAGTCAACTCGCGAGCGGGCGTAGCCTGACAGTGTGGCCCTGTGGCCAACTGCGGTCCGGTCCACAGACCCACAGGTCCACACCCACGACGCGATTGGCACACGCGAATGGCGGACTTCGCTTCCGAGGTTCGGCGCCTCATGGCCGAACGGGGCATGTCCCTGCGCGGACTTGCCCGCGCGGCCAGCTATGACCCGAGCCACCTGTCCAAGATCCTCAGCGGGCGCAAGCCAGCGTCCCCGTACCTCGCCGCCCGGCTCGACGACGCCCTCGGCGCGGAGGGGAAGATCGCCGCGGCGGCCGCGGCGACCCCGCCGGCGCCTGGCCCTGCCGTTCCCGGCGGCGACCTCGGCCTGATCGAGCTAGCGCGCCGCGCGGAAGCCTCCGACGTGGGGAGCGGCACGGTAGAGTTGCTGCAGGCGTCGGCCGGCCGGCTGTGCCGGGATTACCCCACCGTGGACCCGCGGGTCCTGACGGGCCACGCCATGACGCGCCTGGACTACGTGACGAACCTGCTCGGCAAGCGGGTCACTCTCGCCCAGCACCGGGATCTGCTCGTCGTCGCAGGCTGGCTGTCGGCGCTGCTCGCCTGCACCTGCTACGACGCGGGAGACCCCGGCACGGCCGAGGCGGCCCGCAGGATGACCCGGCAGTTCGGCGAGCACGCCAGCCATGGCGAGCTGATCGCGTGGTCATACGAAATCGCCGCCTGGTACGCCCTGGTGGAAGGCCGGTTCGCGCAGGCGGTCGCGCTGTGCGAGGCGGGGCTGGCGCACGCGGGCATCAGCAATGCCGCCGTGCAGCTCACCCTCCAGGCCAGCCGCGCCTATGCCCGCATGGCCGACGACCGGGCCGGGAAGATGCTCACGGTCGGCGGGGCGGTGCTGGCCCGGCTCCCGGTCCCGGAGTACCCCGAGCACCATTTCTTGTTCGACCGCGACAAGTTCGAGTTCTACACCGCGACCGTCTACACCTGGCTGGGCACCGACGACGCCGCGGCGGAGGAGAACGCCCGCGAGGTGGTCGCCCGCTGCCACGGTCCCGGCGGGGTGATCACGTGGCCGACGCGGCTGTCCACCACTCTGGTCAACCTCGGGCAGATCGCCGGCAGGCGCGGTGACCTGGACGAGGCGGTCGGCCTAGGCGGGGAGTCGCTGCGCTGCGGCCGGCGCTCGGCTGAGCTGCTGCCGCGCGCCGCCGAGCTTGAGCGCCGCCTTGCCGCCAGGTATGGCGCCGAGCGACTGGTGAACGAGTACGGCGAGCTGCTGCGCGAGGAGTTCCGCGCTCTGCCGCCCGGGGATGCCCAGCGGCTGGACGAGGCGGTGGGGCGCCGGCTAGGCGGCCGGGCACTACCATGATGGGCACGTGTGCCAACGCGTACGACGCCCCGCCGGTCCTGGGATTAGCGGGGCGTCGGCTTGACAGCGGCGCGAGAGGAAGCGAGTACCGAGACGCGGCTTGCGGCCCGATCCTCCGCAGCGCTTGCACTGGCCGAAACGCCTGGCGTTGCTGCCCGCGTTGCGCCCGCTGCCTGCGCAGCGGCGGCAATTCGTCTCGGGCCAGATTCTCAGGCTGACGTAGTACCCGGTCGCCCAGATGAGCGCGCCGGCGGCGAGGACTGCGCCTGGCGGCGACGGCGAGGAACGTGCCGGTCGCGGCGAGCACGAGGACCAGGCCGAGCGCGATCTTCGGCAGCTGCAGCAGCACGCGGACCGGAACCTCGATCATGTCGACGCGCCGCCGATGGCGGCCACGGCGGAACGCCGCCATCCGGGCTTCCCACTCAAGCGCGGCCTGGTGGCGCACATGCGGCGGCAGATCAAGCGCCACGGCGACGAGACCGACCTCGCCGACCTGGGAGCAGCCGAGGAAGAGCTCCGCGAGCGCCGGTCCCGCAAGGGCGGCCGTCCCCGCCGCGAGACGAGCTGATCTGGTGGCCGCGGCGCAGCGGGGAGCCATGGGAGCCAAACCGGGGAGCCAACCGGCATAGAAACGGGTGGACTCGCCTGGATCGGCGTGGAGAGCGACGGCTGTTAGATCCAGCGTGTGCAGACGGTCATGGACCGGCATAGATTGTCCGGTCGTACCATGAAGCCATGACCTCTCCGCCCAGCATCGAGCAGGTTTCCCGCGCGCTTGACGGCGTGCAGGATCCCGAGATCCACCGGCCCATCACCGAGCTCGGCATGGTCAAGGACATCCGGGTAGCCGCGGACGGCGCGGTCCGCGTGCAGGTGTGGCTCACCGTGGCCGGGTGCCCGCTGCGGGACACGATCACCCGCGAGGTCACCGCGGCGGTCGCCAAGGTCGCGGGCGTTTCGGAGGTCCGCGTCGAGCTCGACGTGATGAGCGACGAGCAGCGGCGCGCGCTGCAGACCCAGCTGCGCGGCGGGCGGGCCGAGCCGCAGATCCCGTTCGCCCAGCCGTCCTCGCTGACCCGGGTCTACGCGGTGGCCAGCGGCAAGGGCGGGGTGGGCAAGTCGTCGGTCACCGTCAACCTAGCCGCCGCGCTGGCCGTCTCCGGGCACAAGGTCGGCGTGCTCGACGCCGATATCTACGGGCATTCGGTGCCGCGGATGCTGGGCGTCACCGGCCGGCCGACCCCGGTCGAGAACATGATCATGCCGCCGTCCGCCCACGGCGTGAAGGTCATCTCGATCGGCATGTTCACCAAGGGGAACACCCCGGTGGTCTGGCGCGGGCCGATGCTGCACCGCGCGCTGCAGCAGTTCCTCGCGGACGTGTACTGGGGCGACCTGGACGTGCTGCTGCTCGACCTGCCGCCTGGGACAGGCGATGTGGCCATCTCGGTGGCGCAGATGCTGCCGTCCGCCGAGCTGCTCATCGTGACCACCCCCCAGCTCGCGGCCGCCGAGGTGGCCGAACGCGCCGGCGCGATCGCCCAGCAGACCCACCAGCGGGTCGCCGGGGTGATCGAGAACATGTCGTACCTGATCTGCGCGCACTGCGGGGAGCAGACCGAGGTGTTCGGCTCGGGCGGGGGGGGCACCGTGGCGGAGGCGCTGAGCCGCCTGTCCGGCACGCGGGTGCCGCTGCTCGGGCAGGTGCCGATTGACATCAGGCTGCGCGAGGGCGGCGACGCCGGGATGCCGCTCGTGCTCGGCGAGCCCGATTCTCCTGCCGGGCTCGCGCTGCGGAAGATCGCGGACGAGCTCGGCTCCCGGGCCCGCGGGCTGGCCGGGCGTAACCTTGGCATCACGCCGCGCTAGGGCACCGGCCCGTGCTCACGTTCAGGCAGCCCGCGTCTAGGTAGCCCGCGTCCAAGGTAGCGCTCAGGTCGCGTCGATGTCGTAAGGCGGGCGCTCGCCTGGGGCCAGCGGCGTCCCGTTCGCCCGGTTCGGCGCGGCGGCCGCGGCTGGATGATCGTGCGCGCCCGAGTTCCCGTTGACGTCGTCGAACAGGTGCTTGGCCACGAAGCGCTTGGGGTTCAGGTCCTCGATCTCGAAGTCGGCGAACTCCGGGCCCAGGCCTTCCCGCAGGTCGTTCTTGGCGCCCTCGGCGATCTTGCGCAGGTCACGGAGCGCCTGGCCGGCCTGCCTCGTGATCTTCGGCAGCTCGTTCGGGCCGAAGATGATCAGCGCGAGCACCGCCAGGATCAGCAGCTTGGAGATATTCAGGTCAAACACGCTCAGTGCTCCGTCACGCTATTGAGGTCATGCTCTCGCATATCTAACTCTACTTCGGAGCGAACCGCTCATCGGAAGGGATCGGCCCAGGACGCGAGCCTGGCCAAGCCGCGGGACATGCGGCCGAGGAAGCCGGGCGTCGCGTCGTGCGGCAGCGTGCCCACCACGGCGGCCACGGTCTGGGCCGGCGCGTCCGTGATCAGCGTGTACACCATGCCCTTGCTGGACCAGGTCAGGGACCGCTGGCCCGGCGCGGTCACGTAGATGACGTGGCCGTCCACCGTGGTCTTCTGCCAGCCGGCCAGCCTGGCAGGCAGGTTGCCGCGCTGCTCGAACAGCGAGATCACCGACAGGCCGTCGGAGTAGCCGAGGTCGAGCACCGTGCCGCTGGTCGTCGTCGTCTGCGCGCCGGTGAACAGCGACAGGTCGCCGGGCAGCGCGGGCCGGACCAGCCAGCCGCGGGAGCGCAGCGCGAGCAGCTGGGACGGGGGCTGCGGGTCGGTCCACGGGCCCTGCGGGTCGTCAACCCCGCCGGCCGGCGGGCTGATCGAGGCCCGGCCGAAGACCGCGACGTTGATGAACTCGTCCTCGCCGATCGGGTGCGCGGCCGAGTCGAAGACCTCCCGTTCCAGCGGCAGCTTGGTGGCGTTATCAAGCCAGAACGTCGCGGCCAGGCTGCCGTCGTCGCGCCGGGCCTGCACCACCTGCGCCTTCCGGTTGTACACCGAGCCAGAGCCCGCGTAGGCCAGCACGTAGTTCTGGGTGAGCAGCCGCACCAGCGGCGCGGTGACGCCGAGCACGCCCTCCGGGGTCTGCGCGTCGTCGTCGGCCGACCGGTAGGGCTGGCCCGATGAGCTGGTGCCTGCCTGCAGCGTCTGGGTCACCGTCTGGCCCCCGCTGACGTGCCAGATCTCCGACACGAGCACGGTCGACTGAGTGCCTGTACCCCACCGGGAGACGATCTCCTCGCCCTGGTAGGACGTCAGCACCGCCGCCTGGGCGGCCTCGGTCAGCAGGCGGACCGCCCGCTGGCTGCTCTGCTTGCGCCCCTTGGCGCCTGAGGCCGCGGCGGTCCCGGCCGCCTCCTGCTGGCCCTGCTCGCCGGGCCCCTGGGCTTCCCGGGCGCCCGGGGCTGCCTGGCCACCCTGGGCGGTGCACGCGGCGACGAGGAACGCGGGCATCGTCACCGCGAGCACGGCGGCGAGCAGCACCGAGCCGCGGCCGTCACGGCGGCGGCTAACCGGGCTGCTGAACGCGGACACGCGGGCCTCACGGGTTACGGTGCGATTTACGGTGCGGTTGCGTAGGTGGCGGAGTTGAACGGGGCGGGCGGGCCCGAGGACGGGCCGGTGATCGGCAGCCCGCCGGTGGTGATGGCGTGCTCGACGCCGTACAGCTCCACCTGCGGGGTGATCCTCGGGCCGGGAACCGCCTCGCCCCCGCCGCCCGCCGTGAACGCGGCCGTGCCGAGCCCCACGACCAGGGACACGGCGCTGATCACCAGGGCGCGGCGGCGGCGAGCGCGCCGCAGCCTTGGCATGCCGGGGCCCGGGCTGCCGCGTCCGGCGGACCGCGGGCCTCCGGCACCTGGCATGCCGCGCAGCAGCCGGCACCGCGGCGGCTGCGGTCCGCCAGGGCCGGTCATGGCGATCAGGCGGCTGGTCATGGCCGCCTCGGCCGGCGCCCGCGTGGTCAGCGAGCGCAGCTTCTGCTTCAGCACCCGCAGCTCGGCTGCCTCGGCGCGGCACTGCTCGCAGCCTGCCAGGTGCGCGGACGCGCGGTCGCGTTCTGCCCCGTCAAGCTCGCCGTCGACCAGGGCCGACAGCCGGTTACCGAGATGGCTCATGGCTTCACCGGTCCCCTGCGGTTGGGTTCTGCGCTCTGGCTTGCACTGGGGCTGGCCGGTGCCCTGCGGTGCTCGAGGGCGGCGCGCAGCTGGGCTCGCCCGCGGTGGATCCTGCTGCGCACCGTGCCCAGCTTGACGCCGAGGGTCGCGGCGATCTCCTCGTAGGAGAAGCCCTCGATGTCGCACAGGACCACGGCCGCGCGATACTCCGGCGGCAGCGCCTTCAGCGCGGCCTGGACGTCGTCGTCGAGGTGACTGTCGTCGAAGACCTCGGCCGGAGTGGGTTCGGAGCCCGCCAGCCGGTGCGCCATCTCGTCCGGGAGCCCCTCGAAGCGGATCCGCTGCCTGCGCCGCGCCCAGTCTAGGAACAGGTTGGTGGTGATGCGGTGCAGCCAGCCCTCGAAGGTGCCGGGCGTGTAGCTGGACAGCGACCTGAACACCCGGACGAAGACCTCCTGGGTCAGGTCCTCCGCGTCGTGCGGATTACCCGTCAGGCGGTAGGCAAGGCGGTAAACCCGAGTGGAGTGGGTCCGGACGATGTCCTCCCACGTGGGAGGATTCCACTCGGGGTGCGGTGGACCGGCCTCCTCCGCCAATTGCCCTCCGGGTCGAAGTGCCGCGACTGTCACCATCGTGCCCTGGATTCTTCCGTTGCGCCAACTGTGCCCGG
>JBOHCG010000429.1:0-6936 GCA_050698735.1 Streptosporangiaceae bacterium | reverse complement strand
GGTAAAACCCCAGGTCAGAACGGGTGCGCCGCCAGGGACTTGAACCCCGAACCCGCGGATTAAGAGTTCCCAAGATTCCGTGCTTACCGGGTGCCAAACGATGCCGATATGTGTCGGGAGCTGCCATTTTGTCCAGCCGCCCGAATCCACTGCGCGCTGCGGATACCGGACGCTGCCGAAGCGTACCGGGGCATCCGAGCAACCATAGAGCAACATCGGCGCGCATCGACACCGCACCCATGACCGTGACCAGCCCTGCCGGCCTAAGGAGATCACCGCTATGCACCACCAGCTGATTACCGCCGCCAACGTCCTTGCCGCCGCCAACAACAGCAGCCACTTCAGCATCGGCCCGTGGATCATCGTGCCTATCCTCATCCTCATCGCCATCATCGCCACCCTCATCTACATCGTCAGGGACCGACGGAAGCGCCATGCCAACGACTGAGCGTGCCGGCGTTTGGCGTGATTGGCTCGCGATGTTTAGGGATGCTGTCCTGGGACACTGCCGCGGCCCCTTCGACCGGTGCCGGATGGCATAGTGAACCATGACAGGGTCTCATTCAGGTCGGGAGAGGAGCCTCGCCGGAAGCGTCTACGGACGGAAATGCCCAGCGGACTTGCCGCTTCGAGCGTCGGCGGCAGTCGGCACCGCCACCCGGAAGCACGTGGCCGCTGTCCCGCGCATCCCTGGCAGGCAACCGGTCGGCCTGGGGCGTCAGCGCCACCGGCGTATCCGCCATGCGAGTGCCGCTTGCCAGCAGGTTTCACTGTATGTGACGGCATCGGCACGGGGCTCCGGGCGCGCTCCGTGTGCCCTACTGTGAAGGTCTAGACCATTGGTCTAGAGAGTCTAGGGCCGCACCGGCCGGGCGCGGCGGCGCCGTTCCGGGGCGAATGCTCCCGCGCCAGGCACCGGATGGGCCGTTTTTGACAAGCCCCGGATTGCTGGGTCCGTGCGCGCGAGCAACCACGGAGCAACCACAGGGACAAAACGGACACATAAAAAACGACCTGGGGCGATGAAACCCCAGGTCAGAACGGGTGTGCCGCCAGGGACTTGAACCCCGAACCCGCGGATTAAGAGTCTCGTGCCGGATAGTGCCAGCTCGTGCCGTTCTGTACCGCACTGTGCGGCTATCTGCGAGTGTGGATGCCGGACAGTAACAGATGCTGCCGGGGCGGCCGGGCAGGCGCGGAGCATGCATAGCATCGATAGGGCTGCGCTGGCCAGCGGAGCGGTGTCAGTAGCGTAATGTATGGACGGTAATCCCACGCAGGTGACCGCGCGGGGCAGTCGGCCGCGATAGGTGATGAGGCCTGCTCAAGGACACTTGGCCCGCACGCTCCGGTGGCCCGGCCATGGCCAGGCAAGCGCTAACCTGGTACATGTTAGGGATATGCGCTATAGTTATGTACATGACGATGCTGCCTGTCGCTGATGCCCGGTCGCAGCTGTCCAAGCTGATCGACCAGGCCGCCTCCACCCACGAACGGTTCGAGATCACCCGCAACGGCCACCGCACCGCGGTGCTGCTGTCTGCTGATGACTATGACGCCCTGCAGGAAACCATCGCGGTGCTCTCCGACACCGCGCTGCTCGCCGCGCACCGTGAGGGAGACGCGGCCATCGCCTCCGGCGACTACCTCGACGCCGATCAGCTCGCGCACGCGATGCGAGCCGCCGGCCGCGAGCCCGGGTGACCGCCCGCTACCGGTTGCGAATCGCTGGGCCTGCCGCCAAGGCCCTCGCCGAGGTGCTGCCCGAGAAAGTGGCCGCCGCCGCATACGAGTTCATCACCGGGCCGCTGCTCGACAGCCCGCGCCGGGTCGGCAAGCCCCTCGACCCTCCGATGGCACCCGCCTGGTCAGCGCGACGCGGTACTTACCGCATCCTCTACCGGATCGACGACACCAGCCACACCGTCAGCGTCACCGCGGTCCGGCACCGCGCTGACGCCTACCACACGTGAACCCCCCTCGGAAACTCGATCTCGTACCGTGAACTGGAGTCTTGCTGTGCGGTCAGTGGTGTGATTTGTGGGTGCAGAGAATTCCATCCGTGGCTGTGAGCAGAGAAGTGACGATGTCGATGACCCGGCCGGATGCTCGCGGGCGCGCAACTCAAGACGATCGCCGACCAGCTACGGTAGGCGATTCCAGCGTCGTACTGACCGCCGACACGTACCTGAACGCCGCCGTCGAATTCGAAACGGCCAGCTCGCCAGGCGCCGAGGGGAGGTGACCGTGTTCGGCAGCTACGCGGACACGCTGCCGACGCGGCGTTCTGGACTGGTACGCCGCGTGGCATGAGCCCAGTCGGCCGCTGCGGCCGCTGCGGCCGCGGCGTGGGCGGCGCCGGCCGCGGTGGTTGCCGTGCTGAGCGTCGCGCGTGGCCAGATGGCCGCGTCCCGCGTCTCGCCCTGGTCCGGCCGGCGGCCCCGCTCGCTGTGCTGCTGGTCGTCCGGGCTTGCGTCAGGCAGCGCGCCTAGCCTCCGGCACGCTCGGCGGTGATGCGGCGCAGCGGGACTGGCATCTCGTAACGGGGCAGCGCGAGGAACCGGAGGTACCCCTGGGCAATCCGGCGCCGGGCAGCGGACGTCCCGGGAAGGTACAGCGAGGACAGCAGCCGGCCGGCGTCGGCGGGGCCGCGCAGGCGGTAGCCGAATCGGCGCCGACTGTCGGCGGTGACCCGCAGGCCGTGGCCGGCCAGCAGGGCCGGGATGCGCGCCGTGCCGCGGCCGGCGGGGTAGGCCGGGGCATGGCCGAGCGCGACGATCAGCCCGGCGACGGCGGCCCGGTCCGCGGGCCGCAGCGGCCCGGCGGCGGGGATGGTGGCGGCGAGCAGCCCGCCGGGCCGCAGTACCCGGGCGATCTCGGCGATGACCTGCGGGAGCGGGGTGGCGACCATCAGGCTCATCGAGCAGACCACCACGTCGACGCTGGCGTCGCGCAGCGGGATCGCCGAGGCGCGTGCCCGCAGCAGCGGCCGTGCCCCGGCGGAGCGGGCGGCGGCGAGTTCGGCCGCAGAGATGTCGAGGCCGATCCAGGAACGTCCCGGCAGCTTCCGGAACAAGGGCGCGCTGCCGCAGCCGAGGTCCAGGACCCGGCCCCGGGGCGGCACGACCTCGGCGAGCCAGTCATACGGGTCCGTGCCGCCGTCGCGCGCCCGGCGCAGCACCGACTCGGTGATCCCCGGGCGTGCGGCATGGAACCCTTCCGCGTACCCGTCCCAGGTCATAACCGGAATGCCGCCGGTTCAGCGGCCGAACATGGCCCGCAGCCGCCCGCCGATCCCGCCGCCAGCCGCGCCGCTGTCGCTGACCTGGCCGCTGTCGCTGCCCCGCCGCACCTGGACGCCGTGCCAGAACGCCACGTGGCCGGCGATCTGGGCGGCGGCGGGGCCCGGCCACGGATAGTACCAGGCTGCGTCCATGTTGACCTGCCCGTCCACGGTGACATCGTAGTAGCTGGCGGTGCCCTTCCACGGGCAGGTGCTGGTGGTCGCGCTGGGCGTGACGAACTCCCGGCACAGCGACTGCGGCGGGAAGTAGTGGTTGCCACCGACTGGCTGCTGTGGCTGGGCCTGCGCCAGCACGGCACAGACGACCTGGCCGCCGAGCTACGCGGAGACATGCTCGGGCTCGTCCGCAGGTCCGGGTTCCGCGAGTACTCCCATCCCCTCGACGGCCAGGCTACGGCGCCAGCCGGTTCAGTTGGACCGCCACGCTGGTCATCGATGTGCTCCACCGCGACCGCCCGCCGGCCCGCGCCCGGCCTGGCACGACCAGGGCACCGGCCGCGTCCTCAGCTGAGAACTCGCGGCGCGGTCCAACCTGGGCGCAGCGATTATCGCCAACCTGACGCATCAAAGGCCTATCTCCGGAATACCGAGGTGGCACCCACGCGCCCACTGGTTTATGTCACGTTCGCGTGTCTGATGAGGTGTCAGCCAGGTGACACTTGGGAGTAGTCCAGGCGGCAGGTTGGCGTTTGATCAGGCATGGAACAGGTGACGGTGTACTGGCGGCCCGGTTGCCCCGTACTGCGCCCGGCTGCGACAGGACCTGCGCGTTCTGGGTGTGCGCGCCCGGGAGATCAACATCTGGGCGGACGCGTCCGCCGCCGCGGCCGTGCGCGAACTGGGGGGCGGCAACGAAACGGTCCCGACCGTTGTGATCGGCGATCGCAGCTTCGTTAATCCCCCAGCGTCCACGGTGCTGGCCGAGCTGCGCAAGATGAACCCCGGTTTCGCGCCGGATCAGCAACTGGCCAGAGCCGGGCGGCGGCTACGGCTGCTACGCGTCGTGCAGTGGACGCTCACCGGCGGCCTGATCGTCGCGAGCTTCGCGGTCGAATCGGCCGGGCATTCCGGGTTGAGCTGGGTCCTGGACGGCGTGGCGGCAGCCGTCTACCTGGCCTTCCGGCTAGCCACCGCGGCCGCACGGTGACGCGCCGGGGCAGGGAAGGACGTGAGCGAGCGTCCTCAAGGCACCGCCAGCGCCCTCAGCGACGTCGTGCCGTTCTGCACGGCCAACTTCGCATGCAGGTCGGCAGCCGCCGCCGACCTGGGGCGCCCTCACGAACGCCGAGGGCAGGTCCCGCAGGAAGCGGTGCGGATCGCCAGCTAGCTGCGGGACATCGGGAACCAGGTCACGCACGGCGCCCGGGACCCAGGCCGGTTGCGGAGAACCTGACGGTCACCGCCCACGCTCTGGCCGCCATCTGCCACATGGCTGCCCGGGACCGCACGCGGAGATGAGCCGCCGATCGCAGCTACAAGGCCCGCCGATCGTCCGGCAGGATTCCGGGGCACGGACCCGGCCGGACATTTGTCGGCGACCTGATAAGTCCAGGATGCCCGTCGGCCACGACCAGGATCCCGTAGTTGGCGACCAGGTAGGTGAGCCCGATCTTCAGCCAGGTGATGCCGGTGGCGCGGCCTGCCAGCAGGATGTCGAGCTGGTTGATCGCGCACAAGACCGTGCCCACGACCAGCGCGACGGCCGCCGTCCGGGGCAGGTGCTGACCAGCTCCTGTCCTCGCTGTATCTGCCCGGAACGCCCGCAGCCCGCTACCAGCTCGCCTGGGGGTACCTCCGGTTCCTCGCCCTGCTCGGTTATGAGATGCCGGTGCCGCTGCGCCGCGTCACCGATGAGTGTGACGGCCGTGAACCGGCGCTGCTGGCCAGGGGCAAGCGCGCAGGTGCGGGCGCGGCGCCGGGCGGCGACCGCCACAGCGGCAGCGGTCAGAACCCCGGCGAGCAGGAACACCCACTGTAGAAGTTCTCGGCCAGGGTGACGGCGGAGGAGGCGAAATGATCCCCAGTAGCGCCGCCATTGTCGGCCCGGCGCAGCACCCGATGCCGATCAGCCCGGCCGCGACCACGCCGAGCACCCCCGCCGCGCGGCGTGAGGGCGTCCCGCCCCCCGGTACGGCCCCGACCGCCGGGAAGCTGCGGGGCGGCCGGCACGCCGGCGCCGCCCGGGGTTCCGGACCTGGTTTTCCCACGCAGCCTCTCGTCGCCGTTCCGGCTGCAGGTAACTGCCCGCGCGGCCGGGACGGCGGGCAACTGTCAGCGAGGCGACACTGCCGCCACGTCGGCGCACCGGCGCACCGGCGGCCGTTATCAGGTCATGGACTCTCTCAGGCGGATACCTCGGCGCGCCCGCCGACGGCCCGGCTGGTGCTCACCGGCAGTGATCCCGCGACGGCGCCCCTTGGGGTGCGCGTGACGGGCGGGCGGGGGCTCGCGTCACTGCGGCGCTCGTTCCCGGCCGACCCCGGCAGCCGACAGCGGACGCAGGAGCTGCTGGCCCTGCTCGCGGCAGGTCGGCACCGGCCCGCCGCCTGGGGCCGGTTCGCCGTCCGGGCTGCCGTCATGTCCTGCGAGGCCGCCGTGGAACGGCCGAGGGCCGCGGCCGAGGTGACCGCGCTGCACGCCGTCGTGCTGCTGGTGGCCCGGTGCCGGGGCCGGGCGGGCGGGGCGTGGACCGGGCTGAGCTGGCTGCTGGCCGTCACGCACCTGGGCCTGCTCGGGGAGCGGCGGTCGCTGGGCGCGGCGAACGCGGTCACGCTGGCACGCGCCTGCCTGCCGGCGCTGGCCGGCGGCCGGTGGACCGGGCCTGCCGCGCTGGCGGCCGATTTCCTGGACGGGCAGCTCGCGCGGCGCCGCGGCGAGGCGGCCGTGTTCGGCAGCTACGCCGACACGATCGCCGACGCGGCGTTCTGGACCTGGTTCGCCGCCCGCCACGAGCCCAGCTGGCCGTTGCGGGCGGCGGCGGCTGTGGCGTGGACGGCACCGGTCGCAGCGGTCGCCGCGGTGAGCATGGCACGGGGCCGGATGACCGACGTCCCGCGTCCCGCGCTGGTGCGCCCGGCGGCCCCGCTTGCCGTCCTGCTCGTCGCCCGCGCCTGCGCCCGGCGGCGCGGCCAGGCCCCGGAGCCGGGCAGGCGGGACCGGCCAGCGCCGGGCGCCGGGCTGTCCCGTCGCTGGTGACCGGGGCTGTCGCCACGCTGACACTCGCCTGGCCGTCACGGTGCGCCGTGCGGTTGACTGGGAGCAGGAACTGTCGCACGGAGGTGGCGCGGATGATACGCGCGGTGTGGAACGGGGCGGTGCTCGCCGAGGCCTGGCGCACGGTCCGGCTGGAGGGCAATGACTATATTAGTCAAGTGGTTCCGGCCGTCCCGTACAGCGGCCGGACACTGGTCGTACAGGCATGTCCGGCCAATTATTCGACAATCGTGCCTTCTGCTGTGCGGAATCTGTGCGGTCCCAGTTTGGGTGGTAATGTCCGTTTTCCGGTCGGGTGTTCCTGACTCTGGCCTGACTCCGCTGACTGGTGGCGGGCGCCTGGCCTGGGGTTTCGGCGGGGCGGTCCTGGCTTTGGGGGCGGTGCGGTCGGCGTGCTTGGCGGTCAGTTCGATCTCCAC
>JBOHCG010000428.1:0-6971 GCA_050698735.1 Streptosporangiaceae bacterium | reverse complement strand
CGGCAGGACACCGTTCCAGCGACAGAACTGGCACACCGAAGAAGTCCACTACACCATCACGATCATCCCGTCGAATCTCCCGCAAGCGACATAAGTCTCGGAAGTTAAGGGCAGTGGTCTGTGGCCCTATATTCAAGAATTGAATATGAGTGGAAGGCGGCAGAGCCGCCTTCCACTCACGTTTTGGTTGAGTCCCGACCTCAGCCGGTGGCCTCGTCCTTGCGCCGACCTCGACCCGTGGCGGGCGTCTGGGCACCAGCCTCACTTGGAGTTGCCCCTTCGGGCAGAGTTCCGAGCAACATGGCCTTGGTTCTGGCCATCTGCCGCTCGGCGTCTTCGAGTGCCTGCTGTACCTTGGCCTGGAAGTCCGGAGCCTCACGACGTGCGGCGACGTGGTTCTCCAGGGCTTGCATCATGAGGTCAACGAGCGATTGCTCGTCAACCTTCGCGACCATGGACAGCTGCGCGTGAAAGTCGGGCGATACACGTACGGCGAGCGTACGCAGATCGCTTCCTTTGGGTTCCGGCATGCCGGATACACCTCCTAGGTGCGAGCGGCTGGCCATGCTGGTTGGCATGGCGACATCAGCCGCATGACAGCGGGGAAGTAGAAGCCCCGGTCCGCGTATGCAGACCGGGGCGAGGTGCCGCCCGACACGTGCTCGTGCCGAGCGGCTTTAGGGTTATAGCTCTAAGTAGCCTAGTTTTGACCTAACGTAGCGGGCTAGGGTGGGGTTCAACCTGAACCCTCTTACCCCGACCAGCTCAAAGCACATGCGATCTCCACCAGCCCGGCCCACGGCCGGTGGTGAGTAACTAACTGAGTAACTAAGCATCGTGATCCGCCTCGCCGGGAAAGATCCGGTCCATGGCATCGGCGCCGTGGACGATCACCGGGCGGATCTGCGGTAGATCGTCTCTGTCCTGGTCGTGCTGCTGTGGCCGACCAGGCGCGAGATGTGCTCGATCGGCACGTCGGCATCGGACAGCAGCGAGACGAAGCTGTGTGCCAAAACAGAGCTGTGACAACTTTCTCTACGGCTTCAAGGGCGCACCTTCGGCGCGCCACGCCCGACGGGCTGGCCATGAGCAGCGAGGGACGGAACGCGACGAACCGAGGGAGAGTGAAGCGTCAGGGTGACCCATCGTAGGCGGCCGAGGTTCACCCAGGGGAGCGCCGTTGCGGGGCGGCGCTTCGCTCGTGTCCTTCGGACGATGGCCTTACGGACGCGGCTGCTGCCGCGCACGGCTCCCGGGTGACGGGCCGCTGCGGTCCCCGCCGTATCTCCCCGGTCCCGTGTCCGCCAGCAGCACGGCCAGGCCGTCACCCTCGCGCCAGGTGCGGCGGAAGCCGGGGAAAATGTCACAGCCAGCGGGCCGGAACGCCGCGCATTGTCCCGCGCGCGGCGAACCTCCTGCGTCAAAACGCTCTGCACGCTATCGCGGTAAGTATGTGCTCGCCGGTACGCTGAGCCGCATGACGGGCTACGACGATGGCCGAGTGGCATGCACAGACGACGAGATCATCCTCCGCCACTATTCCATGTTTGGGCGCGACAAGCACATCAACTACCAGGCAATCCGGGAGGTGCGCCAGTTCCGCCTGTCGAACAGAGGCAAGCACCGTGAACATGGCAGCAGCGATGGAGTGCACTGGTTTAATGCCGATCCAGGCCGGAAGCACAAAGACCGTGCATTGGTCATTTACATAACTGCCACTAAGGTCTCTGTGCTACAAACGCCCGGCGACACCGACGAGTGGGCCAAGCCCGTTATGACCCCGGACGATCCCGACCGCGTAATCGCAGAACTCGCCGCACATGGGGTAAATGTCACAAACGGGGAAGGTGACGAGGGAGGCTGTTTCCTTCCGATGTAGCGGCACGAAGTTATTCGCCCGGTCTAGCCTATGCACCGACGGATGACCGTTGCCGGACCACCTGCCGTGGGAACTATGGGTTAGCCACCGTAGGTGACGCTGACCTCGTCGATCCTCACGTCTACCAGCTCGCCGCGGCCGTCTCGGATCCAGCGGATGCCCGCGGCATCGGTGAAATGGATGGCTACCACGTAGGTCTGGGCGTCGCACCGGTCCCTCATCGTCCTGATCTCCTCCGGGATCTCGACGAATCTCTTCTCACCCGGCGGGAGGACGCGTATCGGCTCGATCGGGCCGCCCCGGTCGATCGGGTACCAGGACAGCCCGCGGGGACCGAGGCCCCCGGACGACAACTCCTGCACGAAATGGAAGAACACACGCACGTCGAAGACGGGCAGCAGGGACGCGTTGCGGACGAAGGCGCCCCACTCCAGCTGCAGTTTCCCGGTTTCCTCCGGGTCGCTGTCCGACCCGAACCAGGCGGCGACCTGGTGGGCTTGCGCTTCGCGCCGCTCGACGTCCTGGCGCTCGCGCTCGTCCTGGGCGGCCCGCAGTTCCTGCTCCTGCAACGCCATGAGCCTGACCTGCTCGTTATTGACGCGCTTTTGGTCCGCTAGCTGCTCACTCTCCAGGCGCAGCTGTTCGGCGTGGCCGTGCACCTCCTGCGACTGCTTCTCGTAGGCAAGGACGGCGGCCCCGAGGGCCAGCAGGCCGACCAGCACCAGGAGCCAGGTGGGGACATCGCCCAACGCCAAGCTGTGCATGCCCCCAGAGCATAACCGCAGCCGGGCCCGGCAAAGGGTCCCTGACGTGCCCTTACGCAGCGCGTTTCTGCCTAAAACAGGTCACTGCGGACCGAGGGCCGGCCGGGGTGGCGGCCGGTTAGCGGACGGCCAGGTGGATGGCGAGGCGGGTGTAGGGCATCCCGGCCGCCACAGCGGTCCCGTGGTTCACTCGTAGCCGTGTCCGGACCTGACACTGCCAGCCTTGACCTGGAAGCACCGCAGATTGTGTCCGATCATTCACTATGAGTAAGATCATCTCAGTCGTTGCCGTGCTCGGGGGGGACACGCCATGGCGGAAGCTACGGTTGCCGCGCCGGAAGGGCGTGGGCGGGGACGGCTGCGGATTCGGTTGATCTCCGTCGTGACTCTGGTCATCCTGGGCGCGGCGGTCGTCGCCTCGTCGGTGATAACGCTGCGCGTCATCAGGGACCAGGAGCGGGTGCTCCTGCAGGAGCGGACGGGAGAGGCCGCCTCCGTGCTCGGCAGCGGATTCGCTGGCGTCCAGGAGTCGCTTAGGCTGGTCGGCACGATAGCCGGAGCGGGCAAGGGCCGATCTTCGTTGTTCGTCTCCGCCGCGCGCTCGGCCTTCGCCTCGAGCACCGAGGGGCTCATGGTGACCGCCCCGCGGGGCGGCCGCATGGTGGTGACGGCGGCCGCGGGCGACGCCCCGGCCGTGGGTCAGGCCATCCCGGCCGATCAGGAACCGCTGGCGCAACGTGCCCTGTCGACCACCGGCATGGTCTCGGGCGTGCTGCCGAATGGTTCCCGCAGCTGGCTGGTGTTCGCCCTCGGGAATGCCGCCGGGCCTGGGACCGTGGTCTGGACGCGATTGGTATACTCGGCCGGCTCGACTACGGCGCATGCCCTGACCGGACCGTGGGGCACCCTGAACGTCGCGCTCTACCTGTCCAGGCGGCCCGATCCCGCTACCCTCCTCGTGGCCACCACGAAGAACCTGCCGCTGGCAGGGGGGGTTCAGTACCCGTTTACCGTCGGAGCCGACACCTGGCTGCTTGTCGCCAGCAGCCCCACCCCGCTCGTCGGAAGGCTGGCGCAGGATACTCCGTGGATCATCCTGATCATCGGCGGCGCGGTCGCGGCGCTGGCCACCGGCGTGGTGGAGGCCCAGAGCCGACGACGGGACTATGCCGCGGCGCTGGTCGAGGAGCGCACCGCGTCGCTGCGGCAGGCGGTTAGCGAGCTCGAGCAGACGCAGGCCCGGCTCGTCCGTCAGGAGAAGATGGCGGCCATGGGCCAGCTGGCCTCGACGGTCGGCCACGAGCTGCGCAACCCGCTGGCCGTCATCATGAACGTCCTGTACCTGCTGGAGACGATAGCGGGCGCGGAGGGGAGCGAGGCAATGCTCCGCCACCTGGCAACCGCCAGGCGAGAGACCTCCGCAGCCACCCTGATCGTCGCCGACCTGCTCGACTATTCGGCCGGCCGTGCGCCGATGCGCGCTCCGGTGCAGCTCGCCGATCTGGTGGCCGAGGCGCTGTCCGTGGTCCCGCCGCCGACCGGCATCGAGGTCGTCAAGCACGTCGAGCCGGACATAGCCATCGACGCGGACCGCGACCAGATGCGCCAGGTGCTGCTCAACCTCGTCACCAACGGCTACGACGCGATGCCCGACGGCGGCATCCTCGACGTCTCGGTCCGGGCCACGGGAGATTCGGCGCGGATCACGGTGAGCGATACCGGCGTAGGCATGGACGAGGAGACCCAGGCGAGCATCTTCACCCCGTTCTTCACCACGAAGTCACGGGGCATCGGTCTCGGCCTGGCGGTGACGAAGCGGATGATCGAGGCGCACGGCGGCACCATCAGCATGCAAAGCACCCCCTCGGTGGGCACCTCGTTCACGGTAACCGTGGGCGTCGGCGCCCCGATTGTGAGCGTGCCGCAATGAACGTCATGAAACAGCCCGGCGTACTCGTCGTCGACGATGAGCCCGGCATGCGGGACACCCTGGTGGCGATCCTGGAGCTGCAGGGGTATCGCGTCTCATCGGCACCCGACGGTGAGTCCGCATGCGCCGCCGTCCAGGACGGAAGCTTCGACGTGGTGGTGATGGACATCCGGATGCCGGGCCGTGACGGCGTTTCGGTGCTTGAGCAATTGGGAGACCCGCCGCCGCACGTCATCTTGATGACGGCCTACGCCCAAGAGGAGCGGCTACGCGCCGCCGTCCAGGCCAACGCCTTCGCGATCGTGCACAAGCCGTTCGAGACACGCCGGATGCTCGGCCTGGTGGCAGAGGCGTCCCGGGCGGTCAGGGATCTCTCCCAGGCCGTCGAGTGAGCGAACTGTCACGTCCGGATACACTGCCCGGCCCGCCGCTTATCTACGTCGTCGACGACGACGCGGGCGTGCGCGAGACCGTTGTCGAGATCCTGCGCCTGTCCGGGATCGAAGCGGAAGGATTCGGATCGGGAACGGCCGTTCAGGCAGCCCTCGGCGGCACGCGGCCGGATCTGGTGGTGGTCGACCAGCGTCTTCCCGATACGACCGGTATAGTCCTGGCGACCGGCCTGAAATCCCGGGACCCTGACCTGGGCGTGATCCTGCTGACCGGGTACGTGTCCGCCGACAGCGCCATCGCCGCGGTCGGCCTCGTCGATGACTACCTGACCAAGCCGGTACCGCCGGACGACCTGGTGCGGAGGGTGAAGGCCGGCGTCGACCGCAGCAGGCTGCGCCGGGAGAACCGCTATCTGGTCACCCGCCTGCAGGAGATGAACTCCTCCCTCGAAGCGACCGTGGCCGAACGCACCAGGGAGCTTGAGGCGGCGCACCTGCGCGCCCTGGAGGAGCAGGCCGCCAGGGAACGCCTCCAGGCACAGGCCGAACGGGAACGGCTGGAGAACCGCCTGCATCAGTCCCAGCGCCTGGAGAGCCTGGGCCTGCTGGCAGGCGGTGTCGCGCACGACTTCAACAACTTGCTCTCGGTAATCCTCAATTGCGCCGCGTTCGTGGCCGAGGCGACGACCTACAACGAGGCGGTCCAGGCCGACGTCCAGGAGATCAGGAAGGCCGCCAAGCAGGCCGCGCAGCTCACCAGGCAGCTGCTGATCTTCGGGTGCAGGGAACGGGTGCAGCTTGAGGCGCTCGATCTGGGTGCCGTGGTGGCCGACGTGCAGAGCCTGCTTGCCCGCAGCATCGGCGAGCACGTCAAGCTGGTGGCGCACCCGGCGGCCAGCCTGCCGCCGGTTCGCGGGGACCGCAGCCAGATCGAGACGGTGCTGGTCAACCTGGCGGTCAACGCCCGCGACGCGATGCCCGACGGAGGGACGCTGACGATCGAGTCCGGTGTGACGCTGCTCGACGGTGAGCAGGCGGGCCTGTTTCCGCCGGTCCCCTCCGGCAGCTACGTGACGCTGTCGGTGACCGACACCGGAGTGGGCATGAGCCCGGACGTGGTGGTGCGCATTTTCGAGCCGTTCTTCACCACCAAACCGCAAGGACACGGGACCGGTCTGGGACTGGCCACCGTGCACGGGATCGTCGCCGCAGCCGGCGGCGGCCTGAGCGTGCAGTCGGAACTGGGCGTGGGGACGACCATCCGGGCCTTCTTCCCCGCGGCGGACCAGGCAGCCGTCGCAACGGCGACGCCTCCGGCGGCGGTGGACGCCGGGAGCCGTGGCGAAACCCTCCTGGTGGTCGAAGACGAACCGGTCGTGCTGCAGCTCGTGGTGCGCATGCTGCGCCGGAATGGCTATTCGGTAATCGCGGCGGCGACCGGGACCCAGGCACTGGCGTTCGGTTAGTGATCGTCTGTGGCGGGTGTTTATATTGGTGCAGCCGGCCTGCGGTGACGTTACGTAGCCTGACTCGGTTCCGTGTCGGGTGGTTCGCCTGGCGTCCGGTTACTTTCGGTGAGATCGCCGGTTTCGTCGGGGCTGGTCGTCGCGGATTGCCGTGATCGCCGTTGTGCCGGGCGTCCGCGGGGGTCTGCGGGCATGCCGGTATCCCGGCGCGACGGGGGCCGGGCCGGGCTGGCGGGTTCGGGTCAGGCGGCTGGCGGCGCGTTCGGCTGCCCGGGCGGCGCCGGGGCCGGCAGCGGCAGCGGCAGCAGGTGCAGCCGCGCCGCGGCGGGCACGCGGTCTTTGCTTGTGCGGGTCCTGACCTTCTTGATGGTGAACCGGGGGTAGTGGCGGCCGGGCCGCCAGGCGGTGACGAACCGCAGCGGGTGCCGGGCGATGTCGCGGCGGATCATCTCGATGGCGCCGGTCAGGGCGGTGAGGGCGGTGCCCTGGCCGGCGCGGGTGCTCGCCGTGACGGTGTCGCGCAGCGCGGTGGCGCTGATC
>JBOHCG010000427.1:0-6986 GCA_050698735.1 Streptosporangiaceae bacterium | reverse complement strand
GCATCGGCGCGGTGCCCGGACCCGGCCCGGACCTCGAGCCAGCGCCCGTCGCCGGCCCAGGACCCGGCCGCGGCATCGGCCCGGTGCCCCCGCGCGGCACGGAGCCCAACCCCAGCCGCGGCATAGGACCGGAACCGGCCCGCGGCATAGGACCGGAACCGGCCCGCGGCATAGGACCGGAACCGGCCCGCGACACAGGCCCGGAACCCGGCCGCGGCAGCGGACCGCTCCCGACCCGCGGCATAGGACGGGAATCGGCGCGCGGCATGGGACCCGTACCGAGGCGCGGCATCGGCCCGGAGTCGGCACGCGGCGCCGGCCAGGAACCCGGCCGCGGGCCGGCATCCAGCCGCGGCATCGGCCCGGAGTCAGCCCGCGGCATGGGCCCGGAATCAGCCCGCGGCATGGGCCCGGAATCAGCCCGCGGCAACGGCCCGGAGTCGGCCCGTGGCGCGGGGCCTGCCGCGCGCGGCAGCGGGCCCGTGTTCCGCTCGCCCCGACTCACCTCTCCCGGCTGACTCGGGCCGTAGGGTCCGAGCGACCTGTGCGCCCCGGTTCGATGACGGCCGCCGTCACCGTGCGGTCGGCCGCCCGGGTACTCCCGGCCGCCGTACGGATACGAGGACGCGTCACCCTGGGGCAGCTGGTCCCTGGGCGCGCCCACGAAGCGGGGCGGCCCGTCATACCCGGGCTCGTACAACGGCTGCCTGGCCGCCTGCCCAGGTCCCGGCAACCGAGCCGGCCCAGCCGGCCCAGCCGGCCCGCCGCCGAAGCCCGCCGCCGGTCCCCCGTCGCTGTACGGAGGCGCGCCAAGCGGGATGAACCCGAGGTTTGCGTAGGCCGGTGCCGCGCCGAGGGCGGGCAGCGGGCCCGACGCCAGCGACCTGCCCTGGGCGGGCGGAAGCGCGGTCCGCGGACCTGTGCCCGGCAGGCCCACGCCGCCGGGCAGCACCTGAACGGTCGCGCCGAGTTGCGCCTGGGCCAGGCTCATCGCGGCGGCGTGCAGCGACGATGAGCGGCGAGCGGCCGAGGAGGCGGCGCCGGGACGGTCGGCGCCCGGCGGCGCGCTCAGGTTCTCCCTCGACCGCAGCGACGCGGCAAGGAACCTGACCACGAGGCCCAGGGCGGTCAGCGCGATCGCGAACCCGTAACTCCAGTCCACGTACGGCTTGGCGGTCCGCCCGCCGAGCAGGCCGTGCAGCACCCCGAGGACGAACGCCGCGTAGGCGCTGTAGTGGATCGCCCGCCAGCGCCAGGCCCGGCCCTGCGCGGTGAACCGCTTGCGCAGGATGCTGCTCACCACGATCAGCAGGATGAGATCCGACGCGAGCGTGCCGAGCCCGATGTAAAAAGTGCGGAATGGCGACAGGAACGGAATAAATGCATCGATGACGTGGACCCGCTGCGCCAGGATTTCGGTCACGATGTGTATCAGGAGAAATGCCAGCGCACCGAATGAGAAGGCCCTGTGCACCGCCTGCGCCATTACCCGGTGGCCCGGCGTCAGGAAGACCCGGTCGGTCGCGATGAGCCCGACCAGCACCGAGCCGGTCAGCCCGAGCAGCGCGAACACGCCCGCGTAGAACAGCATGAAACGCTGCGTGGCACCGTCGATGTCATGCCCCGCGGGGGTCATGACCAGCACGAACGCTACCACGACCAAGAGCGTGGCCAGGCATGTGATGATCTTTGGCAGGTGCTCAGCCGCCGCCCCGTGAACATGAGGACGCACACCCTGGCGACCGTACGAACGGCCACCGGTGGTTGGCACGCTTACCTCCCTCATGATCTGGGTTGACCGCGGCAGGCCATTTAAAAACGGCCCGTCGCCGACTGCTATCTGGAGACCCTGGCTCGTTGACTAGCGACTATATCAGCGTCAATAACACTTTGGCGGCGAAATGATATACCCGCGATTTCAGCCGCCCGTCCGCCGAGATGGTGCGACGCCGCCAAGGCGACCCGCACCCGGCGGGCCGGCCGGCCAGGGCGGGACCGGGACCGGGACCGGGACCGGGACCGGGACCGGGGCACGCAGGGGCGAACCAGGGTCGGAGCACGCACGGGTTAGCAAGAGCGTCGCGATGTGCCGGCACGTCCCTCCTTCGCGCTACCCCGCCTCCCTCGCCTTTTATACCGCCGCAGACCATGGCAGATCTTCAAAATCAGCAAGGACCCTGCTTACGGAACTCTTCCGCGCACGAGCCGCCAGTCTCACAAAACGTATATATCTGCCTACGATGCGCTTAACACCAGAAGGCCGACATTCGTCCCATAAGATCCTCATAAGGTAAGGACATCGGCCGGTGCTCCACCGCCGCAGGCTGGTACTCCACCGTCACCAGCAGGTGGACGACCATCTCGTAGTGCCCGCGTGCCTCCGCTGAGTCCGAACCGAACAGGTCGAACAGGTCGTACGTGGTGAACCGCAGCGGGGACGAAGCCATCGTCACGCCAAAACGCCAGAAACGCCAAGAGCGCTACGCGCGCTGCCCAAGCTCGGCCGCCACCAGCTCGGCGATCTGCGCGGTGTTCAGCGCGGCGCCCTTGCGCAGGTTGTCGCCGCAGACGAAGAACTCGATCGCCCGCGGGTCGTCGAGCGACTGCCGCACCCGGCCGACCCAGGACGGATCGGTGCCTACCACGTCGACAGGTGTCGGGAACTCCCCGGCCTCGGGGTCGTCGGCGAGCACGACCCCGGGCGCGGCCCCCAGCACCCGCCAGGCGTCGTCCCTGCCGACCGGGCCGGCGAACACCGCGTGCACCGCCACTGAGTGGGTCGTCAGCACGGGCACCCGGACGCAGGTGGCCGAGACCCGCAGCGAGGGCAGCCCGAGGATCTTGCGCGACTCATTGCGGATCTTGAGCTCCTCCGACGACCAGCCGTCCGGCTTGACCGAGCCCGCCCACGGCACCACGTTCATGGCGAGCGGCGCGGGGAACGGCCCGAGGTCGCCGACGGCCGCGCGCACGTCGCCGGCCCGCTGGCCGAGCGACCGGGTGCCCGCCACCTTGTCCAGCTGCGCGTAGAGCGTGTCGATGCCGGCCTGGCCGGCGCCCGAGGCGGCCTGGTAGGACGCCACCACCAGCTCGCTGAGGCCGAACGCCTTATGCAACGCCCCCACCGCCACGATCATCGACAGCGTGGTGCAGTTCGCGTTCGCGACGATCCCCTTCGGCCGGCTGGCCAGCTGTTCCGGGTTGATCTCAGGTACCACGAGCGGCACCTGCGGATCCATCCGGAACGCGCCGGAGTTGTCGACCGCGACCGCACCGCACCGCGCGGCGACCGGTGCCCACTGCGCGGAGACCTCGTCGGGCACGTCGAACATTGCCACGTCGATGCCGTCGAAGGCGTCCTCGCGGAGCGCGATCACCTCGGCCTGGCGGCCGCGCACGGTCAGCCGCCGCCCTGCCGAACGCGGCGAGGCGACCAGCCTGATCTCGCCCCAGACGTCCTGCCTGGTCGACAGCAGGTCGAGCATCACGGTGCCGACCGCGCCGGTGGCGCCAACCACCGCGAGCGAGGGCCGGGTCGCAGAAGGGCTCACCGGCCGGTCCCGCCGTAGACGACCGCCTCCACCTGATCGGAGTCAAGGTCGAAGGCCTGATGCGTGGCGGTCACCGCCTGGTCGACGTCGTCCTGGTCCACCACGACCGAGATCCTGATCTCCGAGGTCGAGATCATCTCGATGTTCACTCCCGCTGTCGCCAGCGCGGAGAAGAACGTCGCGGTCACCCCGGGGTGGGACCGCATCCCCGCCCCGATCAGCGACACCTTCCCGATCCTGTCGTCGTACAGCAGCGACTCGAAGCCGACCGGCTGCTGCAGCCGCAGCAGCGTCTCCATCCCGCGCTGGCCGTCATCGCGGGGAAGCGTGAAGGAGATGTCGGTCCGCCCGGTCGCCACGGCCGAGACGTTCTGCACGATCATGTCGATGTTGATGCCCGCCTCGGCGATGGCGCTGAAGATCCTGGCCGCCTCGCCCACCCGGTCAGGCACTCCGACCACGGTGATCTTCGCCTCGCTCCGGTCATGCGCGACCCCGGAGATGATGGCCTGCTCCATCCCCGCTACCTCCGATTCTCCTACGTGCCCGGTGACCCAGGTCCCGCTGCGGTTGGTGAACGAGGACCGCACGTGGATGGGCACTGCGTAGCGCCGCGCGTATTCCACGCAGCGCAGCATCAGCACCTTCGCGCCGCACGCGGCCATCTCCAGCATTTCCTCGTAGCTGATCCGCGGGATCCGCCGCGCGGACCGCACGATCCGCGGGTCCGCGGTGAAGATGCCGTCCACGTCGGTGTAGATCTCGCACGCGTCGGCGGCCAGCGCCGCGGCCAGCGCGACCGCGGTGGTGTCCGACGCGCCGCGCCCCATCGTGGTGATGTCCTTGGTGGTCTGCGAGACCCCCTGGAAGCCCGCCACGATGGGAATCGCGCCCTCGGCGAGGGCCTCGGCGATCCGGCTCGGCCTGATGTCGATGATCCTCGCCCGGCCGTGCGCCGCGTCGGTGATCACGCCCGCCTGCGACCCGGTGAACGACCGCGCCTCCATGCCGAGGGTGGCAATCGCCATCGCGAGCAGCGCCATCGAGATCCGCTCGCCCGCGGTCAGCAGCATGTCAAGCTCCCGCCCGGGCGGCAGCGGGCTGACCTGGCGGGCCAGGTCCATCAGCTCGTCGGTCGAGTCGCCCATCGCGGACACCACCACGACGACCTGGTCGCCGCCCTTGCGGGTCGCGACGATCCGCTGCGCTACCCGCTTAATGCCATCTGCGTCGGCCACCGACGAGCCACCGTACTTCTGCACCACGAGCGCCACGGACCCGCCGCACCTCCAAGATCAAAAATCAATTTATTCAGAACGAACGGTGGTTCGCGCCAAGCTCACTGGCTCGTGCTCTCCTCGGCTACGTCCAGGCTCGCGTGCGCCACCACCGCGTGCAGGGCACGCAGGGCCGCGCCACCGTGGGTGCCCCAGTGGTTGAAGTAGCTGTACTGCCACCACCACAGCGCCTCGAGCGACCGCCCGGCCTGGTAGTGCCTGAGCCCGTGGATGAGATCGGCGGCCAGCGCCGCGATGTCATCGGAGATCCGGAATGGCAGGCAGGACGTGTCCGCGTAGGGGTCGAACACCTCGGCGTACTCGTCGCAGTCGGCCAGCCGCAGGGCCAGCCCGGTGCGCATCGCGTCGAGGTCGGGATCCTCGCCCACCTCGGGCTCCCAGTTGCCCGGCAGGATCACGTCTCGGCTGGCGCCCAGCTGGGCCCCGGCGAGCAGGATCTGCGACACCTCGAGCAGCAGCATCGGCACGGTCTCGTCGCCACCACCGCGGGCGAGCGCGTCGACGCCGTCGATGAAGTCCTTGACGTGCGCCGCGATCTGATCCGCTATCGGCCGCCATTCCCCCCCCTGAGCTGGCGGTTCAGACATCAAGCAGTCTCCGTCCTTCGAACGCGCGGCCCAGCGTCACCTCGTCGGCGTACTCCAGGTCGCCCCCGACAGGCAGTCCGCTCGCGGGCCTGGTCACCCGCAAGCCCATCGGCTTCACCAGCCTAGCGATATAGGCGGCCGTCGCCTCACCCTCGAGGTTGGGATCGGTCGCCAGGATCAGCTCCGTCACCGTGCCGTCCGCCAGGCGCGTCATCAGCTCCTTGATCCGCAACTCGTCCGGACCCACCCCGTCGATGGGGCTGATCGCCCCGCCGAGCACATGGTAGCGGCCGCGGAACTCCCTGATCTTCTCCACCACCGCGACGTCCTTCGGCTCTTCCACCACGCAGATCATCGCCGGGTCGCGTCGTACATCGAGGCAGATCCGGCATTGGTCGGCCTCCGCCACGTTCCCGCATGTCCGGCAGAACCGTACCCGCTCGGTCACCTCGATAAGCGCGTCCGCGAGCCGCCTGACGTCGGCATGGTCGGTCGCGAGCAGGTGGAAGGCGATCCGCTGGGCGCCCTTCGGGCCGATGCCAGGCAGCCGCCCGAGTTCGTCGATGAGGTTCTGGATGACCCCTTCGTACACTGCTGGTCCTAGGTCCTAGGTCTCCGTGTCATCCTCGTCGTCGTCGTCGCCGCCGATGCCGAGGCTGGAGAGGTCCAGGCCACTGGGCAGGTTCAGGCCGCCGGGCATGTTCATGCCGGGCAGGCCGCCCCCTGACATGGCGGCCGCGAACGGCCCCATCTGCTGCTGTTGCAGGTTCTCGGCACCCCGGTAGGCGTCGCGGATCGCGGCCAGCACGAGATCCGCGATCGTCCGCGCCGTCTCCTCCGGGTCGCCCGGATCCACCGCACCCGGCTCGATGCTGAGGTCTAGAAGTTCGCCCTGGCCGTTGACGGTGGCCTTGACCAGGCCGCCCCCCGCCGTTCCGGTTACCTCGGCGTCGGCGAGCGCCTGCTGGGCGTTTATCAGCTGTTCCTGCATCTGCTGGGCCGCGGCGAACAGCTGCTGCATGTCCATCTGGGGTTCCACATCGTCCTCCTAGCCAGAGCCTACTTGGGGTCAGCCCTCGATCTCGCCGATCACCTGACCGCCCAGCTCCTGCCGGATGAGATCCATGCCGGTCAGCTCGGCAGGCAGCGATAGCGGGCTCCCTGCCTGCGGCTCATCCGGCGACATCTCCTCGTCCGGCTCGTCATCGGCGGGCTCGTCGTCATACGCGGCCCAATCCGGCGGAGGTAGATCCGATAGCGGCCGCTCCGGCGGTTCGGAGGCTCGCGCCGCCTGTTCCCGCGGCCCGGCCGGCCGGCCGCCGGTGCCCGGGCGCGAGGCCGCTTGTCCGGTTCCGGCCGCCTGTCCGTGTCCGGCCCCCTGTCCGGATCCGGGCGCCTGCCCGTGTCCGGCCCCCTGTCCGGGTCCCGCCCCTTGCCCGGGTCCCGCCGCCTGCCCGTGTCCGGCCCCTTGTCCGGGTCCCGCCGCCGGTCCGGGTCCCGCCGCCGGTCCGGGTCCCGCCGCCGGTCCGGGTCCCGCCGCCGGTCCGGGT